>CAYMGR010000077.1:0-7823 GCA_964389985.1 uncultured Saprospiraceae bacterium
ATTGAGTCCTGAATAAAATCTGTGACTGGAAGTACTGCTATCAATCTGATATTTCAATCCATCCGCATCATTACCAAAACCAATAAATTGATGATCATTATCTGCCGTTTCATAGAGTACTAGCTTACGTT
The DNA here is from genome assembly GCA_964389985.1 of uncultured Saprospiraceae bacterium. Classification (GTDB taxonomy): domain Bacteria; phylum Bacteroidota; class Bacteroidia; order Chitinophagales; family Saprospiraceae; genus Vicinibacter. Next base: position 132 of record CAYMGR010000077.1, read on the forward strand.
GATCTGAAGTGTTTGCTAATTGAAGTAAAGCATGTGGTTTTTGATTACCGATACCTACATTGCCTGAAGAATTTAGTGTCATTACATTGACTGGAGCGGCACTTAATGTATTGTTTGCTAAATTAATATTCAATTTGGAAAATGAATTCCCTCCAGCCGGATTAAAAGTACCTAACGAAAACTCAACCATTGCCCCATTCTTTCCAGCATTGGTCGGCCGGCTGATCTTCATGATACCATCCATGGTTGTGTCAGCAGCAGTAGTTCCGGTTACTGGTTTGCCGGAAACATGTAATTTGGCAGTAGGGGATGAGATTCCAATACCAATGCTATCTCCATTATTATAAATATTGCTATTTACGATCCAGCTTGTACCGTTCCAAAATGGAGTATTTCCTGCGGTTGTTCCATTGGCTAATAATCCAATTTGAACCCAGGCAGTTCCATTGTAAACCCAATAACCTTTCGCACCATCTGTCTGGTAAACAGTTAAACCTGTGACTGGTGTACTGATTGCATTTTTTTGGGCATTGGTCATTCTTGGCAATAAGACACCCTTGGTTGTAGAACTTACATCAAGAATGGATGAAGGATCTGCATTAGCACCTGTTGAATTAATACCAACACCGGAAACCTGGCTATTTAACCAAAATCCTTGCATTAATAACAAAAGGAAAATACAATTTTTGAGCAGGCTTGAATGATAGCAGGAAAAAATGATGTTTTTTCTCTGAGCAAATTGTAGTGACTTCATAAAAAGAATTTTATTTAATAATGTTTGATTCGTTTCAATTTTCAAAAGGAATCCATTGTATCATGAGGCTGAAAGAAATTGCCAGTCAGATTCATAAAGCTGCTTGACGCCTTTTGGTATGCAAACATGCGACTTGGCTGAAAAGGAGAGGTCGAGGATTGTTGCAAAAAGGGGGAATTTTGTTGCAAATCCTTGGTTTTTAGGCAGAAATGAGCTGCACAAATGGAGGATTACTGGAAATTTGAATCAAAATCGGGAATTTCACTTTCCCGAAAATCCGGAAGGTAGCGCCTATTTTAACTCGCTGGGAAGTATGTGAAACTGTTCCTGAAACAGCTTGCTGAAATACTTAGGGTCGTTGTATCCGCAAGAATAGGCTACTTCTGAAACATTCATGGATTTTTGAGATAACTTTTTATAAGCCTTCTCTAATCTAAACTGATTAATGTATTCTATCATTGAGTGGTTGGTTAAGGCTTTTATCTTACGGTGAAGTTGTGTACGACTTTTAGCAAAGTGCCGACAAAGGTCCTGTATCGAAAGCTCACTTTCAGAATAGTTAAGCTCGAGGAAATCGTTTAATTTTTTGATATAAGCATCTTCATAAATAAAATCTTCAGAGGATTGATCAGCAAGGTTTTCCTGAAGCTTTTGGAGTGAGTTGTATCTATTCTGGAGTCTTTGTCTGCCTTTGATTAATTGCTCTACCCAACTCAATAATTCCTCTTTATGAAATGGTTTGGAAAGATAGGCATCCGCACCTTTTTGAATTCCGGTAATCCTGCTACTCATTCCGGCTTTAGCAGTGAGCAGTATAACAGGTATGTGACTTGTATTCTCATTATTTTTTAAAAAGTCACATACGGCGTAACCATCTTTTTCTGGCATCATGACATCACTGATGATAATATCCGGAATGAGCTCAAGGGCTTTGTTAATCCCTTCTTGTCCATGGAGAGCAAAATTAACTTGATAGTCAGATCTAAAAATCGAACTGAGATATTCCAGAATATCCGTATTATCTTCAATTAAAAGGATCACTCGTTTATCAGGATCTCCATTTTGTTGGACCTGCAAATCATCCAATCGCACATGTTGCGGCATTAAACGACCCACAGATAAATTAAAATCATTGTCTTTTATAGGTGAATTTGTAGTAATTGGAAGTACTAAATGAAATTGGCTTCCTTTTTCTTTCTCCGGAGCTGGGCTGCTTACACGTATTTCTCCACCCATAATTTTTACAAGTTCTTTTGTAAATGATAATCCGATGCCCGAGCCACCAATACGGGCATGAGATTGATTTCTTGCCTGGAAAAATCGTTCGAACACTTTTGATAATTCTTCAGGAGTAATACCAACTCCTTCATCTGCTATTGAAATATGAAGCTGATCGCTTTGTCGTGAAACTTTTATTGAAATCGTACTACCATTGGGAGAAAATTTAATGGCATTGGAAATCAAATTATGCATAATTTGTAAAATACGTTCAGGATCATAATCCATAACAATTTCCTTCTCCTCACATTCTAGCTGGATTGTAATCTTATTTACTTCGGCTAATGCATAAAAATTTTCACAGATATATTGGATATAATTTACAATATTTCCTAATATGTAACTAAGTTCCAGAGATTTATTCTCAAGTTTCGATAAATCGAGAACCTGATTGATTAATCGCAACAGATTTTGCCCATTTCGCTTTATCAAACCTGCTTTTTGGACTCGCTCCTCTGGTTGCAGCTTTACATTATCCTCAATAAGTTGATCACTGGATCCGAGAATAACAGTTAATGGTGTACGAAACTCATGGCTAATATTCGTAAAGAACCTGCTTTTAAATTCATCCAATTCTTTCAATCGGTTTGCCTCAAGTCGTTCGTTTTTTCTTATCCTTGCCTGATTATAGAAATAATAAATTACTCCAATCAAAGCGAGCAATGAAATCAATCGAAACCACAACGTTTCTGTAAATGGGGCATTTACAATAAGTGCCAATTCAAGTTCATTTTTTCCTTCATCGCCCAATGCTTTAATTTTTAATGTAAAATTTCCATAAGGCAATCCACTTAATCGCAGGGAGCCTTCATTTAATGGTATCCAGTCTTTGTCAATGCCGGATATTTTATAGGCAAAACGATTAATTGTTTTTTGAAAATTCAACAATAAAAATTCCAGCGTAAAGAATTTATCACCGGGATTTAAAATAATTTTATTTTGAACCAAAAGCTCATTCGTTTTATCAATGATTTTATTCGTTTCACCATCATATTGAGTCAATGAGGTAACCGCAAGTGGAAACTTAGATTTAGTCTCATCATTCCAAAAGTCTTTTGGATGGAAGGCATTGATCCCATCGAGTCCACCAAAAAAGATCTTTCCATCCAGGCCTTGATGAAAGGCGCAACGATTAAACTCATTGTTCGTGAGTCCGTCCCGGGTAGAGAAATTTTTAATAATAGAGGATTGGGGATCAAATTGAATAATTCCATAGTCGCTACTCAACCACAGAAATCCACGCTCATCTTCCAGAATGGAATAAATAATATTTGAACTTAGACCCTCCTGAATTGTGATAGAACTAAATGTATGCTGTTTTCGATCCCATTTAATTAACCCAGAGCCATTGCTAGCTAACCAGATGTTGCCATTTCGATCTTCCAACATCGAATGAAAATCAGAAAAGGGAAGGCGATATTTTTCATCTTTTTGATCTTTGGAATAATATGCTGAAATACAATTCTGTTCATTAATAGTAAATAGTCCACTATGACCAACAGCCCAAAACGATCCATCCCGGGTATAATAAAACTGTTGAATCCAGTTAAACGGCAAGCTGTCATTGCAGGATTTAATTTCTTCTATGATAGCTTCATTTGATATGCAGTAGATATAATTTCTTCGCGAAAGATAGTGAAATCCATTTTTTGCTTTAAGGCCCATCCAGATCCACTTAAAAGTAATATTAGACTCATATTTTTGAGTATAGACATTCAGCCGCCTCGCTTCAGCATCTTTATTAAACCATAGATTGACTCCATCAAAATAAGTTCCTTGTGTATAGACTCTATCATCTTCTGGAGAATAAATCCTATTGCAGATATATTCGCCGATTGAATCCTGTGAACATAAATAAAATCCTGCCCAGGAATTTACAATTAAACGTCCTATTGAATCCGTATAAATATTCCGTATCTGACTATTCTGATTGGACTTAAAACGATAAACGTCTTTACTAAGAATATGCTTAAATCGATTCGGGGTATTTTTGATTGTATACACTCCTTCATTTGTACAAATCCAGATCGTACCGTCTTGGGTACTAAAAGAATTGTAGTAGGAAAAATTAGAAAGAGAAGAAAATAATTGTACATCAGCTAATTTTCGAAATGTAAAGTCCTCAAATTGACAAAAGGCAATGCTGTCTGTAAATCCCACTATCTTTCCAAGTCTTGCATCCTGGGATAAGCTTAAATTTTTAAATGGAAATGATTTTTCCTCTTCCTTCCCTTCCAAAGTAATTCTTCTTATACTAGATGTTTTGGAATTTCTCAACAATAAAGATCCATTGGATTCAATTCCAATAATAATATAGTTAATATCCTTAAAATTAATTACGGGTTTATTTTCCGAAATACTAAAAAGAGTCTTTGAACTTCTTGTATTGTAGCCAAAATAATTTCCTTTGAAAAAAAAAGTTGAGATATATTCTTGAGGAAAAACATCAACCGGAACATTGAGCTTAATAAATCCTGATTTCTTTGTATAAAAATACATTGACTTATCATTTTTTTCCACTCCCTGAATCAAAAGTACCAATTCATGCTTTTCGTTGCTTACCACCGACTGCACTCTATTTGGATCAAAAGGTAGTCTACCTTTAAATTTTCTCTCAAGTGGTTCAATTCTATTTGTCCTCAGGTCAAAAATGTCAACCATTCCAGTTTCATTATAAGGATAGCCTTTGTCAAAAATAGATTTACAGATCCAAATTAATTGATCCTGATCTTCAACTAGACTAGAAATTGAATTAGATTGAAGTGAATCCCGCTCTTTTGTAAAGAGTAAAAATTTTTTGCCATCATAGCGCTGCAAACCATTATAAGTACCCAACCAGACAAAACCCCTACTGTCCTGTAAACCGCAATTGACATATTTTGAGGCAAGCCCATCCTCAACAGAGATATGGCTCATGGAAATAATTTCAGTCTGCTGTTGGCCAAAGCTCATCTGAAAGCTGAGTAGGTAAAAGCATAAGCATAAGTGCATCCTGCAGAGGGAAACCACAATATCAAATTCCATTCCTTTTAATTCCATTCTAAGTTAAAGCAGCAAACACAAGGAAATAACGTAAAAATAATATGAAGTAAGAACTTTAAAGGGTTAAATCCAAAGCAAGTCTCCCATTTACTTATTTTGTACATATAAAGTTATTGCGCTATTTCTAATGAACCAAAAAAATGGATGAGTATAGCAACCAACCTTAAAGTCGGATGAAGATAAAAAGATATCTCAAAGTGATGAAACCTCAATGCACATATTTGAATTCAAAAAATTAAGTATATCACCATACAAATTCAAAGAGAATTAATCTGTAACTTCAAGTTGAAATCAAGAAAAATCTCTGCATGATAACTGAATGTTTCAAAATAGCAATTTTAAAATGTTACAATGGTTCAATAATTCAATGGTTCAATGTTGCAATGTTGCAATGGTTCAATGGTTCAATGGTTCAATGGTTCAATATTTTAAACTAGAATGAACATTAAAATCAGATGCTATTATAATATTTTGTGCATTATAGCATTATAACATTACAGCATTATAGCATTACAGCATTATAGCATTATAGCATTTTAAGATTATAGCATTTTTACATTCTAGCCAGATGGAAATATTCAATCGAATTAAAATAAACCGGAGGTTTGATTTTGGGTATTCTTTCAAAAAAGATCCGTTACACTCATTCCATTAAAATACATCAATCATCTCCTTCCAAATAGTGGTATTTCTTTCGGTAATTTCTTCTGGCAAATAAACCTACTATAAATCCAAAACTAAAACCTCCGATGTGTGCAAACCAGGCAGTTCCACCTTCTTCCGTATTGAGGCCCAATGATCCAAATCCGGCAACCATTTGTTGAGCAATCCAAATACCCAGAAAAAACAATGCCGGTACATAAGCAGATGTAAATAAAAATAAAATCCACACCCGGATTCTTGATTTGGGAAACATCACCAGATAAGCACCCATCACTGCCGATATCGCTCCACTTGCTCCAACCATCGGCAGTTCGCTGTATGGATTTGTTAGAACATGAACCAGAGCAGCAGCAATACCTCCCAAAATATAAAATAATATAAAGTTGAACGTACCGATCACCGCTTCGATATTATCTGCAAAAACCCAAAGAAAAAGCATATTGCCAATCAAATGCATCCAGCCTCCATGTAAAAACATGGAAGACAATAAAGTGTATAAATCTTGTCCGGAACTAATTTCAGCAGGTATCGATCCATACGAAACAACGAAGGCCTCAGCCACATCCTGACGCAAACTAAATTCAAATAAAAATACCAGTACATTGACCAGTATCAGGGTATAAGAAAACAAGGGCTTATAACCACCTTGCACATTATCGTCGCCAATTGGAAAAAACATTAGATGATACCTTCTTTGATTAAATCATGAATGTGGATAACGCCCAAATAATTTGTAGCATCTGCTACTAATACCTGTGTAATATTTTTTTCTTTTAATAGTCTAAAAGCTTCTACAGCCAATGCATCTGAAGAAATGGTAATAGGATTCCGACTCATGATATCCATAGCATGTAAACCTTCCATAGATATGGATTTTTGCAACATACGCCGTAAATCTCCATCGGTTATAATACCTGATAATTTATTCTGACTATCTAAAACTGCCGTCACACCCAAACGCTTACTGGTCATTTCTAAAATAACTTCTTTCAAATTGGCTTGCTCAGAAACCGATGGTTTCTCATGTAAGGGGTAAATATCTTTAACCTTTAAATACAATTGTTTTCCCAAAGAGCCACCAGGATGAAATTGTGCAAAATCCATCGGACTAAATCCTCGCAAAGCCAACAAGGCCACTGCAAGTGCATCCCCCATAACCATTTGTGCTGTGGTGCTGGCAGTAGGTGCTAAATTATTGGGTTCAGCTTCTTTATCAACAGGAGTTAAAATAACAAGATCTGCCTGCTGTGCCAAACTCGATGTTTGATGGGCTACCATCGCAATCAATCGAGTTCCTAAATTTCTTACAAGCGGTAATAAAACTTTTATTTCAGGCGTTTCGCCACTCTTTGAAATACACAAAACAACATCTTCAGGACGGATCATTCCTAAATCACCATGAATGGCATCTGCAGCATGCATAAATAAAGAAGGCGTACCAGTAGAGTTAAAAGTCGCAACCATTTTTTGTCCGACGATGGCAGATTTTCCAATACCCGTTACCACGAGTCGTCCTTTGCTTTCAAAAATGATTTGAACACATTTTACAAACTCCTGATCTATTTGTTTTACTAAATTGTCAACAACCTGAGCTTCTATTGCAATGCAATTGCGGGCTGCATTCAGAATAGTATCGTGTTGTTCGGAATTCAACATGATCAGAATCAGGGCCTGCGCTTGTTGTTATTGCTGTTCTTATTGCGGAAATTATTATTCTTGTTGTTCCGGTAATTCTTTTTATTCATTCCCTTATAAACCCGGCGCTGGCTTTTCATATTGGTATTGATCAGCGTGTTAAACTGTACATTTTCATCAATGGTCAATTGACCATTTGACATAATTAACAAGTCGCTTTTAATTAACTCATCACTCACGTAATGTTCGCGATTCCAGTTTTTAAAAGCCATCTTCATATAAGAACCAATGATCTGTGAAAACTCATCCCTTTTGGGACC
>CAYMGR010000077.1:7923-9925 GCA_964389985.1 uncultured Saprospiraceae bacterium
AAGCCATCTTCATATAAGAACCAATGATCTGTGAAAACTCATCCCTTTTGGGACCGGCTTCCATCTCCATTGCCTTTTTGATCAGCATATTGACATAATTGCCATAATGTCGGTAACGATCTGCAGGAATTGGATAGGGTACTTTCTCTGGTCTCAATTTATCCAAATCGGCACTCGGCTTATCACCATAAGGTGTTGTCACATCAATTTCATAACTGGCTATCCTGAAAAAGTGATGCCATAATTTACGTCTATGTTCATCCACATTTCGATTATATGGAGTCATAATTTGCATCAGATTGATAATTTCTTCAGCAAATGTCTGTCGGTAAACAGGTTCCTCTATTTTTTTACAATGTAAAATCAGATCTTGAACATTGCGCCCGTATTCCGGCATAATTAATTCGGATTGCGAGGTATTGTAGGCAAACTGGATGTTGTGAGATGTCATAAATTTTTATTCGACAGTAACAGATTTAGCTAAGTTTCTGGGTTGGTCTACATCACAATTGCGCATAACGGCAACATGATAAGATAATAATTGAAGAGGGATTACAGATAATAATGGAGTTAATGGATCGATGGTGCTTGGAATTTCGATACAGTGATCGGCAATCCGTTTGATTTCTACATCTCCTTCCGTTACAATGGCAATAACAATTCCTTTTCGCGCTTTCACTTCCATAATATTGGAAACGATTTTTTCATATGCACTTACGTTTGTTGCAATGACGATAACCGGCATATTCTCGTCTATCAATGCGATTGGACCATGTTTCATCTCAGCAGCAGGATATCCTTCCGCATGGATGTAAGAGATTTCTTTAAGTTTTAGAGCGCCTTCTAAAGCGACTGGAAAATTATAACCCCGCCCTAAGTAAAGGGTGTTGTTGGTATTTTTTATTTCTCCTGCGAGATATTTTATTTTTTCGTTTGAGGCTAATACTTTTTCAACTTTGTCAGGAATGCTTGCTAATTCCGCAATCAACTGATGATAATATGAATTGGATAAACTCCCATTGCGCTGACCCAAAACTAATGACATTAAAGTCAATAGCGTTACCTGACCTGTAAATGCCTTCGTGGATGCGACTCCAATTTCCGGTCCACAGTGAATATATGAACCTGCATGGGTCATGCGCGCGATAGAAGAACCGACTACATTCACAATTCCATAAACCAAAGCACCTTTTTCTTTTGCCAATTCAGCAGCAGCTAAGGTATCGGCTGTTTCACCTGATTGTGAAATAACCAATACCACATCTTTATCCGTTAGAATTGGATTTCGGTAACGGAATTCAGATGCATATTCTACTTCAACCGGAATACGAGCCAAATCCTCAATCAGATATTCTCCAATCAAAGCGCTGTGCCAGGATGTTCCACATGCAGCAATGATGATGCGGTCTGCTTTATTGATGCGGTTGATATGCTCTTCCAAACCACCTAATTTTACCCAGCCTTCAATAGCATTGAGCCTTCCCCGCATACAATCTGATATGGTCTGCGACTGCTGGTAAATTTCTTTAAGCATAAAATGCTCGTAACCTCCTTTCTCCAACTGATCCATGCTCATGTCCAGTTCGTGTACTACAGGTTCTTGTATTTCTTCGTTGCTGAGTGTTGAAATTTCTAATCCTTTATCACGCGTTAAAACTGCGATTTCCTCATCATTAAGATAAACTACTTTATTGGTGTATTGAATGATCGGCGTCGCATCAGAGGCTATAAACAAATCCTTATCTCCCAAGCCGATAACCAAAGGACTGGATTTTCTGGCTCCGACTAATTTATTAGGATCATTTTTGTCAATAACCACAATTGCATAGGCACCAACTACTTTATTTAATGCTTTGCGAACGGCTTCTTCCAGAGGTAGCTTATCCCGATTTTGAAATTCCTCTATCAAGTGAATGAGAACTTCCGTGTCGGTTTCACTTTCAAAACGATGCCCTAAGCGAGTCAGTGCTTCTTTGAGGGTTGAATAATTTTCTATACTGCC
>CAYMGR010000078.1:0-9771 GCA_964389985.1 uncultured Saprospiraceae bacterium
GTTTTAAGCAACTCGAGCCTTGCCTGTTGAATTTATTGAAAAACTTTCTTGTCAAGGGCGATTGCGGTGAGCACTTTTTTTTGTGCATTTGAAAACAATAGCTCCGGAAGCACTTTTATTTTTCTTCATAGAAGAAAAACGCAGAAAAAACCGGAGTGCTCTGCTTACATTTTTTAATTCTAATCATGTAGGGCGCAACTCTTTATGAAGAGGTAAAGAGCTATGGCCTGTAAATCAATTATGTTTTATACGGCCATAAAAAAAGAAGGCTCAATCATAAATGATCGAGCCTTTCGAAAATACTGATTTTGGAATTTATTTCTTTCGAATATCTTGAAGGATATTCATGGATTCATAAACATACATATCCTTATTCAGATTTTTAATAAAATCTTCATTGCGTGCAATTTTTGAAGAATCCGTATGAATGTAGGCATAATCCTGTTGTAAGTTTTCAACTTTCATTCCACTGATCACTTCATCACCTAACTTTTCGAATTTTTTAGAGGTCTCTTTGCGCTCTTTTATAAAATTCTTATATTTATTTAATTCTAAATTCACCTCCGTTTCTTTACGGTTTTTAGCAATTAACTTTGCATTTTCATCAATCAAACCAAACACCGGATTGGATTGAATCCTTTGTTTACTTTTAGCAGCTATTTCAGGAAGATTATCAATGACAAAGGTGTTGGGCGTATAATTTTGTTTTTCAATGACATCATAAGGAAGAGGATTTTTATATTCTTTTTCGCCATTCACGATATAACTATAATTATCCGGTAAGAGAATATCCGGTTCAACACCTTTTAATTGGACGGAACCTCCACTGACGCGATAATATTTTTGGATGGTCACTTTCATTTCACCTAAGGGTCGCATTTCAGATTGGTTCGTCAGTTGATCCAGATTTCTAAATTGCTGCACGCTTCCTTTTCCAAATGTTGGTTCGCCGCCCACTATAACTGCCCGTTTATAGTCTTGCAGACAGGCGCTGATAATTTCTGAAGCAGAAGCACTGTTGCTATTGACTAAGATGACCATCGGGCCATCGAAGAAAACATTTTTATCCGGATCGTTGTAGGGTCTGGTGCCTCTTTTATCTTTCACTTGTACAACCGGTCCTTCATCAATAAACAGTCCCGACATATCCACTACTTCCTGTAAACTTCCACCGCCATTGTTTCTTAAATCCAGAATGAGACTGGTGGCACCTTCTTTTTTTAATTTCAATAATTCTTCTGCAATGTCTTTGGCTGCGGATGGACTATTGGGATCATTAAAATCAGCATAAAAACGGGGTAAACGGATATAACCGATTTTTTCTTCTTTCCCTTCTTGTTTCAACAGGGCGGAACGTGCAAATCCTTCATCCATAATCACTTCATCGCGAATGATACTGATCATCTTAATCGAACCATCCTGCTTTTTCACTTTTAAAGTGACCTTGGTTCCTTTTTTACCACGAATTTTACTCACGACATCGTCAATCCGCATTCCTTTAATGTCAACGGGTTCCATTCCATCTTGCTGCACGCCCATGATCAAATCATTGGCTTCCAATTCTCCTTGTCTGGCGGCAGGGCCACCCGGAACAATCGAACTAACTTTTGTAAATTCTCGTTCGGTTTGAAGTCTGGCACCAATTCCTTCCAACTTACCAGACATATTAATATTAAAATCTTCTTTTTCTTTTGGATTTAAATAATCTGTATGCGGATCATATAAATGGATAAAAGTATTGACATAAATTTCAAACCGGTCTTCCCGCTTTAATTTGGACAAACGGTCAAACCAGGCATCCATCATATCTTTAATTTCTTTATTGATATCCATGCGGATCGAATCGTCCGGACGTGTTTTCTTTTCTTTTTCTAATTGTTGGAGATCATCGATGTAACGGTTTAATTTTTCATACTTAATGGATTTTCTCCAATATTCTTTCATTTCCTTGTCATCTGAGGGCCAGGATCTTTTATCTGCATCCAATTCAATTTTTTCATCTTTATTAAATTCAAAGGGCATATTAATAAACTCGTCATAATAAGCTTTTGATTTAATGGTAGCGTCTTCCAATAATTTTAAAGACAGATCAAAAAAACTTACATTACCCGTTTTGAAATGGTCATCCAGCTCATTTTTAAACGCTTCCATTTTCTTAATGTCCTTTTGGGTATAGAAACGCTTACCGGGATCCATATCAACTAAATACATTTCAAAGGCTTTTTGGGAAAAGGCATCGTCAACCGTTGGAGGGGCATAATGAAAGCGCTGCGAACTTTCATAGACCAATTTTAATAGGTGACTTTCCTTTGAGCTAGGTTCCCCTTGGGTGTGTTTGCAATTGGCTGTAAAATAGGCAAGTAGGAGGCTTAAGGGAAGCAGTAAGAACCAGGCTTTTTTTGATTTCATTTTTTCTTTCATTTTACAATTAATCTATACAACCGTTTTTATTCAAATTCATTATCAACAAGGATCTGATTTATAAAAAGTTTAACAAAGATGAATATTTCCGGTTTTTAATAGCAGCAAATATACTACGAAATGTTTCGTAATAACAAATCCAGATCCGCCTTATTTTGAATCAGTTGTTGATTTGCAGATTGCCCGGCTAATTGGCATTGATTTTTTTGAAACCGATAGCGGTTTGTCGCGATTAAATCATACATTTTATCACGTAAAACCCTGGGAATCAATCTAAATAGGAAAGAAATCTTCCAAAATCCTCCCAAATCCCTCAAAATGTTTAGGATAGCTTCTGATCGTTCGTAAACGCGGCCATTTTTAAGGTACCGGATCGTATCCATATCCGGCTTCTGCTGTGATTTGTCCAGTTGCACCGATTCAGATTGTAAAAGTTGGAGACTGGCGTAATGAAACTTTCTGAGCTGATCCTGTTTCAGTATAAATTGAACCCAGCGATTGCAAAAAGCACATTCCCCATCATAGAAAACCAATCGTACTGAATCCGGCATGGACTATAAACAATCTTAGCTTAAAATGGATCAATCCAGATAGCCTGAAAATGAATTGGCCTTAATTTGCTTTTTGGTGTTGTAATTCCTCTTCAAACATTCGTTGGTAAATCCTAAAGCAAAAATTAACTTTGGAAACCAACTGTTTTTCATTGGAATCTGATGCACTTATTTGGATTCTGCCGGTATCTAAAAGCTGCTGAAAACTATGTAAATTAAAGGTTCGCAAAGTATTGATTAAGCGATGATAGACTTTATCAAATTGAAGGAGATCCCGATTTACAATAGCCGCATTCATTTTTAATCCCATTTCCTTCCATTCGGCTAATGTTATTTCTAAAGCTTTACTGATTTTATCTCGTTGAAAATCATAGTTGGCATATAATTGATCAAATTGCGGTTTTTCAAAATAGTTTTTGGTAATCTGTTCTTCGATTTTTTTAAGCAACACATCTCCTTGTATTGGTTTTTGCAAAATCCCATCAAATTGGTCCAAGGGTACTTGCTTATTTAATTCGTCAGAAGCAGAGATCAGAAAGAGCAATCCTTTTGGTCTTAAGGCATTTTTTAATTCGTCCAGATGTTGACTAATCTGACCATCCTGAAAATTATAATCTGTTAAGATCAAATCCAAATTTCCTGGTTTCGATTTAATAAAATCTTGAATGGAACTGAAATGAGTTGCATTCAGGTTAAATTTTTCAAAAACTTGTTTGTAGTAGAATAAATTTTGCGGATCATCATCTATGCAGGCCATCGATTCAACAAAACCGCTAAAATCAATTGGTGCATTTGTCAAAATGGTTTTGGGTGCAGTGGCTAAAGAAATCGAGCCTTTTAGATTGAAATTAAAACGGGTTCCGGTTTCAGGTTTAGATTCAATTTGTAGTCCGGAATTAAATAATTTTAAAAGATTAATAACAATCGGCAAACCCAATCCAATATTTTGAGTCAGTTTTGAGGATCCGGTGACCGGCTTTTGTTCTAATATATTTGTAATATTTTCCTGGCTAATCGATTCGCCAAAATTGCGAATCGAAAATTCAATTTCGTCTGATGATTTTTTACACAATTCAAGCGTCACTTCTGAATTGGAATACGCATGACGGATCGCATTGGATAAAAGATTATGTAGAATTTGGGCTAAGCGGATAGGATCCGTTTGAAATAATTTATATTTCAATAAGGGATCGATGTTCAGGTTTAATTTAATTTTTTGAATTCCGGCATCAAACAAATGACTTTTAATAATTTTTTCTATAAAGTCTTCTAAAATGATGGACTGATAATTTAATTGAATTTGTCCGTGGATTAACTTCCGATAATCTAAAATATCATTTACTAAAGTTAATAAGGTATCTGAACTAAACTTCAAGGTATCAATAAAAACCTGTTGATCGGGTCGTGGTTTATTTTGTTCCAAAATACCAATCATTCCTAAAATAGATTGCAAAGGGTTTCTGATTTCATGACTCATGTTTTCCAGAAATTCAGACTTTGCTTTATTGGCCTCGACAGCTTCTGAGCGGGCAATTCGCAATTCAGCTAAATGCTCGTTGATTTTACCGGACATCTCTTTAAACGAATGGACTAAATCGCCAATTTCATCATCCCGGTCAATTTCGAGTTTTACGTGTTCCGGATTTTTACCAAAACTGGTGATCGATTGAGCCAGATTTCTAAATTCTTTAGTTTGTCGTTGGGTCCACCAAACTGCAATCAATAATGAAAGTAAGGTCAGAATAACGGTGAGTAAAAAGATATCGCGTTTCCATTGATTGAATACGGATAATAAAATTTCTTTAGATGCACTTAGGCTAAAGTATAAGACTTCTTGTTTTCTTGGGTAATGAAATTCCCGAACCGAAAAAATCTCATTGGTTTTAGCAGATAAGGTTTGATAGATTGAAATGTTTCCATTATCAAAATCCAATTCTGGTTTTTTATTAAATTCAAATCCAAATACTTTGCTGCTATCCGGATGAATGAGATAATAGCCTTTTGAGTTAATCAGGTTTAAGGTATAGGGTTTACCAGCCGTTTTGATCAATTCATTAAACACAAAACTTAGGTCCACATTGATTATAATGATACCAAAGAGACTATCACGATGATAAATAGATTTGGCCACACGCATGGTAGGAACCATGGGTAGAATGATTTTACCGAATTCCTGATTCAGGTTAATTTCAGAAAAATAGATTGAATCAATTGGAAGTTGAATGGTTTCTCTAAAATAGTCCCGATCTCCTTTTTCCTGCAACAGTTCATGTTCAACCAGACCGATGCGATCTGAAAATTTTTCGGCACGGATTAGTTCTTTTCCATTTTGTTTTACACCTAAGAGCCTTATTTGCAGATAATGCGTTTTGGTACCCAGCAAGGCCAGGTATTCATGTGAAAGATTATACCTTGTTTTTTCATTTTGAGGCTCATCCAATAATTGATAGAGAAACGGATCCTTGGAAAGAAACTCGATGTCCTTTCTGATATCGTCTAAAAATGTTTTGAATTGTAAGAGGACTAATTCGTTATTGTGATTTAAAGATAAGGTAGCATTGTCTAAAATCTTATGAGAGCTGACTTTATAAATCGAATAGCCCAGGATGACTGATGTTAATATTAACAGCAGAAAATAGACAATGGCGTTTTTTACAGTTATGGAGATACGAGGCATTCTAAATCAAACTGGAATGAGCAAAGTTAAGGTGTGTTATTTATAGAGACCTAAATTAATAGGAAATTTAAAACAAAAGCCCAAAATTCCGTCAGGTCTTTCAGGCTTTTATTGTTTATAAAGGTATTGGGTTATTTCTAAACCGATTCTTACATTTTGTGAAATCTGTAAGCGTAACCAAAACTAATTGAATAATCTGCGAATGCAGCATCTCCGTGAACTTCTGCATCTGGTTTAAGGGTTCTTTGCAAGTTTTCGCTGGTAATATCATTGGCACTCTGGATTCGGTTGCGAATGAAATTTTTTGGAACGTACAAAGAAAAATTGTGGTTACCCAATCTATAAGCGATTCCCGGTTCAACTGAAACCACATAACCAGGTCGGCGATAAGCATCTTGACCTCCAAATGCATCATAGGCTGGAATGCCTTCCCAGCGTGCAGCAAGTGAAACCGTCAGATTATTATTTTTTAAGAAGGAAGTCATTAATCCTGCCCGAACAAAATATTGATCTGGACACGCGTATAGATTGTAATTATAAAAAGTATCTAAATTGGATTTAGTATCTAAAGGATTTTTTACAATCAAATTCGGATCTGATTTATAGGTGCCATTATTCAGTTTAGGGTTAAACAGATAGTAACCATTTGCAAAGCCATAAATGTTTTTAAAGATTTGTCTGAATCCTTGCAATTCAATAGAAATGCCTGTGCCACCATCACCAGGTTGGATAGCCTGATCCATTACCACAAAATCTAATTTGGAACCATCGGCCTGAGGAACATCATTATCCGTATCGTCATAGCGTCCGGTGGGTAGTTTTACACCTAAGCCCAACATGATATTACCACGTCCGGCTTTTTCAGGATTAAAGATCCAGTAGTTTAATCCAATTCTGAAATCGCCAATACCGGATGCAAACACGCTATAACGGAAGGTATCTTTTACCGGACTGGTTTGACGCAATACCTGAGAACGTTCGTTGTTGACATAGGGAATCGTTGCGTTTAATTGTAAGCGACTCGTTAAGCCAAGAGAGAAATTAAAATCTAATGCATGCGAATAAATATTCACCGCATTTCCTCTGTCGTTTCCATTTGCATCATGTCCGCCTCCTGTAGTTTGACGCTGGGGTTGTTCTTCCGTGCCCACAAAATGTCTCCAGGAATGAAAATAGCGATAATTCAGGCCTAATTGAATTTCGTGTTTATTCAGATTATACGAATTTGAAGAGCACATATTGAGTCCGCCCATTTGACGTACGGCCACACAACCCTGTGCCGAGAGAAATTGATGTTGCAATACAATAGATATTGCCAGTAAAAAAAGTAATTTGAGTTTCATGAGAGTAAAATATTTAATTGAGTTAAGAAGCATTCCGGTGATAAAAAAGGATCGTCATAGCACTGGCCACGAGAACTAAGTTTTTAATGATGTATTGCCCTGTGAGTGTAAGCGCAAATCCATTTTGCCAGGTATCATTGGGTAAATAAAACAGCGGCAGGAACGTTGTAAACATTTGCAATGAAAACAATGCAAAGGCCATTTTTGTGAATTTGGGAATTAACCATAGGATGCCAATGCTGCATTCGATCACTCCAAGCAACAAACAAAAGTTGGAGGCAGAAATCCAGGGAGCAATTGTCTGAGCATGTAAATGGCTCACGAGATCTTCAGCAGGAGACACCCCTAGTACCTTTAAGATACCAAACCAAAAGAAGACTAAAAACAGACTCATCCGGTTTACCAATAATACCAGATTTTGAACCTGGCGGTCGTGGGTGTAATGATTAATAATCGCTTTATCCATAATTGGCTTGTTTTAAATGGAGTCTCAAAAATAATTGGGACAGCTACCGACTAGGAAAGGATTATTTAAAGGGGCCTATCAAAGGGACGAATTCCCGAAATTTTAGGGTTAAAATCTTCATATTAAAACATTTAATAATGTTATTATCAAAATCCGGGAAGGGTTTAACTTTGCGAATAAATTGAATATGAAAAAGCACAATTTCTACGCCGGACCCGCCATTTTACCGCAAGAAGTCATCCAGCAGGCTGCTGAATCCCTGAATGATTTTATGGGTATGGGTCTTTCTTTGTTGGAAATATCGCACCGCACCAAGCAATTTGAATCGGTTGTTGAGGAAGTGGAGCAATTGGTAAAGGAATTGATGCAAATCGGGGATGATTATACGGTTCTCTTAATGTCCGGAGGGGCCAGTAGTCAATTTTTCATGATCCCCATGAATTTGCTAAATGACGAAGAGACGGCCTGTTATGTGAATACCGGCGTTTGGGCCAGTGGCGCCATTAAAGAAGCCAAACTGTTTGGCAAGGTCAATGTATTGGCCAGTTCTGAAGAAGACAAATTCAGACATATCCCCAAAAATTATGAAATCCCTTCAGTTGCAGCTTATTTGCACATCACTTCAAATAATACCATTTACGGATCGCAGTATCATCAATGGCCGGATTCTCCTGTCCCATTGATTTGCGATATGTCTAGTGATATTTTTAGCAGGCAGTTGGATTTTTCTAAATTCTCCTTAATCTATGCGGGTGCACAAAAAAACATGGGTGCGGCCGGAGTGACTGCAGTTGTCATTAAAAAGAATTTATTAAATCGGGCGAAACGTAAATTTCCAACCATCCTGAATTATGCGGTTCAAATGGAAAAGGAAAGTATGTATAATACCCCTCCTGTTTTTCCAATTTATGTGACCTTATTGACTTTAAGGTGGATTAAAGCACAGGGTTTAGCAACGATAGAATCCAGAAATCGCAAAAAAGCCGAAAGCCTTTATGCAGAAATAGATCGGAATACCTGTTTTATGGCGCCTGTAAATTTTGAAGACCGGAGTTGGATGAATGTCGTATTCATTGCCAAGCATCCGGAACACGAAGCGGCTTTTCTTGAACTATGTAAATCAGGCGGCTGTGTGGGTTTAGCGGGCCACCGTTCGGTGGGTGGATTTAGAGCATCGTTGTATAATGCATTGACACAGGAAAGTGTTGATGCATTGATTGAAATCATGAAAGAATTTGAACGCAAGTATGCCTAATCTCAAAGTGGCTTCTGAATTTTCAATCTTTCATCATAAAGATTTAAAACTCCGATTAGAAACCATCTATGAACATCGCCGGTCTGTAAGAATCAGTTTAGGAAAGCATCATGCGATCCTTCGCCAGCCTATTATTTTGAATGCCAGCCAAAAGGAGAAAAATCTGGAATGGGCTAAAAATTGGCTGATTAAAAAGTTTGACCAGGATCCGGTATTGCGACAACGCTACACTCCCAAAGATTATCAGAGCGGACAAAAAATCCAATTGCGCGAACGCGAATTTGTATTAGAACTCAATGAGGATTCCAATCGGAAAACGGCAATGGGTAGTTTAAAAGGGAATTGTATTCAAATAGTATTACCAATGGGTGTAAGTCCAAACCAGCGGCATAAACTATGCAGTACCATTATTAGCCGAATCCTTTCCAGTGTTTTTCTGGCAGAAATCACCGAGCGGGTGCATGCCATCAATCAAAAGTTTTTCAACAAAGAAATTTCTAAAGTTCGTCTAAAACTAAATGTCAGTAACTGGGGTAGTTGCAGCACTAATAAGATCATCAATTTATCTTCCCGTTTATTATTGACTCCCCAATTTATTACAGATTATATTATCGTACACGAATTAGCTCATCTGGTGCATATGAATCATTCGCCAGCCTATTGGAAGGTCGTTGAACGAGTCATGCCAGAATACCAAAAAGCAGAAGCCTGGTTGAAGAAGTATGGCGAGAAATGTAATTTTTAATCGTTCCAGTTGATAGGAGATAGGTGAGAGTTGATAGGAGATAGGTGATAGGAGATGGTTGATAGGTAACTTATGACTACTGTCTTCTGCCTTCTGACTACTGATTTCTGACTTCTGCCTTCTAACTACTGTCTTCTGCCTTCTGCCTTCTGACTACTGATTTCTGACTTCTGACTACTGCCTTCTGCCTAAACCAGAGTTTTGGTAATTTAAAGGTATTCACTAGTTTTACTTTGAGAATAACAGCTGAACACATCAACATGCTGCATTCCGGATGGGAGTGGGTACGGCGAAGCCATATCAGAATGGAAGT
>CAYMGR010000079.1:0-4073 GCA_964389985.1 uncultured Saprospiraceae bacterium
TAATTTTAGGGTAGGTCTATGGTCTGTAGAACCTTTTTCGGGATCATGCACCAGTCCGTTTTTCTTTAATTCCTCTATAAAATCAGCGAGTCCATAGTTAGGAGTAAAAAGTCCAAAGCGCTTATCAAGTTCATTCATCCATTGAAAAAGTTCATCCAGCTGGCCAGAAGTAGCTATAAAAAGTTCTTTGAATAGAGGTAAAAGCTTATCATACAAGCTTTTAGTCTTAGATCTGGAAGAATTAAAAGAAAATTGGATACCTGGTTTTCTAGGTATTTTATTCCATGTCATGGTCGACTAACAAGTAGAATTCAAAGATCGTTTAGACTGGACTGTTAAAATAAGCCTTTTAAACGAGCGAAATTGTACTTTTGCACCCAAATTAATATTCTATGCGCTTCCTATTTTTTCTGATCTTATTTTCTTTTGGTTTGCAGACAGGTATCGCACAAAAGTCAGATATACGTGGAAATATCTACAATAAAGCCACCGGGGAGCCCTTATCTTTTACTTCCGTTTATTTGGAAGGTACGTCCTATGGAGTTTTATCGGACAATACTGGATTTTTTAATATTTCATCTGTTCCTAAAGGGGAATACACTTTAGTTGCAAGTTATATTGGTTTTGATACCATTAAAGTCGCATTGTCTGTTAGGGGAAATCAAATTATCAACAAGCAATTGGTGATGAGTGAATCCAGCACACTTTTAGGAGAGGTGAGTGTTTCAGGTAAAAAGCAACAAGCGCGTACAGAAGTCAAGATTTCAACCTTAACCGTAACCCCAAAAGAAATTAAGGCACTACCTTCAACGGGTGGCGAGGCTGACATTGCTCAGTATTTACAAATCATACCAGGTGTCATCAGCACAGGAGATCAAGGTGGTCAAATTTATATTCGTGGGGGCTCTCCCGTGCAAAACAGGATATTAATTGATGGAATGACAGTTTATAATCCATTTCATTCAATTGGAATTTTTTCAGTATTTGAAACTGAAGTCATTCGTTCTGTAGATGTGTTGACAGGAGGCTTTCCTGCTGAATATGGAGGAAGAATTTCCGCCATAGTTGATATGAAAACCCGGGAAGGAAATAAAACCAGGTTATCCGGTTTGGCCTCAGCGAGTCCTTTTTTGGCAAAAGCATTAATTGAAGGACCGATTTCAAGTTTTAAGGAAGGAAAAAACGGAAGCACTTCATTCTTATTGACTGCTAAATCATCTTTTATTGACCAAACATCCAAAACACTTTATAAATATGCCTTTGATTCATCAACCAATAGCTTGCCGTTTAAATTTACAGATGTCTATGGAAAAGTATCTACCATTGGTAGCAATGGTAATTATTTAAATTTCTTTGGATTCAGCTTTAATGATAAAGTGGAATATTCGGGATTGGCTGATTTAGACTGGACGGCTTCTGGCGGTGGAACCAATTTTAAATTAATTCCATCAAATTCAAGTGTGATTGTTGGAGGGAATGTTGCGTATTCTAAATATAATATCCAATTAAATGAAGTGAATGCAGCTCCCCGGTCCAGCGAAATAAAAGGATTGCAAACAAATATTGATTTTACATATTTCGGAAATAACTCAGAATTTAAATATGGAATTGAGTTTGATGCATTTAGTACCGATTTTAATTTTACAAATTTTTTAAAAGTTCCTGTTAGCCAAAATGATAACAATACAGAGTTAGCTGGCTATTTTAAATTCAGAAAAGCATTTAGAAAATGGGTCATTGATCCAAGTTTGCGTTTGCAATATTATGCTTCACTGAAAAGGTCTTCATTGGAACCTAGACTTGGTTTGAAATATAATGTCAGTAATAATTTTAGAATTAAAGCAGCAGGAGGCTTATATACTCAAAATCTGATGAGTTCTGTAAGTGAGCGGGATATAGTAAATCTTTTTGTTGGATTTATTACCAGTCCTGATTTAATAAAAGCCAGTCATGCAATTTTTGGATTTGAATTGGATTTAAATGAAAATACGGATATTAATATTGAAACGTATTATAAGGATTTTAGTAAACTGTATCAACTCAACCGAAACAAGCGTACTGTTGAAGAATCAAGTTATTCTACTGAAACAGGAGACGCATATGGAATTGATATTTTAGTGAAGTCAAATTGGGTTGATTGGAGTGTTTGGTTAGGTTATTCTTTAGGATATGTTAACCGAAATGATGGCATACAAGAATTTCCAGCTTTATTTGATCGCAGACACAATGCTAATTTGGTAATAGATTACCAGTTTGGAAGGAAAAACCTTTGGCAAGCTGGATTGCGATGGAATTTAGGTTCAGGATTTGCATTTACTAAAATTCAGGGATTTATTGAAGACAACAAAATCCCCAAAGGTTTGGAAACCGTATTTGGTATTGAAAATGCTCCCATTGGTGTAATCTATTCGGATAAAATTAATTCGGGTAGATTGCCCTATTACCATAGATTGGATTTGTCCATCAAGCGTAAATTGATCATTAATAAAAATGTTTATTGGGAATTAACAGCTGCGGTCACCAATGCATATGACCGGAATAACATTTTCTATTTTAATGTAATCGAAAACAGGAGGGTCAATCAATTGCCTATTCTTCCTTCATTTGTAGCGGCCTTTCATTTTTAATACCGTTACTTAAATTTATTACTGACAAGCATTTAATTGGCTTGTTACATCCTGTATGCTAAAAGGGGCCATATGCCAAATGGAAGCATTTATGTAATTGAGGATATTGGTAATTTCAATAGAAGATAATGTTGGAATAGCAGGCATTGGCAAATCGCCGTGTCGTGTTATTTGATTTTTATTGCCTGTTCCTATGCCAAGATGGATCCAGCAACTTATCTTGTTTTTATTCGAATGAATATATTCGAGGTCATTCAATGAAGGATACAGTGAGCCTAAGCCTTTGAAATCTTCTCCATGACAACCTGCACATTTTGAACTGTAAAGTAACTTGCCTTCTTTGTAGGTTTCTGTGGAATAACTACAAGACAACACGATAGGTAAAAGAAAAAGAAGTAAGAGTTTATTCCTTTTCATGCAAGAGTAATTCTATGTCCTTTATAAAACGGTCAACGTCTTTATCATCGGTTCCTAAACAATAAGATCGCAGATGAAATTTAGGGTCAGCTAATAGGATCCAACCACTATGATCAAATCCACCAGGCGCATCTGGGTCTTCGGTGGCAATACTCATGTAGGATTCAGATATGTATTTTATCTGTTGTTTGTCTGGTAAATTCAGAAGATAAAAATTCTTATAGTCGATATTCAGTTTATCAAAATAACTTTTAAGTCTTTGAACGGAGTCTTTTCTAAAATCGATGCTAAAATTTAAATAGGTAATATTGTTGTTCCCTTTAAAATGATCAGCAATTCGAATCATGCTGCGTATTGTTTTAGGACAAATAGTTGGGCATGAAGTAAAAAAGAAATTGGCTATATGAATTTTACCATGGAGGCTATCTTTATTAAACCAAGTTCCAAATTGTGTTTGAAAATTAAAATCAGGTGTTTTCGCATAACTTGTATCTCCGTTTTGAATGGTCCGATTTCCTAAAATAGGGAGCGTTTCATTTTTACAGGAGGTCAAGCCTGACAGAAAAATTAGAATAATGCAATATTGCAGATAAATTTGAATCGAGCTCATAATATGTTTTGAATTTAGTAAATCAAACCGTCTTGCATCCTGAATGATCGGTCTGCTTTTTGGGCTATTTGAATGTCATGCGTTACTAGAATAACTGTCATTTGGGTCTCTTGTTTAAGATCAAGGATCATTTGGAGCACTTGTTTGGCATTTTCCTGATCTAAATTACCGGTTGGTTCATCCGCTAACAGAATTTTAGGTTTGTTAATTAATGCCCGGGCTAAGGCCACTCGCTGTTGTTCGCCTCCTGAGAGTTGACCTGGCTTATGATCCATTCGCTCACTCATCCCTAATCGCTCTAAAAGTTGGGAGGCTTCATTTAAAACTGTTTTTTCAGATTTGCCGGCTATGAATCCTGGTAAACTTACATTTTCAATTGCAGAAAATTCTGGTAGCAAATGGTGAAATTGAAAAATAAA
>CAYMGR010000079.1:4173-9547 GCA_964389985.1 uncultured Saprospiraceae bacterium
TTGCGAAATAAAAAGTTAAGCTTTACAGTTATGTAATTAGAATTCGAATTATGTTGCGTAAAGCTTTTAATTTTGGAACTCTTTTTCTAACGAATCCCTGTTTGGTAATTTTAAATAATGAGGATCTTACAACTCAGTAAAAAATTTCCATTTCCTCCAAAGGATGGTGAGTCTATTGCGATTTTGCAAATGAGCAAAGCCTTACATTCAAGTGGTTGTGAAATTAGTTTATTGGCAATGAATACCACGAAGCATCGTGTCGATTTGCGATCCGGCATTCCGGAGGATTTAGCCTACTATAATCGGATAGAAACGGTTGAAGTTGATAACCGGATAAAGTGGACGGCCGCTTTTAGAAATATTTTTTCTGAGGAATCATATCATATTGCACGTTTTATTTCTCCTGATTTTGCCTTGAAATTGGAACAATTGTTAAAAGAAGAGACTTATGATATCATTCAGTTAGAAACCTTATATCTGGCACCTTTTTTATCAATCATTAAACAACATTCAAAGGCAATGGTCGTTTTGCGTGCCCACAATATCGAACATGAAATATGGGCACGGATTGCACATCAGGTTCCGTTTCTACCGAAAAAGATTTATTTACATTATCTAAGCAAAAAATTAAAAAATTTTGAAGTTAAAACTTTAAATGAGTATGATTTTCTGGTAGCTATAACCGATCGGGATTTGGTTCAGTTTAAATCTCTTGGTTACAAAAATGGATGCTTAGCTTCACCTGTTGGATTTGAAGTAGATGAGGCACCTATAAATATGGATGCATTCAAGCGACCATTGATGTTATCATTTATTGGCTCATTAGATTGGATGCCTAACAGCGAAGCTATTCGTTGGTTTTTAGGTGAAGTTTGGCCTTTATTGTGCGAAAAATTTCCTGACATTCAATTCCATATTGCCGGGAGAAACGCCCCCAAGGATATTGCCGAAATGCAGCTTAGGAATGTGTTTTTCCATGGGGAAGTCAGCAATTCAAAGGATTTCCTTAAACGCTATCCTGTATTAATCGTACCTGTTTTTGCCGGATCGGGAATAAGGGTAAAGATCCTTGAAGCAATGTCATTGGGCAGGGTAGTGATATCCAGTTCGATTGGCTTGGAAGGGATAAGCGCAAAACATAAAGAACAGGTTTTTATTGCTAATACAGTAGCTGATTTCATTGAAAGTATCTCTTTATGTAAGGCGCAATATGATAATCTTTATAAAATAGGTGAAAATGCTCGTAATTTTGTTTTAGAAAATTTTGAAAATTCTAAACTGGCTGGAAAATTAGTCCAGGCATATAAAAAGGCATTACATTCGCATAGCCTAATTTAGGACCTATCATTCATGTATTTTTTCTTCGGATTTATATTTTTTACGTGTTTCTTTTTACTATTGCATAGCTATGTATTATATCCGTTATCCTTATATATAATTCATGCATTGGGTTCCAGGGAGCGCAACAAAAAACATGAAGTAATTGACCAACAGTATCAGGTATCGTGTGTTACTGCTGTTTATAATGAGGCCAATATTATTGAGAAAAAGATAGAATCATTAATGCTTTCTGATTATCCATCCGAAAAAATAAATTATTTTATTGGTTCGGATGCTTCCGTAGATGGTTCAAATGAAATAATAACCAGGCTTCAAAAGGAATATACTAATATACGATTCTACCCCTTTGAAAACCGAAGAGGAAAAACGAATGTAATCAATGATCTCATAGAGGAAGCATTTAAATTGGTTCCACGTTCGGATTCCCATATCGTATTATTTACGGACGCTAATGTGATTTTATCTTCCGATACGATTCGTAAACTGCTGGAACCATTTGTGAATCCGGGTATGGCGGTGGTTGACTCTCGTATTATTCAAAAAAATGTGCGTCTGGATGGAAGTTCTAAATCTGAAAGCCAGTACATGTCTTTCGAAACCAAATTGAAGTACCTGGAAGGGAACGTATTAGGTTGCATGATGGGTGCATTTGGTGGATGTTTTGCTATTCGATCAAGCTTTCTGGATAAAATTCCCAGTCATTTAATAGTAGATGATTTCTTTATTACGATGAATGCATTGATTAAAAATGGTCGATCTTCATTAAATCCAGAGGCCATTTGCTTTGAAGGAATTCCAAATCAAATGCATGAAGAATTTAAAAGAAAATCGCGAATATCTGTTGGTAATTTTCAAAATCTGGCCTTGTTTTATATCCGATTATTTGTTCCTCCTTTTAAATTGGCGTATGCATTTTTTTCACATAAATTTATACGGTGGGTGGGTCCGTTTTTACTGTTAGGAATGTACCTTTCCTCCCTGATTTTATTCTTAATGGGCCATTCCTTTTTTGAATGGGTGTGGTACGGTTTAAACGGAGTGTTTATAGGAATCCCTTTTTTTGAATACCTATTATTTAAGTGTAAGATTCATTTACCTTTATTAAGAGCGGTTCGGTACTTTATGTATATGAACCTTGCTCTCCTAAATGGGTTTATTATATACTGTCTGGGAAAACAATTAGTTACCTGGCAGCCACCAAAAAGAAGTTTAATGCCATGATAGAATTTCATTCGATTGAAGAAGCGATTCAAGATTTTAAAGACGGTAAAATTATTATTGTTGTGGATAACGAGGATCGCGAAAATGAGGGCGATTTTATTTGTGCAGCAGAAACAATAACCCCTGAATTAGTGAATTTTATGGCTACAGAGGGGAGGGGTTTGATTTGTGCCCCATTGGATGAGAAGCGGGCAGATGAACTTCAATTGCCATTAATGGTGAGAAATAATACTTCATTACATGAAACAGCATTTACCGTTTCTGTTGATTTAATCGGGCATGGATGTAGTACTGGAATTTCAGCCTATGATAGAGCCTTGACGATTAAGGCTTTGGCTGATTCCAAGTTTGAGGCAGAAGCATTTGCAAGGCCAGGTCATATATTCCCATTGCGCGCAAAATCAGGAGGGGTCTTGCAACGCACCGGTCACACAGAAGCTGTGGTTGACCTTGCAAAATTAGCTGGGATGACACCTGCCGGTGCCTTAGTTGAAATTCTAAATACAGATGGTTCGATGGCTCGATTGCCTGATTTAATCCAAAAATCAATTCAATTAAATATTAAAATTATATCCATTAATGATTTGGTAGAATATCGTTTGAGAAGCGAACGTCTGGTGGTAGTGGAAAAGGTTCTGGAACGAATCATCCAAGGACAGCCAATGAAATTAATTCAATACAGACAAACCAATTCTGGAGATATCCACGTGGCTTTGGTAAAAGGGCAAGCAGGACTCAATCAGGATGCATTGGTGCGTGTACAACATGCAGATGTTTTTTCAGAATTGATGGATGTGTTTATTGATTTTGATAATGCTGGATTGTCCCGGTCATTTAAAGCAATACAAAACGCTGAATTCGGTATTATTTTACTGCTTACAAGTAAAGATAAAGTACTTGAACCCTTTAATAAATTAGACCAATCAGGAAATCAGGAAACACATCGTACAGAGCAACAACAACGTGAAATCGGAATTGGGGCACAAATCTTACACGATTTAGGCGTTCGCAAAATGAAAATTATATCCAACAACCCAAGAAAGACGGTAGCACTTCAAGCTTATGGATTGGAAATTGTTTCTTATGTGCCTTTTTAGTTTGAAGCGTTCTATTAAAATGTTGGACAGATAAATCCTTCATTATCATAATTTCCAATTAAGCTTAAACTGATTTCCATGCTGTGAGTCGGAGCCCCGTATTTAACAGCATCTCTGATTCCAATATCATAGTGCATTCCTAAAATGAAATTTTTTATTTCAAATCCGACTAAAAATCCTAAATCAACGGGTGCCAGACTGCGTTCATTTTTCACCACTCGGGTATTCACACCAAAGTGAACGGCCGTCTGGTTAAGTGTATAAAAAGAACGTCTGAGATTCATTCCTATATTGGTTAAGAAATGAGCACCTTGCGAACTTACTAGCAGTTTAGGATAAAAGTCGGTAAAGTTGTTCAGTCTGTAACTAATATTAATGATTCCTGTAACATTAAGATTTGATGCAAATGAATTGGACCCATTATAATCCACATTATCAAAGTTTTTATAAAAAGAAGCGTCAGGTTTAAATAAATGATGTAGTGCCAATCCGGTTTGAACTCTTAAGTTTCGTTTGAGTTTGACTTGGTGTTGAATACCAAATTTAATATTTGGATTTGAAAAAATATTTGGGGGTAATAACTCATTTGTAGATCCATTGTATTTATTTAATCCGTCAAATTGGTCTTCAAAATAAAGGTTGTCATAATTGACAGATCGTTGAATGATTCCTAAACCAATTCCTGCAGATAGATATTGATCATTCGATTTATCCAGAATTTTATGATAGGCTAGAAGAACTGCAATTTCATTATTATTCCAGTCAAATTGTTGGGCTCTGTCAGTAATAAAATAAACGGAAGCACCTAAGTAATCTGATTTAAAATCCTGAAGTCCTAAATCAAACTTGATATCGCCCAGCACACAAAAACTAGATAAGGGTTGATCTTGAAATCCAATCCATTGATTTCTGTGAATGGCACTCACCCTGTAGTTTCCTGTAAATGCTGAGGTAAACGCCGGGTTGTAATAAGGAGCAATCGTATTGAATTGAGAAAAATTAACATCCTGACTTAAAAGCCAGAAAGGCAGAAAACTAATCGCAAGGAGATGGGCTGTTTTTAGCATTAAAATGTTATTAAAAGAGCTTGCAAGATACATGTTTTTAATGTATCATTACGGATTGCAAATGCTAAATAGAGTAACGATTCCATTGATTAATGTAAGGGCTATGCCTAGCCACAAATCTGAATTGGTCAACCAATTATTATTTGGAGAGTTGTTTCGGATATTGGATAGTCAGGATAGCTGGGTTTATATTGAAGGTGAGGCCGATCAGTACAAAGGATGGATTGAAAATAGATTGGATTCATTTGAAGAAGCGCAAGCTCAAGAGGAGCGCATTTTTGTTACCAGTTTTTTAGCTGAAATCAGAAAAGGGTCTGATAAATTGGTGTTACCTATGGGGTCACAAGTTGATCCTAATGGACTTCACTTGTTGACTGGCGAAGTTTCATTTTCTTTAAAAACAGAGCAGGTCCTTGAAATATTCTTGAATCATTTATTAAATGTTCCTTATTTATGGGGCGGACGTACAGGTTTTGGAATGGACTGCTCTGGATTAAGTCAAATGCTATATAGATTAGCTGGAATCCATATTGCACGCGATGCTTCAGAACAATGTTTGCAGGGGGAAGACCTTTTTTTTAGTCAAAGACAAACAGGTGATTTGATGTTTTATCAAAACGATCAAGGTAAAATTAGCCATGTTGGGAT
>CAYMGR010000080.1:0-9483 GCA_964389985.1 uncultured Saprospiraceae bacterium
AGCAACCTGCTTTTCCAAAAAATAATTCAGCACCTTTTTTCTGTTGATCTGTCATAGCAGTCAGTTCACCTTTCAACCATTTTTGAAAAGGTGCTTCATGGGTTGTTATGGTTCTGAAATAAGCTGCAATGGCGAAAGATGTCGTTTTGAGGGTATAGCGTTCGGCAACTGGAATATCGGGAAATGCTTCATCAAACATAGCTTTATAACCCAGATAAGAAGCTAAGGATTCATTCATTGTCATCCGATGGACTTGCAAGGCGCGGATATTATTTGCTTCCAGTCCTTCCAATCCTAAAAAGTTAACTTCAGTAAGTGTATCCTGATGCCAAACAGCTTGTGTTCCAGTATTCAGACTAAAAGAACCAAAGGATCCAGCCCATAATGCGTTTCTTACATAAGCCAGATTAATCGTTGGTAGAGGTCTGGCACCTTGGGCATCCACGTCATCTCCATTATATTCTGAAGCCTTAGAACGGCCGTTTCCTAATTCACCAAAACCCTGAGCACCATCTGCAATCCCTTGAATTCTTCCTGCAGTAAAGGATTTTGCTGCAATATGGCAGGAGGAACAACTAAAAGTATTCATCCCGATTGGTTTATTAGGAAAAACGCCAATAGCGGGTTCGTGAAACAGCATTTTACCCAATTTCACTTTTGTAGCATTGATTGGATTTTTAGGATCCTGATTCGGGATTTCACTTAAATTTTGGCCATCTACTAATATAAACTCCCGGATATCACCGGAAACGGATGCGGCCTGAATTTTCTTTGTGAGTTGTTGATCGAGGGTGGTTTCATCAAAAGCAGCTTCCCGGCTGCAAGTGGCAAAGACATAGATCAAAACCAGACCTATAAACACCTTGAATTTAAGTAGTTTCTTAATTTTCATACCATTGAACTAAAAGCTTTGAATCGAATATGTTATAAATTCAAATAATGCCAAATAACCCCATCGTTGCCGATAGGACATGCAAATTTGGCAAAATTATCCAATCTATCAAATAATAATTATTAGTCTGACAGCTGATCGCCGTCATTTTCTAAAAATTCAAATGAAATCTAATGAATTCTTAAGTTCTAAGAATTGAGACTCATACTGGCTTCAAGCGGAAGGATTTTTAAACTTCGTTCCCGGATTCGGAACCGATCCCCCTGGGCTAGAATGTGGGTGGTTAAATTACTTAAAGACATTGGGGTGCCTGGTTCGAGGTCAATGTATCGATTATGGTTGAGGTTTCTGGGATCGAATAGGACCGCCATCCCGGTACCAATGACTTCGCAGTCATTGCCTTTTTTGATTATCAGTCCGGTATCCTCTGCAAGACCGATCCCCAATTGTTTTGGAAACCGGGCAACCGCTTCTGCCAACCTACCAAAACGGCCTCGTTGGATAAAATGGGTGTCGATGATCACCTGATCCAGATAAGCCATACCCCTTGCCATTTTCACATTCCCTTTTTGCATCGCATCAACTACGCTACCTCCTGCAATCATTTGTAAGGACATGGACATGGCGCCTGCACTCGTTCCTGCAAGGACTAATTTGGTTTCTTCCAGCTTCTTTCGGATGATCTGATGAGCACTCGTATCTGCAAAACATTTTACGATTCTAGATTGGTCTCCTCCTGAAAACATGATACAATCTGCTTCCTCCAACAGTTTTAAATTCTTTTTTAGCTGTGCTTCGGATCTCTTGCGGACATCCATGATCTGTACTTCCTGACAAGCCAAGGTTTCAAAAGCCTGGCTGTAATTTTCACCCACCTCAACCGGAATGCTGGAAGCGGTAGTGATGACCACGATTCGAGCTCCTGTTCCGCCGCTTTCACGCACGATTGCAGATAAAATTCCTTGTTTAATAAAGTCCAGGCATTCTGATTCTTTCAGGCCTATTCCTTTATTTTCATTCCCCCCCACCGGTATCAATGTTCCTTTAAATTCCATGATTTGGCTATGAAAACAGTTTGCAAAGCTAAAGGAATGCAGATAATTGCCTAAAATTATTACCTTAAAGCCTCAAACAGCAAAGAATGAAAATCAGGGAAATCAATGTCATGCGCGGACCCAATTATTGGTCGATCAGACGCCATAAACTTGTAGTTATGGTATTGGACTTAGAAGAACTCGAACAACAGCCTACCAATACCATCGATGGATTTTTGGACCGGATGAAAAATATGTTACCCGGACTGTACGAACATCGTTGCTCAGAAGGCGAGCCCGGTGGGTTTTATAAGCGCGTCACCGAAGGAACCTGGATGGGACATGTCGTAGAGCACATCGCATTGGAAATTCAGACCATGGCCGGTATGGATGTAGGCTTTGGGAGGACTCGGAGTTATGGGGAAGAAGGCGTTTATCATGTAGTGTTTGATTACCTGGAGGAAAAAGTTGGAATCTATGCGGCAAAAGCAGCGGTGCGCATCGCCGAGGCCATTATTCAGGGAGCATCATATGATTTGGCCGAAGACATTCAAGAGATGCGGGAATTAAGGGAAGGCCAACGGCTCGGACCCAGTACAGCCAGTATTATTGATGAAGCTATTGCAAGGGGAATCCCTTGGATTCGCTTGAATAAGTATTCCTTATGCCAATTAGGATATGGTTGCAATCAAGTCAGAGTACAGGCAACTGTAACCAGTAAAACGTCCAGCATTGGTGTTGACATTGCAGGAGATAAGGAGGACACTAAATTTTTATTGACACAGGCTGAGATTCCCGTTCCGAAAGGCGAAATTATCAAAACGGAAACCGGTTTAAGAGAAGCGGTTGACTACTTAAGATATCCCTTGGTGATTAAACCGATTGACGGAAATCATGGAAGAGGTGTTACGACCAATATTACCAATTGGGAACAGGCTCTGGAAGGATTTAGTCTCGCTAAAAAAATATCCAATGCAGTCATTGTTGAACAATATATTACCGGAGAGGATTACCGAATCCTTGTTATCAATCATAAATTAGTAGCCGCTGCCAAACGATTGCCTGCTCAAATTATTGGAGATGGCGTTTTAAGCATCGATGCATTGATAAAAAAAACAAATGCAGACCCAAGACGGGGATACGGCCATGAAAAAGTACTGACCTATATTACGGTAGATGATATCAGCTTAAAGTTGTTGGAATTGAAAGGCTATACCTTGGATAGCGTTTTAGCCAAAGGAGAGGTTCTGGTTGTTAAAGACACGGCCAATCTTTCTACCGGAGGAACTTCTGTTGATGTAACTGATATAGTGCATCCGCACACCGTTTTTATGGCTGAGCGCATTTCCCGCATTGTCGGGTTGGATATTTGTGGAATTGATTTTTTGACCAAAGACATCAGCAAACCAGTTTCTGAAGTTGGTGGTGCGGTTATTGAAGTCAATGCAGGTCCCGGATTCCGAATGCATTTAGCCCCTGCGGAAGGATTGCCCAGGAATGTAGCTGCTCCGGTCATTGATATGCTGTATCCTCCTGGAAAAAATAGCCGCATTCCAATTGTTGCGGTTACCGGAACCAACGGAAAGACCACGACCACCCGTTTGATTGCTCATATGGCAAAAATGATGGGCTATACGGTAGGATTTACGACAACAGATGGAATCTATATTCAAAATCATTTGATGATGCAAGGTGATTGCAGTGGACCAGGAAGTGCGGAATTTGTATTAAAAGATCCTACGGTAAACTTTGCTGTCTTTGAAACGGCACGAGGAGGAATATTGAGAGCCGGATTAGGATTTAAAAATTGCAATTATGCTATTGTTACCAATGTAGCCCCGGATCATTTAGGTTTGAAAGGCATCCATACGATGGAACAATTGGCCAAAGTAAAAGGTGTAGTAGTTGAATCTGTTGCGCCGGATGGCTATGCTATTTTAAATGCGGATGATGATTTGGTATTTGCCATGCGAGAACGCATTCAATGTAAGTTGGCATTATTTTCAATGGATGAGGACAATCCAAGAATTAAAAAACACATGCGTGAAAATGGCATGTGTGCTATTTATGAAAATGGGTTTATAACCATCTGTAAAGGCGAATGGAAATTGCGCGTTGTGAAAGCAGTCAATGTCCCCTTAACGTATGGAGGTCGTGCCAGCTTTATGATTCAAAATGTGTTGCCGGCTGTATTGACTGCATATTTTAATGGATTTGAACTGGATGATATCAAAGTAGCATTGGAAACCTTTATTCCATCTCCAGCACAAACACCCGGTCGATTAAACATGTTTGATTTCAAACATTTTAGTGTGTTGTTGGATTATGCACACAATCCGGCAGGGCTTCAGGCTTTGAAAAAATTTATTGATAAGATAGATGCGTATCCCAAAGTCGGGATCATTGCAGGTATTGGCGACCGCAGACAAGAAGACAATGAAGGAATCGGCAAGGTGGCAGCAGAGATGTTTGATGAAATTATTGTGCGGCAAGACAAGCATTTAAGAGGTAAGACGGACCAGGAAATTATCGAAATGCTGACCGCAGGAATCAAGCAACACGATATTGACAAACCTTTAAAAGTGATTCCAAAAGAATCTGAAGCGATAAAATATGCTATAGAAAATGTAAAGGAAGGATCTTTGATTGTAGTATGCAGTGATGTGGTCCCGGATGCCTTAGAATTAGTGCAACGATACCTGGAAGAAGAAGCTAAGAGTTTATACAAATTTAAGAAAGAAGATATTCCAAATACTTAAAATATCGAAATTATATTTTGCTAAAATAAAGCTTTAATAACACCTTAAAAACTTCTTAATAAGCAATATATTATAATTATATAAATATATAAAAGCTTGTAAAAATCAGATTATTTAAAAATATTTATATCTTTTTAAATGTATATAATCTTAAATATCAATTAATTAAATAGTTATTTATTTTATATGTGAAAATCGAACTCTAAAAATTATTTTTTGGAAAAGAGTCGTTTTATCTAAACCAAATATTATTTTTGCACGGTTAAACCTGAAAGTTTTTATTTTTTTTCTAATAAGACTTAAAATCCCTCTTATGAATTTTGTGTCCAAATTGCTACTGGGTTTAGTGAGCATTTTTTTAGTTCTATCTACCTCTTGTAATAAACCTGAACCTACGGATGGCGGAAATACCCTCATGCAATCTCAGGAAAACGATGTGTACCATGAATGGAATAATGTATTCATGGAAATCGAGCGTTATGCTGCTTTTTATCGTCCTGGTCCGGCTCCCCGTGCGTTAGCTTATTTAGGATTGAGTGCATATGAAGCATGTTTGGGCGGAATGCCGGAATATCAATCCATGCAATACCGTTTTGGCATTACTGATTTACCTTCAGTAAAAACCAATTTATACTGGCCTGAAGTTATCAATGCTTCTTACGGTTATTTGATGACTAAGTTTTTTGATAATGTAAATTTCCGTGACAAAGCTGGCAACACCTTAGACCGTCAACAATTTCTTAGGGCTATTGCAACTAAAGAAAAAGAGTTGAGGGAAAAATATCGTCAAAAAACAGTTGAAACTGTTTTAAATAATTCAGAAGCCCATGGTCGCGAAGTGGCTGCTGCCATTTGGAGATTTTCTACGTCTGATGCAGTTGGTTTCAATGCGCATTTAAATCCGTTCCCAACTGAAAACAACCCTACAAAACCATGTGATTGGGTACCTACTGATCCACAAGTAGCCACCAGAGGAATGTATTCTCAATGGGGAAAAGCATTTAGATTTGGCTTAAGTCAAATAGATATGGATGCACTTAAAGCTCCTTTCCAATGTAATGATGACAAAAATTCCATTAATTATCAACAAGCCTGGGAAATGTATGTATTGGCGAATGACGCCCGTTCCAATCCAAAAGGTGAAATGGAATGTATTGCCGAATTCTGGAGCGATGATCGGGTGGGTTGGACCTTTAGTCCTGCACCCCGTTTTATAGCAATCGCTGATCAAATTGTAGTAAAAGAAAATTTTAATTTGGAAAAAGCTTGTGTTTTATATGCTCAGATCGGAATGGCTTTAAATGATGCAAGTGTCATCGCCTGGTATAATAAATTTAAATACAATCTGGAAAGACCTATCTCTTATATCCACAGAAATATTGACCCTAACTTTACGGTGCCATGGTTAGGATTTACTCCTCCATTTGCTGCATACCCTTCGGGACATGCTACGTTTGGATATGCCGGAGCTGGAACTTTGGAATATTTTGTTGGACCGAATTATTCTTTTACAGATCATTGTCATGAACAACGTACTGATTTTTGTGGTACACCTCGTTCATTCAATACTTTGAGAAGTTTAGCTTATGAAAATGCTTTTAGCCGACTACCCTTAGGTGTACATTGGAGAATTGATATGGATGGTGGTGAATTTTGTGGTCTCTTAGCTGCAAAACGCATTCACGAATTACCCTGGAAGAAATAATTTTTACGACATAATAAATTTAAAAAGGATCTCCTCAAGAGGTCCTTTTTTTTTATTTTAATTGTACCTCTCGTCTTTGGGTGTTGGAAAATTGGGTGGTATCGACAAGGTAATAAAATTGCAACCCTTCGGGATTGCCTGTTGTATATACAACCCCGTAGGGTTGACATTCCATTCCCCTACCACTCAAATAAAAATTGCTCTTTAAAATCAATTTCATGTTCAATTAAAAATTCTATATACTCATTTTGAAATGTTTTTATCCTATGATGTTCTTCTTGATTTTCAATATATTTAAATACATTTTTTAATTGAGAATTTGAATAGGAAAAGACACCATATCCTTCTTGCCATGAAAATTTAGAATTTATAAATCCTTTTTCATTTATAAAATTTGTTGAATTATTTTTAATATCTCTGATTAAATCAGAAATTTTCATCGCGGGTTTTAGACCAACTAATACATGTACATGGTCCTCAACCCCGTTTACTATCATGGGCTTTTGGCCTTTTGCTTCAATGATTCCGGACATATATTTAAATACTTCATTACGCCAGGATTTATCTAGTAAGTTTTGCCTTCCTTTCACAGCAAAAACATATTGAATCAGAATTTGTGAAAATGTATTCGCCATAGTTAACAGATTTAGTTTTGGTAAAATTATTGAATTCTTATATCGTATTTTACTTTGTGAATCCAATATACAATAAGCAAAATTTATCTCCCAAAATTTGGGGAATTCATTCTATTGATGATTCTATTATGCCACCCCTCTGGGGTTGGGAAGATTTAGAGGTATCGCCAAGTTAATGAAAATACACCCCTTTGGGGTTGAATTCATTTGGGATTTTTTGTGGTTGTTGCATGCATAAATCCTTAATCCCATAGGGCTTACATTACTTTACAAAATGCGTGATATGTATACAACACCGCAAGGGTGGCATTCCCTTTCAAAATGCGTGATATGTATACAACACCGAAGGGGTGGCATTCTCTTACAAAATGCGTGATATGTATACAACACTGCAAGGGTGGCATTCCCTTTCAAAATGCGTGATATGTATACAACACCGAAGGGGTGACATTGATGTCTTTATTCGTATTCGATTATCTGCATAAATCGAAGATAGAAACTCAGTTCAACGGCAGTATTTACAGTAGATTGCTCATAACCCGGTTCAGGTTGACCGGTAAATGGATTAATCCGCCGGATCGTTGCTGGAACATAAATTTGTTTGGATAAATCAGGCGCAATATTTAATTCCAAACCCGCATGGGCTAGTTTGCTTAATTTATATTCCGTACCTAGTTTAATAGAAAATCCATAATTCCACTTTTTGACCCATTCTTGTAATTCCTGATAAATTTCAAATTTTGTTTTAAGCGTGTATTCTCCTCTTAAGCCTATTGCATAATACGGTTTCCAGATTCCTTTTCTTATAAAACGTTTCAGTCCAATATCCAAACTCAAATTATGGAATTCCATTCCGTAGGTACTTCCGGGATATCGGTTTCCATTGATATCATAAAAATAGCTCACTCTAAAAGCTCCTCCTTTTACATGGTAACCCAGTTGTCCGTAAATCACATTTTTAGAATCCGAGCTTTCAGAATCCATAAAAGCTGCTACATGCCAGCGCAATAAAGGATCCCTCTGGCTACCTCCTCCCCATTTTTGAAAACCCATGCTTGGGCCCAATTTGAGCCCAAAACCATTGGATTGAGCTGTTAGATTGAATATTGAACAAAATAACAAACACCAAAGGATGATCCGGTTGAATTTTGGTAAACGCCACACACTAATTGACTCCATGAGAAATACGGTTTATGAATCAAAGGTAATACACATAATAAAATTTATAATAATATGCCAATATGGCTTTAATAATTAATATAAAATGCCATAATGTCACTTTAATTGGTAAAAAATGTGCCAATACTTCTTAATTTTTGGACTGGTACATCAATTGATCTAGGCAAAGTATAAAAATTAAAATTATGATGTACTCAAATTACTATTTCCCCTTTCCAAAAAGTATGCGTACGAAAGCAAATTGTGCGGTAAATTATCAACCAGCTACAGCTCAGCAATCCAAACGCCCCAAGTTTAATGCATTTCAAATTGAAGATGTTTTGCATGTTGAATTTTCGCTTCCTGGAGTATTAAAAGAACATTTAAAACTCCATTTAGAGAATCAGATATTGACCTTACAGGCTCAACGCAAAATGAATTATTCTGATGATCAGACGGTGCTCCACAAAGAATTTGGCAATTTAAATTATGAACACAAAATTCAATTACCGGAAGATGTAGATACCAACAGTATCCAGGCACAATTCGAACATGGTGTTTTGAAACTTCGCATGAATCGGGTTAAAAAACCAAGCCATACCATTGAAATTCAATAATTATTTAACCATAAAATTTTATAAAAATGAGAAATATGAATGCATTATCCCCTTTTGTACAAATCGTTGATGATTTGTTTTCAAGAACCTTTCACGATTTAAATGGCGGTCAGTTATTCCGCAACAACACACCGGGTTTAAACGTATTAGACACTGGTAAAGAATTTAAATTAGAATTAGCAGCTCCAGGACTGAGCAAGCAAGATTTTAAAATTGCGATAGAAAATAATGTTTTGGTTATTTCTGCAGATAAAAAGCAGGAAAGCAATGAGACCAAAGAAAATTATTTCCGCAAAGAATTTAGTTATCATTCTTTCAAAAGAATGTTTGAGCTTCCTGAGGATGCAGATGCAGAAAAAATTACCGCTCAATATGAACATGGAATTTTGAACATTCATATTCCTAAAACGATTGAGATTGGCAAAAACAGTAAAACCATTGAGATTGCGTAGTTGATTTCATAACAGGGATGTTAAGCCCGGGACCATTGGTTTCGGGCTTTTTTATTGTATTTAAATAAAAATAATAACATGGTCCCGTCGAACCCCAAACCCCTTGAAAGGGACTTTTATTCTGTATATCGTTCAAATTATTTTTTCTATTTTAGATTTTTATTGCACCAAGTTGAATCGTGATTGGTGTTAATAACATGGTCCCGTCGAACCCCAAACCCCTTGAAAGGG
>CAYMGR010000081.1:0-3572 GCA_964389985.1 uncultured Saprospiraceae bacterium
CAGGTTTGCAATCTTTAAGGAATACACTTATTGAAATGGCTTAGAATCTTCGATCTTCATAGCGCCCCATCCTCTCGCGATCTCTGTCCGGATTGTTTTTAAATGTTGGAGATTTGCCTGAGTTATAATTTTTAATATTATAGGTAAAAGAAAGTAGCAAAAACCGTTTAACACTATTGCTCCTGGAATCTTCAATGTAGGTATCCGTGACCACTTGTTGAATATTTTCATTTTCGTTAAACAGATCATTGATGCCTAATGAAATTTCACCTTGTTTATTTTTAAATACTTTAATCCCAAATGCCAAATTTAAAAGATTGACAGTTTCGTTATTGGTTGATGTAATGGTCTGATTGGATCGGCTGATAAAATCGCTTCTAAAAATTAAATCTTTATAAAATTGCCAGGCTAATCGCGCCTTCGTCTCATAGTAAAAATATTGATCGTCTGTTGTTTGTGAAGAATAAATGGAATAACTTGGTCTAAACTGAATTGAAAAATCTATTTTATTATTGATGTTACTGGATAATGAAATACCTAATCCTGAATTATTTTGAATAGAATAATACCGGATGCTATCAATCCATCCTGGATTTTTCGTAAATTGGTGATTGGCATCAATAGAAAGATTGCATTTAATAATCGGAAGCGGGAAACTATAATTAAAAAAGCTTCTGGCTGTGTAAGCATTCTTCGTGTTTTCAGGAATACTTAATTGACTTCCTAAAGGGAGAATAATTACGTTGAAAATGGGATGATTCCGACTTCTAATAAATAAGTGATTGGTAATAAATTCAGTTGTAACGGATCCGGAAAATCCAACATAAATTACACTGGCATTTTTATTGGTGCCAGTATATCTAAAGTATACATTATGATTGATCGATTGTTTCAAATCAGGATTGCCTGTTGTGAGGTGGATAGGATTCGAATTGTTAATTGCATTTTGTAATTGACTGACACTGGGCAATTGATTGGAACTTCTATAACTCAATAATAAATTTTTGTTTTTATCTATCGTATAACGAGTAAAAACGGAAGGTAGAATGTTTCTATATGTATGCTTATTGGAGTTGATGGCTGGAATAAGCTGTTCGTTATTAATTTTACTAATTTGATAATTGGCCCTTACATTAATATTAATCTTTTGTTCAATATTGTATTGGTAAGCGATACCTGGAGCATGGCTCGTTGTATTGGAAATAAAATGATTCGATAGTTTGAGATTGATCCGGGATGGCAAACCGTCCTGAGTGGGTAAGTCTAAACCAAGTAATTCACTCTCCTCCCGTTGATAATTATAGCGATAATTTAATGAAATAGTTTGTTTGGAGTGAATGGGTTCTGTATACTCAAAATTTGAATTCAAACCCCATTTATCAGTTTGGTTTCTTGTTTCTTGATTGACCGTATCGACGAAACTGCGATTTTTATTGGTATAATCTGTTATGCTTTTCAATAATGCATTTTCATCTTTGGGAGAGGCAGATTGTCCAAAATCAATTGAATACGTTCTGCCAGGTTTTTGAAACCGATGTCGGAATAAAATATTGTTATTAAAATTGAGTCCATTTGAATTCAGGGTCTGTTGGGCGTTACTGGCGTTTACGAGTGTGTCCCGTATTAAGGTTTGAGATAAACTGCTGGATTGACTTTTATTGTCTTGAAAACTTAATCGGGGTCTAATATTCAACGAATTAAAACTATCCAGTTTAAATTCGATTCTGGCATTTAATCGATGGTTCTGGTTGGTCGGGTTAGATGCACCTGTTTCTTGGTAAACTTGGTTCAGTTGTCCATCTTCCAAATAATTCCTATTTAATTCATTAGCTATCTGGTTAATGCTTTTATTATAAAAATATGAAAGATTTACTTCAAGTCTTGAATTAATATTCTCTTGGTAATTTATTCCAAAGGCATGCGATTTTGAAATTCCACCGGTTTGAGGAACTAAAAAATCTCCTGGTCCACCTGATCCTCCCCGGTTGTCTCTCGATCCGGAACCTCTTGTATTATTGCCTTGAAAATTGGGGCGGTTCCGGTTGTTGCCAGTACTCCCCATCACACTTAGTATATCATCTATTGCAAAATTTTGAATATTAATATTATTGGACATCCCAATTAGACTGATTCGTCTGTTGCCATCAAATAAATTATAA
Organism: uncultured Saprospiraceae bacterium; assembly: GCA_964389985.1. Lineage (GTDB taxonomy): Bacteria > Bacteroidota > Bacteroidia > Chitinophagales > Saprospiraceae > Vicinibacter. The sequence continues at coordinate 2,160 of CAYMGR010000081.1, forward strand.
TTGGTCCCTAGCTGATATTTATTGGTTAAACCAAAGCCAGCATAGCATTTTCCAAATTGACCATTATTCAAGCCATTTTTTGTAACGATATTTATTGTTTTAACGGTGTTGCCGTCATTGATACCTGTAAATTGACTTTGCTCACTGAGTTGATCAAATATTTGAACTTTATCGATTAATTCAGCAGGTAGATTTTTTAAAGATAAATTGGGATCATTTCCAAAAAAGGGCTTGCCATCAACCAAAACTTGTTTAACCTCATCTCCCTGAGCCTTAATAGTGCCCTGATCTTTTGTGATCGTTGGCATTTTTTCAACCAGTTGATCTGCTGATGCATCGTTCATCATTTTAAATGAAGCAGCATCAAATTGAAGGGTATCATTTTTTACTTTGGCAATATTTTTTTTATCCTTTATGGTTACTTCTTTTAATTGCTCCTGCTTACTAATGAGGAAAAAAGAAATGGGTTGAAGATTAGAACTGTCTAATTGAACGATCGTCTCAAAAGGTTCATATCCGAGGTAGCGGATTCGTAATTTGTAACTTCCTTTTTCTAAATGAAGAATGCGAATCAAGCCTGCACTGTCGGATGTCCCTCTCTGTCTGAATTCATGAAATTCACTTGTAAAAAAGTATGGTATGTTTGATAATGAAATTCCTGTTTCATCGTACAACTGACCTTGAAATGTAATATTTTGACCGATTCCCAAAAGACCACTCAAAATCATTGTAAGCATTATAAGAATTCTCATGTTGTTAATTTTAATCGATTGTATATGCACCCAAATAAATATCTATAAAGGACTAAATGGGAATTCTAAATAATATAATTCAGGATTTCTATACATCGTACCACTTTCAGTTAAGTATTTTATATATTGATCTAAAATTGAATTTCTAATTTCAGAAAGCTCAAATTTCAATTTGCCTAATTGATATTGAATGTCTAAAATAAAAAACGGACTTGTTCGTTCGGAAGCAGCTAATGAAACGCTATTGTATTTTGTTTGAATATAATTGTAATTTGTTGAGATTAAATTGTATTGTTCAGTCAAATTATCAATTGTATATATAATTGCACGTATGGATTTCGAGGTCTTAAATTTATCGGTTTCATATTCCAGCCTGGAATTCAGTTGTTTTAATTGCAGGTTTTCTTTCAATCTCTGATTGCTATTTGGTATTGGAATTCTAAATCCAGCGCCTATGGTAAGTTTTTCATTGATGAAATCGGTCGGATTATCGTGATAATGTAGTTGTATATAATCCAATAATTTGTTAGATTCTGTTAAATCTTGTTTATATGCAAGTAGTTCTTTTTTTGAACGATTGGAGTATAAATCATCATTTACAATTGATTCATCTGGCGATGTTAAATGTATAACAGCATTTATTGATTCATTGGAAATTAAA
>CAYMGR010000081.1:3672-5142 GCA_964389985.1 uncultured Saprospiraceae bacterium
TTATTCAGTTGTGCCTGGAAGGAATTATATCTAAAGCTTGAGGTTGGTGCTCTCAGGCTATACTCTTGCCGATTCAATTGAAATCGATCCGTTTCGGTTCTAAAGCTAAGTCTGGATATAAATGGTTTATTCAGGGTATTGGAGTTATAAAATTGAATTAAACTATCATATATAGAATGAGTTGGATCGTCTGTTAATTTAAGATACTCTCTAAATGAATTCTGAGCATGAACGGTACTGGTTAAAAAAAGGCATAAGATTATTAGGCTACAAAATAACTTCATATACAGCGCTAAGACCTTTGACATGTTTAAGGATTTAGAATCTGTATTTTGACTTTTTCTCCCTGCATAAATTGGTTGTCAGCTGGTATTTTAATTTGAATTTCTCTTCCCCAGGCTCTTAATTCAGGAATTTTTTTGAGACGCTCTGGTAGTGGGCTAATCCGTGTACCCAGACTGGTTACTGCTCCTAAAACGACGTAATCCGGTTTGCTTAATGAACTAATGGAAAGCGTATCTCCTTCCTGGATAGTAGTTAATTGACGATCACCCATATAGCTGGTTACAATAAACGGATGGGTGCCATAGATTTTTAAGATGCTGGTGTAGGATTGAATCTTATCACCTATATTAAAATCGAGTTGACCAATGATTCCAGATTCAGGCGCCAATAAAACTGCATGCAATTTCATTTGATCCAAAGCATTTATTTCATGGTTAATTTTATCAATTTTAACTTGATTGGCACTTTTAATTACTTGTATTTCATTGATTAGGTTTTTGATACGAAGGTTCATTTCGCTAGTTTCAAGACTTTCTTTTAAATTCAAATCTTGTTTTAATAAACGATACTTATTGAGTAAAGGTTCGATAGAAGCATCTTTACTGGCTGTCTGCAATAAGCTGATTTGAAGGGATTCTTCATGCTCCAATTCTTTGCGCTTTGTTTGATAGCTTTCCTTGATCGCAAACAATTTATTTTGAAGTAAACCTAATTCATTTTGTGATCGCTCAGTATCTACCTGATTTCTTTTATCGAGTTCCAATTTGTCAAATTCTAAATTTTGCTTTACGCGTTCTAAGTCTAAACGACTATATACCATCAAGGTGTCTCCTACTTTGACAGATTCGCCGAGTGTTTTATGAAGGGAGATTACTTCTATTGGATAATCAAGATTGATGTTTCTGATTTGATTTTCTGCAATGCCAAAAAATTCATTATTTAATAAAAGCCTATTCTTTATTAAGGGGATAGCCAATAAAATACCAGCAAGGGCAATGAGATATATCAGATTTATCTTTTGCAAATGAATGTTTATTAATTGCTTATAATTAACTTTTGTGTTTCATTACCTGATTTTAGGTAATAAATACCAGGTGACAGATTGAATAATTCAAGTTTAAGAACCTGTTCAAAATGGTAGGTCGATAACAACTTTCCAAAATTATTAAACAATTGTAAACTTCG
>CAYMGR010000081.1:5242-9372 GCA_964389985.1 uncultured Saprospiraceae bacterium
AGATAAATTTCTTCTCCACTGGCAGATAATTTAAAGTTTGCATGATAGCCATTTTGCTTTCCATCTTCATCAGCCCAAATGATTAAATAAGATTTACCGGGCATTATAGTGCCTGCTGGAAACCTGTATTTATCCAGATTTGTTGAATTATCAGTTAAGATCCAATCACTGATATCGACACTTTCTGTCGAATTATTGTAAAGTTCAATCCAATCATCAAATTCTCCATCCTGGTCCGCAATAGTTTTTGTATTTGAAGCCATAAATTCATTGATGACGATATCAGTGGAACTGGATTTTTCCAGATTAACCTGATAAAGATAAACATCATGCTCAGCTCCTTCAGGCAGATAACTTGTGGTGCCTTGTGTATTATTAGAAATCGCTTCAACATAATAACGGACAAAGCTTCCATTGGCAAATGCTGGTATCATAGCTCCGTAAATCCCATCCTGAGCCATTTGGTCTCCATGTTGACCATCATCAAACATCTGAGTGACTTCAAAATAACCATCATATCCAGCTGCATAGTATAAGTTTACACGTTTCACGCCGCTGCTTGCATTGGTAACTTTTGCAGTTACCTGGACCGTTTGATTTGCATCTGGATTTCTATACGCTACTCCATTTGATGAATAAACAAGCTCTTCAATTTTAGGTCCGATTTGTTTAAACTCATTATTTGACATTATGCTGTTCCTCCTGCTGCGCATCCAATTGATCAACGTATTTTTTTGGTCTTTAAATGCCTGATAGGTCATTAATTTAATAGGGTCTGTATTCACAATGCTATCTATTAAATTATATTGATTGGTCAATGTTTTAACAAAATAACTGGAGTCCAGGCAAGTATTAAATAAAGTTTTAAAATGAGCTAAGTAGCGTTGTCTTAATGCAGGAACGGCAAATAAGCGATTGCATAAAGGAAATTTTGTGTCCGCTTCTTTCAAAAAGATTGACCATGTTGCTGTTTGACCAGACATCACAGAGTTTGCATCATATTCAAGAGGGATTAATCGCTCCACATCTTTTTGATAAATAGCGTAATAATCCATTCCACCCTTATTGACATAACTATCATCGTCACCAAACATAATTTCTTTTGCGATAAACCAAAGTGCCCGGTCAATATCCAACACTTTTTTCAAGCTATCTTCTAATTGATTTAAAGGTACCGTATTTAGAATTTTTGTTACACGCACTAAGTCAGACCATGGATTTTCAACGCTGGTATGTTTTAAATTATAATTTGTCTTATAAGTAGTCGTGTCATCTCCTAAATAATTTAAGGTGGATGTTCCGGCACCAAATCCGCCGCCTCCGCCTCCAGTTCCTGCAGTCCGTTCGCATCTCCAACGGGAACCATCATTACTTAAAAACCATTCTTTAACATATTCCCCGTCTAATGCCTGAACATTGGGATAAAGCCCCCAATCCTGATCATTGATATACAGATGAACATAATTTGTTTTTAAGGACGGACAAAAAGGACGTGTGATGTTTTCATAAAAAACTTCTCTGCAATAGCTGTTATCTTCAAATGAATTATTCAGATTTAAAGTTTGATAACCTTTTAAATTCTGATCCGGATCCATAAAATCCATTGTGATATTGAACGATTTTTTTTGACCACCTACCCTTTGATATGAAGTTTGTCCTTTAAAACGCACTCCAACATTTGGATAGCTGACTCCATCCATGATTAAGGTAGCAGGGATATCTTTTTTCGATTGATAGTTGGCAATCATTTGGGCCCAATAATCTGGCTGTTCAAATTTTAAATCCAGCCTTCTGATTTTGCTTGGATGATATAATCCATCCACTGTTTGACTACCTGAAATAAGTCTTTTACCATCGGGTGTTATATACATTTCTTTTGGTAACTTTTGTGCCATTAAACAAGAGTTAGAAATGATTATAACTAATAATAATAGTATCTTATTCATTCAAATATAATTTTTGCTTTAGATTAATTCTTCTTCTGAGCGCAAGGCTAGTTTAACTGATTTTACATCAGGCAAACTAGAAATAGCATGGACCAAATCAGATTCATCAAGTAATTTCGTTGAATACAAATCCCAATTGCATTCCTTAACGACAGAACCTGCTGTTTGCACAAGATCCATTCGGGACAATTCAAATTTAATATCACGTTGAGAGAGCAGGTCTGAAACAGCTTTATTGCCCGTACGAGCTTCAGTCTCAAAAGTTACCCTAAGATTTTGAGTTTTTTTCAGATAATATTTTAAAGGTGATATACTAAGTAAAAAAGCAAGTACGCAAAATAATACCGTGCCATAAAATGCAATATTAAATGCAAAAACCCCGCATGAAATTCCTATCGCCAGTGTGGCAAAAATAAATATCATGTTACGTGGTTGATTGATATTTGTGCGAAAACGAATCATGGCAAGGACGCCTAACATTCCTAAACCTCGTCCAATACTATCCCCTATCGCTTGTGCTACTATTGTTGCAATAATAGCACCCAGAATCATGGATTGGATGAAATGTCCAGGTGAACGGTTTGTATTGGTTGAGGTCTTTTCATAGGTAAATGAAATAAACGTTGCAAGTACAAAACTCATCAATAAGGCATACACCACAGATAAAGTAGAAGGATTATCTGTATTGATATCCGATAATGCAAAATCAAACATGTTGTAAAACTAAGGAATTCAGAGCATCCATTGCTTTTAGACTTCCAATCAATTTAAAAGTTTAATGACTGAAGGCAGAATCTGACCGGTAAAACTAAAAAATTAACCCTGACAAGAAATGCAGCCGTCTTCCATGCTACAAACTTGCCCTTCAATGATTTGCTGGTCTGATTCAGAAGCAGCGAACATTTCACGTAATTGATCTGTACGTAAAGAATCTAAATGGCCAATTTGTTCGGGTTTTATATCTATCATTTCAACCTGTTCGGTGACTTCAACAAATTTTCGCTGATGTTTTTCGCTTAGGGTAAATTTGATCGGATCCACAGCAGATTTTGTACGCAAATAGTACATTCCCGTTTTTAAGCCTTTTTTCCAGCCATAGAAATGCATGGACCCTAATTTATTGACGGTAGCATTTTCTAAAAACAGATTGAGGCTTTGACTTTGACAGATGAATGCTCCGCGGTCTGCAGCCATATCTATTATGGCTTTCTGACTGATTTCCCAAACTGTTTTATACAGTTCTTTCAGATGATTAGGGATATTAGGAATGTTTTGGATAGAACCATTGTGGAACATGATCATTTCTTTCATTTCCTGATTCCACAGTCCTAGTTTCACCAAGTCTTCTAAAAGGTGCTTGTTGATTACAATATATTCACCCGATAAGGTTCTGCGAGTATAAAAATTAGAGGTATATGGTTCAAAACACTCATTATTCCCTAAAATCTGAGACGTACTTGCAGTAGGCATAGGTGCCAACAGCAAACTATTTCGAACACCGTGTTGAATCACTTCTTTTCGAAGCTTGTCCCAATTCCAGCGATTGGTATCAGGCTCAACGCCCCACATATCAAATTGGAAAATTCCCTGACTCATAGGTGAGCCCGCAAACGTTTCATAAGGACCATGCTTTTTAGCCAATTCGCAACTTTCACTGACCGCAGCATAATAGATGGTTTCAAAAATTTCGCGGTTTAACTGACGCGCCGCATCGCTATCAAAAGGCATGCGCATCAAAATAAAGGCATCAGCTAAGCCCTGAACCCCAATCCCGATAGGTCTGTGACGGAAATTTGATTTCTTTGCTTCCGGAATTGGGTAATAATTAATATCGATAATTCGATTTAAGTTTCGTGTGATTACGCGAGTGACTTCAACCAATTTATCAAAATCAAAACGGTTATTTTCTACAAATTTAGGCAGCGAAATAGACGCCAGATTGCAAACAGCTACTTCATCTGGAGCAGTATACTCGATGATTTCAGTACACAGATTGGATGAACGGATGGTTCCAAGATTTTTCTGATTTGATTTCTGGTTACAGGCATCTTTATATAAAATGTATGGAGTTCCGGTTTCTATTTGACTTTGACAAATTTGAAACCATAACTCTTGTGCTCTGACTGTTTTTCGTGCACAACCATCCGCCTCATATTGGTGATAGAGTTTTTCAAATTCTTCACC
>CAYMGR010000082.1:0-3067 GCA_964389985.1 uncultured Saprospiraceae bacterium
AATTGGGATACTTATTACTTAGCAGTATGGCTATTGCCTGGTTTTCAAATCTGGTTATTTTTCCTATTATACTTTCAAAAATTAGGATTAACCGGTGATAACCACTGGTTCTCATTGATAACTATCATTCATAAGCTTGCTCATGGTCAACTGACCCTAATGCCAATTGGAATAACTTGCAGTTAATTAATGTATTCGAATTCTATAACTTATTAAATTGTTTAAAATGAAGTCTTTTTGTCAAATTCTTTTATATACCTTTACAATCGGTGGCTTTCTTATTGCCACAAGCTCTACCGTATCCGCTCAGGAAGCATGGACGGCTCCCGCAAAATCAAGCAGTATGGCCAATCCGGTAAAAAGTTCGCCTGAATCTATTGCGGCAGGAAAGTCACTCTGGACAAGACATTGTCAATCATGTCATGGTAAAACCGGTTTGGGAGATGGCTCGAAAGCAGCTCAATTAAAAACAGAACCTGGAAATTTCACAAAAGCTGATTTTCAAAGCCAGTCAGATGGTAGTATTTTCTATAAAACCAACCAAGGACGGGAAGATATGCCAAGTTTCAAAAAGAAAATACCAGAATCAGATGATATTTGGAATCTAGTAAATTTCATCCGCACTTTAAAGAAATAAATTAAATCTATTGACTCCCGATCCTCGCATCGGGAGTATCTTTTATTTATTGTCGCTTTTTTAAGCCTAGGTGGTACTATCTGCTGTTTAGGCAATAAACCTTTCATGCCACTGATTATGAATTCAAATTTTAGCAATCTCAGTCGAAAAAAATTTATCCTCTGGAGCAGCTCCTTTCTCGCTCTAATTGTAATCTATAAATCGAAATTATTTAAATCAAAAGATCCAGAACCTAAAAAATATTTAACAGAGGATGGACTTTTAGTTTCTGTCGATTCCCGGCATATTGGTAAAAAAGGAAAAAAAATTTATACTACAGACATTCCAAATTGGATTAAACGAAATTAAAAATGGAAAATCAAACTAAGCAATCCAGGAGAGATTTTTTAGCATCCGGTTTACTGACTGCTTTCTTACTCGAATCCTGTAATCAAAAAGAAAATCCATTTATCCCTGATGAATTAACTGCTCCATCCGGAGAAATGGTAAAGTTACTATCTGTAGATGGTGAAGTTATTGAAGTGGACAGAGCGTTTTTAAAACCGGTACCTGAATTGCCACCTGTCTCGAATGAAGCTGCCAGGATTGGTATTGAAGGAAAGAAATTTGTGATGGTCATCGATTTATCGAGGTGTAAAAATTTAAAAAAATGTCAACAGGCATGTAATCATGTACATCATGTTCATCCGGGCCAAAATTGGATTAAGGTATATTCGATGCAGGATGCTAACCACACCGCTCCCTATTGGCAACCTACTACTTGTATGCACTGTGATGAACCCCCTTGCGTAAAAGTTTGTCCTGTCGACGCCACTTTTAAACGAAAAGATGGAATTGTATTAATTGACAGCGACCGATGTGTGGGGTGTCGGTTTTGCATGGCTGCCTGTCCTTATTCTACACGGGTTTTTAATTGGGAAGAACCTGATATTCCATTACAAATAGCCCAGCAAGCTTACAACTGTGAAACCAGTTTGCCTCAAAAAAAAGGAACGGTTGGAAAATGCGATTTTTGTCCAGATGCCATCCGAACCGGGGATTTGCCACATTGCGTTTCTTCTTGCCCGAACGGAGTTTTCTTTTTTGGCGATCTTATCGAAGATTCAGTCACTAATGGATCAGAAACGTTCAAATTTTCAGAACTCATAAAAGATAAAGCTGGATATCGCTTAATGGAAGATCTTGGTACAAAACCCAGTGTCTATTATCTACCACCTGTAAATAGAAATTTTCCATATGAAAATGGATTGGAAAATCAAAATCCATCTAGTCAAAATTCACATTAAATCACCATTATGAATGTTCTATCAGTTTCTAAAACAGAACAAATAGTAAATGACATTCGACCAAAACCATTTGGGAGAATTGGAAAAATTTGGTTGGGATTCTTAATCCTGATTTGTGCGATTGGTTGCTATGCCTATTATTGCCAACTGCGCGATGGATTGGTTGTTACGGCTATGGGTGATTATGTTTCCTGGGGAATCTACATTTCCAATTTTGTTTTCTTTGTAGCGATCAGTCTGGTTGGTTCATTAATTACAGCAATATTCAGATTAGCCAATATCCATTGGAGTACACCTATTACTCGTATCGCAGAAATCATAGCGGTCAGTGCCATCTTTTTTGCATCCCTGATTATCATAGTGGATATGGGTCGACCAGAACGACTTTATAATTTATTTTTACATCCACGACTTCAATCACCCATCATTTGGGATGTGGTGGTGATTAGTACGTATTTTATTATTAGCCTACTCTTATTGTATCTTCCACTTTTACCCGACCTGAAAATTCTTCTCAATCAAGATAAAACGATGCCTAAATGGATGCGCTCCCTGTATACCTTTATGGGATCCTTTTGGAAGGGTAGTAAAATTCAAAAACAAATAAATAATCACAATATTAAGATACTAAGTATCATGATTATTCCTGTAGCATTTTGCATACACACGGTTACATCCTGGTTATTTGCTACAACCTACAGACCCGGTTGGGACAGTACAAATTTTGGTGCTTATTTTGTATCGGGAGCATTTCTCGTAGGTGCAGGAGGTGTAGTAACCGCAATGTTTGTATTTAGAAAAATGTATCATTTGGAAAAATACATCACAGAACAACATTTTGACAGGATGGGAAAAGCGGTAGTACTCCTGGCATTCCTTTACCTCTATTTTAATATCAATGAATATCTCGTTCCCGCTTTTAAAATGAAGAAACCAGAAGAAATTCATCTAACCGCCTTATTTTCCGGCCATTTCGCCCCTATGTTCTGGTTTGCTATTATAGTCGGAATGCTCCTACCAATATTAATTTTAATTACTAAAAGAGGGCGAACTCCTGTTATGGTTTTTGTGGCTGGTATCATGGTTGTCGTTGGGGCCTGGTTTAAAAGATATCTTATTGTTACACCTACTTTGCTGCATCCCT
>CAYMGR010000082.1:3167-7546 GCA_964389985.1 uncultured Saprospiraceae bacterium
GTTGGGGCCTGGTTTAAAAGATATCTTATTGTTACACCTACTTTGCTGCATCCCTTTTTACCCATGCAGGATGTTCCCAATAAATTTCTAAACTATTTTCCCAGTTGGCAAGAGTGGGCCATTGCTTGTGGTTCTCTTGCGGGTGCCCTTCTGATTATTACTTTATTCGCAAGAATATTTCCTATAGTCCCTATTTATGAAACAATAATTGGCGAAGATGAAAACGAAGAACAACTTATATAAGATTCAAATTAGTATCCTAAGCTTTTTATTATTGAATTGGATTTCCGTCTTTGGACAAAAAGATACTACTTCAATTGAAAAAGCAAAAAATATTTTAAGTTTAAACTACTACAACATTGATAATCGGATTCAGTATATCAATTTTAAAGGTACTTTAAAATATAAAAATCGAGCTGAACCCATGTCATTTAGGAAAATCAGGTTTTACCTAAATGATGAAAGCTCTACTGATAATCTATTGGGAGAATTTGTGACCAATGATCAAGGTAAAGCTCAAACAACTATTCCTGAGAAATTTTCAACGATTTGGAAAGAACAGCCTTCCAACAAATTTATTGCAGTATTAGATTCTGTAGATGAGCGTGGCGAACTCAGTACAGATATTGAAATTCAGAAAGCAAAAATAAAAATAGACACGTTGATAGAAAACGAATCAAAAAAAGTCATGGCGTCTGTTTATAGTTTAGAAGATAGTACCTGGGTCCCTGTAAAAGAGCTTGAAATGAAACTTGGTATCCAAAGACTCTCATCCATTTTACCAATGACAGAAGAACCTTTAACCGCTACTGATTCAAGTGGCCAGGCAGTCGTAGAATTTTTATTGGATTCGATACCTGGAGATGTCAATGGATTTATAACATTAGTTGCACGATTAGAAGACCATGAATTATTTGGAAATCTTGAAACCCATTTGAGCGTTCCATGGGGAAAACCAACTCAATACGTTAATACTGAATTTGAACAAAGAAGTCTATGGGCGAAAGGCAATAAAGTACCGCTGTGGTTAAACTTTTTAGCCTACTCAATAATTTGCTCTGTTTGGGCAACTCTATTTTATTTGTTCTATAAAGTCTATAAAATCAGGAAACTTGGCCTCGAAAATCAGTAATATATAATAATTATTTGATTTGTATATATTATTGACTATTAATTTAATAGCTAGATTTTAACAAAAATTGGGCGGATTATAAAAGGTTCCGCTTACTTTCCTTTAACTTGGCTTTTCAAACAAACCATTAATTTACGGCTCTAAGCCTTGAAATTTTGATTTTATGATATTTATGGATTTTGAAAAACCGCTGGAAACGCTTTACAATCAGTTGGATAAGCTCCGAAATATTGCCCAAGACAGCAATATGAATATGGATGAAAAAATCAAAGAGCTAGAGCAAAAAATTACAGAAAAACGCAAAGAGATTTATAGCAATTTAACTGGATGGCAACGAGTCAGTCTGTCCAGACATCCAAACAGACCCTATACTTTGGATTACATTAAAGCCATGTGCTCTAAATTTATTGAATTGCATGGTGACCGAACAGTAAAAGACGATAAAGCAATCGTTGGAGGCCTAGCCAAGATAGATGATCAATCCGTTATCATTATTGGTCATCAAAAAGGAAATACGACGAAACTCAGGCAATATCGCAATTTTGGTATGGCAAATCCTGAAGGCTATCGCAAAGCGCTTCGCTTAATGAAACTTGCTGAAAAGTTTAACATTCCTGTTGTTACGTTAATTGATACTCCCGGAGCTTACCCTGGCATTGAAGCTGAAGAACGCGGGCAAGCTGAAGCGATCGCCCGAAATTTATTTGAAATGGCAAAATTAGAAGTGCCCATCGTTTGTTATATTATTGGAGAAGGAGCTTCTGGAGGCGCATTAGGCATTGGCGTCGGTGATCGGGTTTTTATGTTGGAAAATACCTGGTACACGGTTATTTCTCCTGAATCTTGCTCTTCTATTTTATGGCGTAGTTGGAGTTTCAAAGAAAAAGCCGCTGAAGCTCTCAAGTTAACTGCAGATCATATGAAAGAATTTGGTTTGATAGATGGAATTGTTTATGAACCTATTGGCGGAGCACATTCGGATCCTCAAACCATGGCTTCCAATTTAAAAGACCATATTTTAAATCAACTGGCTGAGTTAAAAAAATTACCAACGGATCAATTGATTCATCAACGAATTGAAAAATATAATTCTATGGGGAGATTCTTGGAAGAGTCTGTACCCGATTCTGATAAATAGTTTCACGTTCCTTTAATTTTCATTAATTGTTTTAAAATGAATACCAATTACGAATTCCTGAAAGGTACAGGTGTAGCACTGATTACACCGTTTTCAAAATCCGGCTCCATTGATTTTGAATCGTTAAATAAAGTGATTGATCATTGTATTCATGGTGGTGTCGAATATTTGGTCAGCATGGGCAGCACCGGAGAGGCTGCAACTCTATCATTTGAAGAACGATTGCAAGTTATTTACCACACGCTTGAAGTTTGTCAGAATCGGATTCCTGTTATTGCAGGAATCGGTGGAAATAATACCTCAGAATTAGTTCATGAATTAAAACAACTCAAACCGGAAGGATTATCAGGAATTTTATCCAGCAGTCCAGCCTACAACAAACCTTCACAAGAAGGGATCTTCAGGCATTATATGGAGTTGGTTGAACATTCCCATTTACCGATTATAATTTATAATGTTCCCGGTAGAACCTGTTCAAACATTAGTCCGGAAACCACCTTGCGGCTCGCATATGCTTCTGAAAAATTTGCTGCAATTAAAGAAGCATCAGGAGACTTAGCCCAAGCAACTAAAATATTAAAAGATAAACCCGCCCATTTTCATGTACTTTCAGGAGACGATCCTCTTGCTTTGGGTTTAATTGGAATAGGTGGAACCGGAGTGATTTCAGTAATTGCAAATGTATATCCCGGAATATTTTCGAAAATGATCCGGGCCGCTTTGCAAAATGATTATATCCTGGCACGATCATTAAATCTCAAATTATTTGACCTCCATAGATGGTTGTATATTGATGGAAATCCATCTGGCATCAAAGCCGCTGCATCCCATTTTGGCTTAGCTGAACCTAATTTAAGGCTGCCGCTTGTCCCAATGAGTTCATTCAATAATAGCAAGCTCATAGAGGAATTAATTTCAATAGGCCCGGATCTTTAAGAGCAATAAAATTCTAAAAAACTTAATAATTTAGTAACCCAGACCCAACCATCTCATAACATCAAGGGTTTTAATTTTGCAGGAAGCATATAAGAGTATCCTGTAAAATGAAATTAATTGTTGATTCTATTAGGCATCGTATTACTTGGGACGGTCATAACATAACTGACTTAACGCGTCTGGAGTTTCAGATTTTATATTTATTATGTGAAGATCCGGGAAGGGTGTTTACACGAAAACAAATATTTTCTAAAATTTGGGATTCTTCTTCTCAAACAAATGAACGAACTGTTGACGTCCACATCGTTCAACTGAGAAAAAAGATTTCCAAAGAACTGATTAAATCTATCAAAGGGGTCGGATATAAACTCACATTAGATCCTCAGCAGGTTGACCTTGTCAAATAAATATCAGCATTTAACTCACTAATTCACTAAATAATTTAACAGGAACATCCTTAAATATTAAATGCTTATTTAAATACTGGTATTCCATTTCCTCATATTGGTAAATAGACCAAGCATTATTATTAAATTCCAGGGCAGTTAGATTTTCAATCCAATCTCCGGAATTCAGATATTTAATCTTTTTTGATTCGAATTGCTTTTCTTCGATTTTCGGTATATGAATATGGCCGCATATTACATAATCTGCTTCCATTTTAACGGCATATTGTATCGCTGCATCTTCAAAATTATGAATGAATTTAATAGCTTGCTTTAATTTACTCTTTATTCTATGGGAAAAAGAAACCCGACTCATTCCAAACTTAAATCTTGCTTTGTTTATAAACGTATTAATCCGAATCAGTGTATCATATCCCAATCCACCCAACTTAGCAATAAAGGGAGAAAAACTGACTGAATAATCAAACACGTCACCATGAAAAAAAACATGGCTCTTTCCATCAATTAATAAGTTTAAACGGTCCTTAAAATAAATATTGCCTGTATAAAACGGAATAAATTTCCTAACAAATTCGTCATGATTTCCTGCCAAATAATAAACTTTTGTGCCTAACATAGCCATATTCATGATTTCATAGATAACCTCCAAATGCACTGGTGGAAAATACTTCCGATTAAATTGCCAGCCATCTATAATATCACCATTTAAAACTAATATTTCAACTTGAATCGATTGAAGGTAACTCAATAGTTCCCTGGCATGACA
>CAYMGR010000082.1:7646-9340 GCA_964389985.1 uncultured Saprospiraceae bacterium
TATCTATTTATTTCTAAAAAAGAAATGAATAAAATTACCATTAAATCGAAACATGTTTTCATCCTTCTGGGTGGTGACGTCTCAGATAAATATCTTGAATCATTCCTCGGAGAACTCAGGATGGTAAATCCGAATCATGACATTAAAATTCTAAAACCTAATTCTTTAAATACACCCATAACAGAAACGAATGAATTGACTCAAATGAAGCAGGATATTGCCTCAACTACAACTAAAACAATTCATGTTGCGTGTATTCAAAATACAACATTCCTAGATAAACTTGATTGGATGGGTATCCTTCAACGCATTAAAAACGAAAACATCCTACTAAAATCAATGCTCGAATCCAGATCAGATATCATCTTGTGTCAATTAATATCAAAGAAATCAACATCCTTTAGCTCTCTTATAAAATTTTACCAAAGCACAATTAAAGATGCTAATCATAGAACCCCGTCCAAGATAGAAGGAATCGTCCGGATCAGCTACCCAATAAAATTTAATGATACTACAAAATTTGAATCCGTAAAAGAATTTCGAAAATATATTCTAAGTCGCTTAACCATTCTAGAGACTTCCTGCAAACCAAATAAACTTTATGACTTAGGCAATAAACTCTATAAAAATAAGATCCAAAAGGAAATTCTAAAACCTATATCGCCTTCTACCTTACTCAAAGAGATAACTAATTTAGATACATCCTCCAAGCTTTTATCCTATAATGAGTTTGATATCTATCTAGTCGATTTCAACAAAGTGCCCAATTGCATGCTGGAAATTGGAAGATTAAGAGAATTAACCTTTCGAAATGCTTCTGAGGGCACCGGATTCATTTTAGATCTGGACTACTATGATCCATTTTACAAGCATATTTTTATATGGAATCGGGAGAAATTGGAAATTGTTGGTGCCTATCGTCTGATTGAAGGCCATGACGTTATTCCGAAACTTGGAAAAAAAGGGTTTTACATATCGAGTCTATTCAAGATAAAAAATGAATTCGTACCCACCCTACTACAAACTGTAGAATTAGGAAGATCTTTTATTATTCCCTCCTACCAAAAATCACATTGCCTGCTATTGTTAATGTGGAAAGCAATTTATCAATATATTCAACGTTCCCCTAATAATAGATATGTCATTGGGCCGGTTAGCATCAGTGAAGAATATTCAAAAATAAGCAGATTGCTGATTATTGATTACCTAAACAAATTCCACCAACACAAGGAATTCAGTGCATATTTCAAAGCACGAAAACCATTTCGCTATATTAATTTAAAAGGAACTCAAAATATAATAATAAGGAATTTTGAACAAGATATTCATAAATTGGATCAACTTATATCGGAAATCCAAATAAACCAACAAAAAATACCTATTCTATTGAGACAATATTTAAAACAAAATGCAAAGGTATTGGCTTTTAACAGGGATCCAAAATTTAATAACGTGATGGATGCTTTGCTTATTTTTGATCTTCAAGAATCTGCCAACACTTTACTTACCTTGATTCAAGAACCTCTAAAATCTTAATCCATTCCATCTAATTTTAGGTTTAGGTTTGAGTCTGAAATTATTAAAACTAAAAAAAAAAGAGGATCTAACTATTTAGATCCTCTTTTTTTTATAAAGACGAGAAAGGCTTCTAATAAACAAGAACCAGCTTAGAAATACTACCTTCCTTGTTTATT
>CAYMGR010000083.1:0-6531 GCA_964389985.1 uncultured Saprospiraceae bacterium
GTTGAAAATTATCAAAAACTCAATCCTGATGAAGCGGTACGGTGTATTTTGATCGATAAACAAAATTATAAATGGCTAGGGACAGATAAGGGATTATACAAAATGATTTCCATGGATCTTGACCCTGAATTGATTGAAAATGACTCCATTACAGGCTTAGCTGAAGATAAACGATCAAAAGTATGGTTTGGAAATAGAAATCAACGAGTTCAAACGACAGACCATATTCAAAATATTGTTTTAGAACAAACAAAAGCAGAAATTCGCTGTATGGCATACTACAAAGGCGATTTATGGGTAGGTACTGAACAAGGATTATTTAAAATTTCAGATGATCAGGACAAGGTATTAAATCACTATACGGTTAAAAATTCAAAACTTCCTCATAATCATATTAATAATTTGTATGCAGATCCATACAATCGTTTGTGGATTGGAACAGACGGTGGTATTGCAAAAATTGAAAATAAAGATTGGGATGTGTATGAAAAAAATCACCATTTTACAGGTGCCATTGCAACTACAGAGGGCGTTTGGTTATTGGCAGAAGACAAGATGTGGTTGATTTATTCTGAAGATGGCCGCGAGCGTTGGCAAGATGGGGCCGTTAAAAGGGGTTTGAGTCAAGGACCTGTCCGCGCATTGGTTTCAGATAGTAAAGGAAGAATTTATGTAGCATCCGAAATTCTCGTCCAGTTTGATCCATACAAAGATATTGCTGTGCAGATCGATGAAGACTATGGCTTTGTTTCGTCCCAGACTCTTTCTCTAGCCTGCGATAAAAATGATGATTTATGGGTCGGCACAGCCGATCGAGGGATGTTTAGAATTGACATGTTGGATGGAGAAGAAGAAAAGTTTAACGTCGTTGCATTTAGTAAAGGTGAAATTAAATGTACGGGGGCTAAAACAGCAGAAATCATAGTGATCGTAAAAGGGGGCAAATCACCATACTCCTATAATTGGGGAATCCCCGGTCTGAAAGGATCTAAAAATGATAGTTTGGGTGCCGGAAATTACCAGATCACAGTAAATGATGCTGAAGGTGAAGAATACGTAGCTTCTATTCAAATTAAGGAACCTGAACCCATTACACTTAAAGTAGTTTCTAAATCGGGTGTGAGCGAATTAAACCGCAAAGACGGAAAAGCAACTATAGAGATTTCAGGAGGGACACCACCCTACCGGGTTTTATGGCAAAATGGAAGAACCAGTCTTACAAATTCTAACTTAACAGCAGGTAAAAATTCAATAAAAATCATTGACCAGAATAATTGCGTGTTAAATGAAAATGTCATAATCGATCAACCAAAAGTTATTGCAGATCTCGACCGTAAAAAAATATCGATAGGCCAAACCTTACAAATCAATCAATTATTTTTTATAGCTGATTCGACAACCGTTAATCCAGAATCCTATGCCGTTTTAGAAGAAATCTATGAATTCTTATCTAAAAATAATGATGTAGTGGTCGAAATCGGAGGACATACGAATGGAATTCCTCCACATGATTATTGTGATCGATTAAGTACTGCCCGCGCAAAAAATGTTGCTGCCTATTTAAATGAAAAAGGAATTTCTACCGCACAAGTTCAATATAAGGGTTATGGAAAACGAGTCCCCATTGCCAGCAATGAAACAGCAGCTGGCCGTTTAAAAAACCAACGAGTGGAGCTGAAGATCATCTCTATGAAGTAAAGAAGGAGAAAAGGCTTAGATAGGAAGGGGTTAGAGAGGAAGGAGTTAGTGATGAACGAACGATCTGCGTAAGCAGTATTGAGCAACAGCTCAATAAG
Organism: uncultured Saprospiraceae bacterium; assembly: GCA_964389985.1. Lineage (GTDB taxonomy): Bacteria > Bacteroidota > Bacteroidia > Chitinophagales > Saprospiraceae > Vicinibacter. The sequence goes on from CAYMGR010000083.1 coordinate 1,797, forward strand.
TGAGTGAACCCGATAGGGCTAGCTGTATGATCCATTGTGTGTGAACCCGATAGGGCTAGCAGTTTGCTCTCTTGTGAGTGAACCCGATAGTATCTATGTATCAAGTTAGGGAGGAAGGACTCGACCATCCGTTGTATAAAAAAAAAAAAAGCCGAATCCTGCCTTGATGGATCCGGCTTGTGAACGTAGTTTAAATACTTTGTCTTCTTATTTTGCCTGACTTAGTTTTCCAATATGGACTTGCTGTCCATCCGTTATTTTATAAAATAAAATTTCTGATGAACCAACTGCTGAAAGATCTTGCTCCCAATATTGGAGGCCTTTGTCGAAAGAGCGGACATTTTTTAATATCAATTTTCCTGCCATATTGTACCAGGAAAGGGTCAATGTGGAAGATTTCTTTAAGTCTAATTGTAAGTTGACCGGTTGGTCCCTAAATGGATTTGGAAACAGGTTGATGACCCGAAATGCATCGGTCGTATTTGTTAAAATCTTATTTCGATCTACTAATTGGGTACTTAAAAGGCCAGACGTAACTCCGTCCAATTCGCCAACACGAATCGCATAATAGTCAATGTTAGTCATCGATTTTGCAATTGCAGCTATTTCAAGTTCTGAATCAAATACATCAGAAAATGGATTAAGCGCTTGTTTAAATACAAAAGATTTTCTGATGAATCGCCAATGCTTGGGCAAACTTTCATAACTCACTACTCCAGAAATGATATCATACAATAAATCAAAGTCGGATTGATTGATAAAACCATCACTGTTGATATCCGCTGCTATTAAGGTCGCTGTGTTTGTGATCAAACTTGATCCGGAAAGATGCCTTAGTAACACAATTAAGTCATTGATATCAATACCTTTAAAATTACTTTCTCGCTTGCTAAGATTTAAAAAATAATCCTGGGACTTAATTAAATCACTAAATAAATACTTCCCAGTTGCACTTGAATTAATTTCCTTGGACCATTGATTTTTGATCGTATCATATCTCGTAACATAGGTGGTGTCCCTGTGTCTTACATATAAGATTAAACCACTTGGGCGAACAATGGTATCATACCAGGTTTTAATAACCGGTATTAAAGTGGGCACAATTTTAATTCCAGGCTTCATACGGAGACTGGTCTTAACATCTGCCATGTTTTGATTTTGATTATCGGTAATTAAACCAGAAAGAGAAATCGTCGTTGTAATACTATCTTTTCGCTTACAGTCTGGGATCTGCGCTCCGTTATTTTGAACTTCAAGATAGGTTTTACAAAAAGATTGATTTCCCAATGAATCGGTCACCCACAATTGGATTTCGTTTTTTCCTAAATCAGCACACCGGAATACTTTAGATTTAATGCTGGTATCTGATGATAAGGAGAAGATTAATTTCTTGTACCCACATGGATGATAAGAGCCTAGATTAAAATCCTTAGCCCAAATCTCTATCATCCCATCATCTATCGTTCCATCTTTATTACTATCCACAGGCATGAGGGTTGTGATTAAACCATTCAGACAATATGGAATAGGGCCAATTTTGTTTTTAACTGTGACTTTAACCTTACATTTAATTTCCTTTCCACAGCCATATTCTGCAGTAAAATAAAATTCAGTTGTGCCTATCGGATAATCTCCACTTGCATCCGGACCTTTAGATTTAGAATAAGGTGAATTGTTTTTTATAGCCAATGCAAATCCGCACTTGGAAATCGCACGAGCAGAATCCATTTTCACATAGGCACCTTTGCAATCCATCCGGGATTCAATTACTGTATCTAAAGGACAAATTAATTTAGCCGTTGAATCTGTTACAATCAATTTTATGACTTGGGTATAGGTCCATAGCCCAACAGCAGGATAGGTATTGGGTTTGTATTGACACCAATCAATCACTTTCCAATCTCTTAAAATTTTCATACAACCATCTGAAACTGTAAACTTGCTATCCTTAAAAGAATACATGGGTTGTGCACATTTCAATTTATTAAATGTTGGGTAATTATACGGATAAGGCAATATACGAGGATCTGGATTCGGGTTACATCCATCCAAAGTATAATTCGGCGGCCAGGTAATATCCGTTGCTGCAAAATTAGTTCCTCCAATAATTGTAAAGGTTTGGGAACATTTTTGAATCACTTTATATGGATCTTCAACTTCCCAATAACGGGTAATGGTCCCAATACCACATGCATTGGTATTATAAACAACTTTGACCGGAGCGGGTGCCGGTTTCTTTACATTATTTGTCCACACATATGCAATTCCCCATTTATCCAGATTGCTGATATCATCATAACAATAAAGGGTAACGGAAGCAGGGCATTCCAGAAAAAAACTGACCGGCTTTTCAGCCCGGACAAAAGGATTCCAACACAGCCAAATGCAAGCACTTAGCCACAAACAGGTAGCTTTCATATTTTGAATTATTTAAATTCTAACCTAGACTGAATTGGGAAGGGTGATGTATAGAATCGAACACAAATATATAAATATTTGTAATATGTATTGTTTTTTTTTATTTTTATTTCGAATTCTGGCTCCTTTTCGATAAAAGTTTAAAAGACCATTAAGGATTACTTAATATAAAAAACGTAATTTTACCCATATAAAGACATACAGTTGACTGTTGCGATAACATCTAACACCAAAAAGCTACTTTCTAAAGTACTATTGGTATTTTATATCTCAAATCTGTTTTTTTTAAGTTTTGAGGCTTCGCATACACACAACCAGGAAAAACCTAAATGCAATCAATCACATCATTTAGTAAATGATGCCTGCCATTTAAAACTAGAACATCACGATACTGTCAATGGCTGCAAGCACTCAGAACATTTTTTACCTGCTTCGCATCGGTGCTCGCTATGCGAGTTAATCTTGCATTTTGATATCGCAATTATTGGGGAACAGAAATTTCAATTACCTGATTCTGATAAAAAGAATACTACACCGGTAAAACTAATTTACCCTTCAAAACCAACTCTTAATCTTAGAAACAAGTCCCCACCGACACCATTGTTTGTTTGAATCTAAATATAGTTAATTTTAATTAGACCCATCAAGACGGTCCATTTACTCATCCATAAATAATCCACCATGTATTCTCCTATTCATATAAGACAAGTTATTATATTTACCCTATTATTGACAATTGCATCCGCTTGTACAAAAGATCCGGATCCGGTTAATGAATCGGAATTGATTACAAGCTTTTACATGAGCTTGATTCCAACCGATCATTCTGATACTTTAATTTTAAGCTTTTATGATCCTGACGGAGATGGAGGCCTTCCACCTGCCTATGTTGCAGATCATTTAAAAGCAAATGTTAGTTACATATGCGAATTAAACATACTTAATCAATCTATTACACCTTCAATAAATGTTACCGAGGAAATCAGAAACGAAGCAACCGACCATCAGTTTTTTTATACTTTAACCGATTCCTCCAGTTTGCAATTTAATTATTTGGATTTTGATTCAAATGGCTTTCCATTAGGCAGCAAGATTGATTTACTGATAAAAAAGCCTGGTCAAACAACTTTGAAAATTTTCTTAAGGCATTTACCAGATAAACAGGCTCCAGGCGTTAAACAAGGAGATCCGAAAAATGCCGGTGGAGAAACGGATTTGGAAATTAATTTTGACCTGATTGTAGAATGAAAAAATCTATTTTATATCTCATAGGGATCTTTTTCAGTTGTCTAATTAATATTCACGCACAAGACTGTAATTTAAAATTATCCGGAATAATTTCTGATCCTCATCATGAAATTAGTTTGGAATTCGCTTCTGTATATATTGAGGAAACCGGACAATTTGGAGAAACGGATTCTACAGGACAGTATCACATTGAGCGTATCTGTCCCGGATCCTATCATTTAACCATTCGTCACATAGGATGTGAAAGTAAATCCATTTTTATACAACTAGATTCCAGTAGATCGTTAGACATCGAAATGGAACATCATTCACATTATCTACAAAGTGTTACGGTGCACGATTCAAAAAACAAATCAGAATCTGCCACCCAAAACACCTTACGAACCAATGAACTCTTGAAAGAAAGTGGAAAGTCTTTATCTGGAATTCTGGAAAATATTTCAGGAGTTTACTCGATTAAAAATGGATCCGGTATTTCAAAACCTGTAATCCATGGACTGAGTGGAAATCGGGTCAGCATCCTCAATAATGGCGTGTTACAAGCTGGTCAACAATGGGGTTCGGATCATGCACCTGAAATAGATCCAATCAGTACGCAACTCATAAGTGTGATTAAAGGAGTCGATGCCATAGCTTATGGCGGAAACAGTTTAGGCGGCATAATACTGACTGAAAGTGGCCCTGTAGATAAGGACCCGCACGTTCATGGCATAGCTTTATTAAATTATCTCACAAATGGTCATTCCGTTTATAGTGGCTTGCGAATGGAACAATCCAGACCCCATTTCGATTGGCGTTATACCTTGTCCGCAAAAGTTTCCGGAGATCATAAAAGTCCATCCTACTATTTAAGCAATACAGGGAACAGAGAATTTGGTTCCTCTCTTGAATGGATCAATAATCCGACCAGTACAATAAAGCACAAGGTTTATTATAGTTTTTTTTATTCAGAACCCGGAATCCTGAGAGGATCACACATTGGAAATCTAAACGATTTGGAAGCAGCCATTCATGCAAAAGTACCCTATTATACCAAAGACCACTTTAGTTTTAGAATTGAATCTCCAAA
>CAYMGR010000083.1:6631-9195 GCA_964389985.1 uncultured Saprospiraceae bacterium
CTTCCATTAATTCCAAATTATAGTTTATTTGATGGCGGACTTTTTATCAGTTATAAATACAAATGGGCTGAAAATAGTTTTGAATTAGGAAATCGCTATGACCTGATCTTACAAAATGTGAAACCTTTTTCACTTACTTTACCCCGGGTGGTAGAACATGAAACGAAGCAGTATCACAATGTTTCATTTTCTATGGGAATCAGGATGCCTCTAAATGAATCATGGGAAATTCGTTTGAATACAGGATATACAAAACGTTCACCTGAAATTAATGAGCGATTTAGTTTTGGCTTACATCAGGCGGTTGCAGGAATAGAAGAAGGAAACCGGAATTTAAATTCTGAACATTCTCTGAAAGGTATTTTAACTCAATCCATCCATATTACAGAAAAATTAAATATGGAATTAAGTTTATACAGTCAATTTATTCGCGATTTTATTTATTTAGAACCGCAAAAAGAATTGAGATTAACGATTCGAGGCGCATTCCCTTTATATATTTATAAACAAACCAATGCAAGGATATCCGGAATCGATTTCCTGGGACGCTATGAATTCGGCCATCATTGGCAGATTTTAATTCAATCAGCTTATTTACTTGGCAAAGATTTAAAAATGGATGATGCTTTGGTATACATGCCCCCCAATCAGTTTAGCGCTGGATTAAGTTATCAGATGAATCAAATTTTGGGATTCAAAAATTTAAAAATAGAACTTCGGGCCAAACATGTTTTTAAACAAAATCAAATACCAGAAGGTCAGGAATTTTTAGCTGCTCCAGATGCTTATTGGCTGCTCAATCCTTCTCTTGAAACAGAATTTAAACTATTCAACAAAAATTTCAAATTGAATATTCAACTTGATAACATGCTGAATACCAGGTATCGTGACTATTTAAATCGCCTGCGATATTTTGCAGACGAGGAAGGCCTGAGTCTAAATATTAAATTGAAAATGAATTTCTAAACAGGAATTTTTAAAGTCAAGGAACTTTTAAAGGCATAATTGTATTTATATTTACAAATAAACAACAACGTAAAAATGATTTATCTAATTATTGTGATCGCTCTGGCCTTATTGGCTGTATTTATTTACAACGGATTGGTTGGCGCGAAAAATGCCGTAATGGACTCCTGGAGCAATATAGATGTTGCTTTAAAGAGACGTTATGATTTAATCCCAAATCTCGTTAATACGGTAAAAGGATATGCCGCTCATGAATCCGGAACTTTGGAAAAAGTAATTGCTGCACGAAATGCTGCATTAAGTGTTTCAAAAGGGGATATCAATGGTCAGATTGCTGCAGATCAAACTCTGACAGCTAGCTTAAGACAAGTTTTTGCTTTAGCTGAAAGCTACCCGGAACTAAAAGCCAACACCAATTTTTTACAGTTACAAGAAAATCTAAACGAGATTGAACAGAATCTTGAAAATTCACGCCGTTACTATAATGCTACTGTACGCGAGAATAATAATAAAGTTGAAGGCTTCCCGGGTGTACTCTTTGCTAGTAGCTTCGGATTTAACACCTTTGACTTTTTTGAAACCGACGAACAAAGCCGTCAAAATGTTACTGTACAGTTTTAAAGGGTGAATCAGCTGACTAGAACTTTCACGATTCTCCTGTTATTTAGTATTCTGTTCATCCGAAACGGATTGGCTCAAGAATATTATTATATAAAGCATTTTAACATTGAGCTGAAGTTAAATACCAATGGGCGATTAGATGTTACCGAAACTATTTTAGCAAACTTCACTAGTCCCCGTCATGGCTTGTTGATAGACAAACCATTAAAATATCGCGTGGACGAAACGAATTCCGGGAGCTGGTTTGATCGTTATTTTTCCCATGAACTATTTATCGAAAATTTAAAGGTCGATGAAAAGACCTACGATGTTGAAAATTCAGGAACAGGGATTCGAATAAAAATTGGTGATGCTGATAAATTGATTGAAGGTGAGCAAATGTATATTTTACATTATTCTGTCTGGAATGCCCTCCTGAATGGAAAAGGACAAACAGAATTATATTGGAATCTGATTGGGGATTATTGGGATACTGAAATCAGATCGGCCGAATTTAGAGTTGAAATACCTCGATCCATAAATTTGACCGAACGAGATTTTGAAGTTCGAACAGGTGTATATGGTTCCAAAGAAAATGGAGCTGTATATACCTTCAAAAATGGTGTTTTACAAGGATATTGTAAGGAGTTTTTAGGAAATGGGAAGGCCATGACGGTTGCTATACGAATGCCAAAAGGTATCATCGCAGAATACTCTAATTTGAAATTAGGCTTTTACCATCTAAAGTTTCTCATTTTACCAATCTTAATGATTATCAGTTTTTTCTATGCCTGGTGGAAACATGGACGGGATACCAAACTGGCAGATATGGTTTCTTACCTTCCACCTAAAAGCATGGACCCTGCTTTAGCAGGTTATGCTATAGATATCAAAGCAGATCGCAGGGATGCATTATGCTTAATACCTTACTTTGGTGCAAATGGATACTTAAAAGTGGAGCACAAAGAGAAAAAAGGAATTTTTTCAGAAGATGAAAT
>CAYMGR010000084.1:0-8984 GCA_964389985.1 uncultured Saprospiraceae bacterium
AAGTAAGGAACTTTGTAAGGTCGTTCAATTAGTGGTTGTTTGTAACGCATCCATATGACCCCTGCTGCACTTAAGCCATAGAAGATCCAACTGACGAAAATGAGAATATCCGTTAATTGATCAAACGAACCGGATAGTACAAACAAGCATGCCCAAATAGAGTTGATGATAATTGCATAATAAGGAGTTTGGTATGTGGCATGAATGGAAGACAATCCTTTTAATAACTGGTAGTCATTAGCAAATGAATACGTCACCCGAGCACAGGCAAATATATTTCCGTTGACAGCTCCTAAAACGGAAACAATGACGACGAAACTGATTACCAATCCTCCTGCATGGCCAAATATTTTCTCCATCGCCAGTGCTGCTACAAATTCTGATTGCTGAATTTCATGGAAGGGCAAGACGGAAAAGATCACTGCATTAAATAATAAATAAATAGCTGTACAGATCAATAAACCAGAAAACAAACTTTTAGAAATGGTCTTACCGGGATCTTTTATTTCACCCGCTACAAATCCCAGATTATTCCATCCGTCAAAACACCAAAAAGCCCCCGCCAAAGCAGCAACAAATCCAGACCAGTTTAATATTCTGCTAGGAATGAATGTGTTGACGGAAGCGAAATGATTTTCTTTTGTAAACAAAAACAATAAAAGCAAAACCAATAAAATACTGGATACTTTCAATCCCGTTAGAAAGCGTTGAATCCAGCTGCTTTGTTGCGTACTATAACAATTAAAAATTGTAAAAAAAATAATAATCCCAATTGTGAGAACTTTTCTGCCAAACATCTCCAATATATAAAAGGTACCCACTCCCGGTAAATGAAATGAATATAATTTTTCAATTTCTTCGGAAAAACGAAATAGTGGGACCAAATAATCTAAATAATATGAGGCTACATAGGCAATAGATGCAATTCCAGCTGTATTAAAAACCACTATTGAAGCCCAACCATATAAAAAAGCAATAAACGGTCCGTACATTTTTTTAAAAAAAATATACTGCCCTCCTGTTTCGGGATACATACTGGCCACTTCTGCATTCGTCATGGCGCCAATTATTGTAATCACGCCTGCAAAAAGCCACAATCCCAAAATTCCATACACAGATGGAAACTGGGCTGCCATACTCGCAGGTTTTAGAAAGATGCCTGAACCAATGACTGCACCAATGACCAATGCCAACAAAGTTGGATATGTTAATTGTCTGGATAGTTGATTCATGCAGAAAAGAAAAAAAAATCCCAAATCTGATTGATCCAGATTTGGGATTTAATAAATAAAGATTTGAATTAAAAATTAAATCCTAAACGGGCAAACAATTTTCTACCATTTCCTCCCATTTGAACTGCGTCCCATGGACCTCCGGTTTCATTATTATAAGCCCAACCTGCTGCACCTGGTACATAGCCCAAATCCGGATGTTCATTCCAAATATTGTCCACACCTAAATACAAAGTTAGACCATTGATTATTCTAGCTGAGGCAAAAAGATCTTGCACCCATTTTGGTTTATAGAGATATAAATCGGCGACCCGAATTGTTTCATCTGCATCTGTCGGAACTTCTGGTAATAGACTATTAAAATCACCATATCCATATAAATTAACCTGACCAAAATAATTTAAACGAGTACCAATGGTCCATCGTTTCCAATTATAATCCAAACTCATTCCAAATTTGGTTTTAGGGGCTGAGGCTAATAAGAAATTCTGTTCCCGAACACTATAAAAGTATTCATTATTTGAAGGAGAGGTGCTCAATTCTTTGGGTACATTAATTTTATCAATTTCCATTTTCTGTACATTCCCTGTAAACAAGTAACGGAGGGTACCCATTCCACATTTATGATTGCAATCCAAAACCACATCGATTCCAGAATTGGTGGTATTCACTGCATTTGCAAAAAATTGGGCATAGCCAACTTTCAAATCTTGTAGCGTCTGACGCAAACTGGCGCTTAGACTTGGATCATCTGCACTAAATTGACCGGATAGTACCACACGATCTTTAACCTTAACCCGATAAGCGTCTACAGAAAATGTAATGTTTGATTGCGGGCGAATGCTAACACCTAAATTATAATTCGTTGAAACTTCTTCTTTCAATTCCGGAATTCCAGCTGCTTTGGTAATTGGACTGGAATTGGGTGCAATTTTTACTTCTGAAATCAAACCACCTTGTACGGTAGTAAATGTCGAACTAAAATTTATTTGCTGCAATGAAGGTGCTCTAAATCCTGTACTAACAGATCCTCTTAATGTAGTCATTCCATCTACTTTATAGCGTGCAGCTAGTTTGTAATTATCTGTAAATCCAAAATCAGAATAATTTTCCAGGCGTACAGCTCCTTCAAGCAATAAGGATTTTGTTAGATCCAATTCGACATCTGTATAAAATCCAAAGGTGCTTCGGCTTTCATCTGCTTCATCGGCAGGTTGATAACCAGGAAATCCTTGCGAGCCACTTGGTTTATCTGCATTATAATTGGTGTAAGAAGCTGCTTCTCCTGCATACAATTGATAATTTTCTGAACGAAATTCAGCACCTAATCCCAGATGCAAACCCTGTAAAATAGATGGAAATTCTTTTCCAATATCAAAATTACCAATAGCCTGTGCAAAACTAAATCCACCATCATCAAAATGGGTTTGAGTTGCACCCAATCCTGCATTGAACGTACCATCTCCATAAAAGTGAAAATCATTTTTTCCATAACTACCACTCAAATCCCAATTCCAATCTGAACCCAGACTCCCTTTTATTCCAACAAGACCAGAAAGGTCATTAATATCTGTTTGAATATGTGGATTATAATAAAAACTACTTCCATCAGCTGTTGGTTTTATGATACCAGGAACCGGAATTAAATTACCAGCTGCGTCTGTTGGGAAGCGTTCGGGATTATCATCAAATCGACGTGTAAATGCAAAGGCATCTGAATTTTTAAAATTGTAGCTGGCTAAACCATACACACTCATTGAATTTTCTTGATTGAGAGGTAGATCAAAATTTGCCGTTCCGCCATAAGCATCCACAGAACCATCTCCATGTGTTCTGCGATAAATATTAAAGGGTAATATTTGATCCGGATCCTGGCGATAGGTTTTTGCAATCGTTGCAAAGTCCGCACCGATATTGATATAACCACCATTGTCGCCTAATTTAATGCCATAATTAGCTCCTGCATTAAAGGTTGTACCATCTAATTTTTTATCATATTCCTGATAACCCTGATCTTTTGAAAGGATCGTATTGTATTTAGTATCATTATAAGCTGCATAACCTACGCTGCCCGTTAATTTTCCCGGATTCTTTTTCAAAATAATATTCATAACACCGGCAATAGCATCTGAACCATATTGTGCAGATGCACCATCTCTTAAAATTTCAATTCGGTCTATTGATGATTGGGGAATGGCATTGAGATCAGTACCGGAATTACCTCTACCTCTAGTTCCAAATACCGATACAAAAGCAGTTTGGTGTCTGCGTTTACCATTAATGAGCACTAGGGTCTGATCAGGTCCCATTCCTCTCAAGGTACCAAGATCGATATGATCTGCACCATCCGAGCCGGATTGTTTTGCATAATTAAATGAAGGTGCGGAAAAATTTAGCATTGAAGTTACATCCATTTTTGCCGTTGGGAACTGCATTTGATTGATCTGCAAAACATCAACCGGCACAGGTGTTTCAGTTTGAATCCGATTCGCCCTGCGAGTACCTACGACGATTACTTGATCCAGTGCTGTGATCGAAGGCTCCAGTTTGATAATGAGATTTGGATTACTAAAATCAGAAAGCGTTGCCGGATTGTATCCTACTAAACTGATTTGCAATTGCTGACCCTCAGTTAGTTTAATACTAAAATGGCCATTGGCATCGGAAACTGTACCCGTTGTAGTCCCAAGCACATAGACACTGGCTCCTATCAAAGGATTTCCAACATTATCTTGAACTGTTCCGTTTATTACTCTTTGGGCTAAGGCCTGAAAAACAAACAGTAGCAATCCGAATAATATTAAGCTAGATCTTTTCATATGATGAATTTTGTTTTGTTTTATAAAGTGAAATTAGCTATTATTTTCCAAACAACACGTTCTTAATGAATCAAACTTTTTATTGAATGATAAATTAAAAAAAAGGCTGTCCGCGCATGTGCAGACAGCCTTCAATTTATTCTATCAATTCAATTTTTATTTCAAGACTTCAAAGTTGATTTGTTTGTAGCCTTTATCTGTGCGAACTTGTAAATGGTATTGTCCATTTTGAAGATTGCGCACATCAAAACGAGCACGATATTCTTTACTGTTGTTTTGATCTACTTCCTGACGAATCAAGCGACCCATATTATCAATAATATTGTAAACCAGTTTGGAACTGTTTTCTTTAAGGCTCAAACTAACGATTAAATGATCTTTAACCGGATTTGGATAAGCAATCAACTGTGCATCCAAATCAGATAACTGTTCATTATTTACGATAATGCAAGGCCCTGAAAACACCATTGAAACTGCTAATGCACTTGTAAGACCTGTGAACGTAAATGCTGAATTATCTAAATCAGGTACCCCGGTATTCGCATCGTAACCTGTAATTCCTAGATAAGGTAAATCTGTAATTGCCAAATTTCCGGCAGCAGAACGAACTGAATTGTTACAAGAATAATCCATTCCTTCGTCAAAACCAAAAAAAGGCGTTTGGTCTGTACCCGAATAACGAACTCCAACGAAAACGCCAATATTGTCATCCAAAATAGTATACCCTGGATCACTTGTATTAAAATCTTCTAGAGGTACTCTAACCACTGCTGCACTTCTTGTTTCACCGGCATCAAATGTGTATGTACCCAATGCTAGAAAACTTAACTCATCATTTGTAGCATCGCCATCCGAATTCAAATCCTGCCAACCATATAATGTTGCCTCAGGTGTTAATCCTGCTAAAGTAGCTGGTGTTGAAACTGCCATATTAAACAGAAGTGTATCAATTTTACATCCTTTACCATAAGGAATTTTAAAACCAGTAATATATTCAGCATTGGTTCCATCACCTCTTCTATAATTATTCGTAATAAATGGATCTTGACCATTTGCAGCCAAACGTGCTTTTGAAAACAAATTATTGGAAAGATAAAAATCAGAAACTGCACGATTATCTCCTGATGAAACTTCTGAACTATCAGAACTCACCAAATAAGAAATAGAACCCTTACCGGTTGCACTGGCATGGCCCATTAAATCTTGAGCGTCTAATAAGATATCAAAGGAAGAATCTACTTCAATAAAAACACCATCGGCAGAAGTTTTATCATAAAACTGATTTGCTGAACCACCTGTTGGTGTGAAACTAATTTTACCATTCACTTTTACATTGGTGGCTAAATTATTTCCTTTATTAGTGGCAGTAGCACCAGGAGTTAATTCGAAATCTCCAGTCTTTTTAATCCATGAAAAAGGGTATGTACCAAATGGGGCATGACAAACAGCTTCGCGACTATTTGTAGCCAAGTCATTTGCAAATCGAATATTTCCGATGGAAATATTAACCGGTCCGTTTGCTAACTCTGCTTTGATTTTAACCCCATCTTCATAGGATAACATCACAACTGGAATGGTAACAGATCCTCCAAATGTACCAGCACCCATCCCGGCTACACCGGCTCCAGGAGCATTGTTAAAAATAATAACACCAATTGCCCCATAGTCTTGTGCATTTAAAGCTTTGAAGCTAAAATTGCACACACCCCGATCAATCAAGACAATCTTTCCAGCTAGTTCTGCCTTATTGACGATTGTGTCGCAACCATTGGTTGGATTCATGGCATTGTTCGTCTGAATGAGTGCAGCATCTGCAGTCCAAATATTAGATAATAAATCGGCTCCCCAAGCTGTTGCTGTACCAAATTGATAAGCGCCAGCTATACTAGCAGGAGAATTTACGACAACAGCCTGACTGAAAAGACTGCTACAAAAAATTGAAAAACATAAAAGGTGTAAAGCTTTCTTCATAAAATTGGATTTTTAATTAAAGATAAATTTACAATTGATTAACGTACATGCTATTCTATAAAACATATTTTATTTAATAGTATGTGTATATAATTAATTAACTGTAGTTTATAATTTATTTTAATTCTGCTTGAATTAAAATAAAGCTGCAATTTTTTTTAAATAAGAGCAGATTTGCAGAGCTGTGAGATCCAGGAATCTATTGCACGATATGGGTAGGCTAAATTTTCGCGTGTTTTTAAGTCATCAAATTGCATGGGACTAAAGCTGGATCGGATGGTTTCAGCATTAATAAGGGCCGGTTTATGTGATAAGAGTTGGTTGATTGAATCGATCCCGGCAAGAATTTTCGCAGAAAAAAAAGTAGCCGGTTTGTCGATTGGAGGAAGGGCCAATTCCTGCGCAATTTTATTTAAAAAATCTTTATAGGTCCAGGTCTCTGCGTTCAATAAGAATTGTTGATTCCACAAATTCTTTTTAAGAATCCAAAGGACTATTTCGGCTAAATCCGGGGCGGCTATTAATCCCAAATGACCCGGTGGGTAATACCTTAATCCATTTTTTACTTTTTGAAAAATTTGCATGGAGGAACGATTCCAATCTGAAACACCGAGAATGAGGCTTGGATTTAAAATGCTCACTTTCATTCCTTCCGCTAATGCCCTCCAAACTTCCAGTTCAGCCAGGTATTTTGTTTCTGCGTAGTACGATTTAAAAACGGGCAAGCCGACTGCCCTATCTGATACCAGGTTTTCATTTGCTGAGCGTACCATTGTCGATGCCGAACTGATTAAAATAAATTCTGAAACGCCCTGGTATAGTGCAGCATTGACGAGATCCCGAGTGGCCTGGACATTGACTTTATATAATTTCTCCCGGTCTCTGGAATCATAAGATATGAGCGCTGCACAGTGAATAATGGTTTGAATCCCTTTTAATGAATCCTCATAAGACACCGGATCCATTAAGTCTCCATGGATCAACTTTGATGGAGTTTCAATTGCTTGGTCGGATCGACTTAATGGCCAAACTTCATAGTCAGAATCTAACAGATTATTTAATATCGCCGAACCTAATAGTCCGCTGCCTCCAGTCAAAAAGATTGAATTATTGGCCATCCTTTGGCATTTGATTGAGCCCTTGGGTGTAGATAGCCAATGCTCTGATTTGATCATTATTGAGTACGGATTTAAAGGCTGTCATTACATTTCGGCCTTCTGAAATAACCAATATCCGTTCTTCAAGACTTAGTTGGGAATAACGGAGGTCCTTAGCACCATTTATTTTGAGCGATCCATCCCGGCCATGACAGTTGACACAATATGTTTGAAAAAGACTGGAAGGATCCTTTCCATTTACTCGCTTTACAGATGAATCCTGAGCTTGACAAGCCCAAAAAAGTCCTGCAAATACCCAAAATATGTGCAAAAAAACCTTCATTTTGAGAAGAATTCTAAACATCAGGACGCAAAATTAGTTTTAATTCCATGGCTTTTTACCGATTGCTGCAATCCGGTCAGATTCTATTCGTTAATCAGATTTAAATGATTCCATTTCATACGCTTTCTAATCATCTTTGTAAAATTTTCTGAATGAAGCAACTACTTATACTTGCAATGGCTTTTGGGTTTATGATTTCCTCTGGGTTCAGTCAAAAAACCTACAGCCTCCAACAGGCCATTGAATATGCAAAAATCAATAACCTCAGTCTGAACATCAAAAAGTTGGACGTACAGGATGTAGAAGGACAATTGAAAGAATATTATGCCATTGGTCTTCCTAAATTATCTGGAAGTGTTTCCTACAACTATTTTTTAAAATTACCAACTAGTATTTTCCCCAATTTTATCAGTCCGGCGATTTATGATGTATTATTTGATGAGAATTTGTTAGCACGCAGGGATATCGATGCAGGTCCGGGAGTGCCTGTACAATTTGGTACCAAAAACAACCTGACTGCAGGTTTAGAATTTTCGACGCTGCTATTTGACGGGTCTTTTTTTGTGGGACTGAAAGCGCAACGTTTGTATAAAGATTTAATTGTCAAACAAATCAATCAAACGGAAACAGAAATTAAATATCAGGTCACCAAAGCTTATTTGGCTGCCTTGGCATTGCAAGAAAATTTAAAAATAGTTACCAGGAATATTTCGAATTTACAAAAAATGAATTCGGATCTCAATGAAATTTATAAAGCCGGCCTCATCGAAAAATTAGATGTGGAACGGATTGAATTGTCCTTACAAAATTTAACCATAGAAAAAGATAAACTGGAACGTTTAGGAAATATAGGATTGAATGTGCTTAAATTTCAAATGAATTTTCCGATTGGAGAATCCATTCAATTGAGTGATTCCTTAAATCTGGTTTTAAATCAGTCCTATGTTGATATCATGGATCCTTCCATTCAACTAAATTTAAATGCGAGACCAGAATATCCGGTCATCCAACAAGGATTGCAATTGGCTGAAATCAATATCAAACGATATAAAGTGGCCTACCTTCCATCGTTATATGGTTTTGCTAATTTTCAGGAAAGTCTTCAGCGCAATAAATTATTTGATTCAAAGGATAATAACTGGTTTCCTACAAGCATCGTTGGTTTAAATTTAAATATCCCAATCTTTGATGGATTTGATAAGAAAGCAAAAATCATGCGTGCTAAAACCTTATTGGATAAAACTAAATTTCAGCAACAGCAATTTGAATCAGCTGCTCAATTGGAATTCGATAATGCCAAAATTCAATATTTAAACAGCAGTGTCACCCTGGATGCTCGCCAAAAAACATTACAACTGGCAGAGCGAATTTACAATACAACAAAAATTAAATTTAAAGAAGGGGTTGGATCCAGTCTGGAATTAAGTAATGCAGAACGAGATTTATATCAGGCGCAAGCTAATGTTCTTGATGCACAAATAAGTTTGATCCAGGCAAAAGTTGATTTGGATAAAAGTATGGG
>CAYMGR010000085.1:0-8977 GCA_964389985.1 uncultured Saprospiraceae bacterium
ATTACAACCCAACCACCACAGTCCATTTCTATCAAACCCAACCAAATGGAAATAGAAGCATCAAATGTAAACAATAGAATCCTAGTAATAATGGAAAAATAAGGCATAAGCCTTTTTCCTTTAGCAGATTCATTTTAGTACAGAAAACAGGCCAAAGAATGAAGCCATGCAGACAAAGCAGGATGCTAAAAGAAAAGAAATCCTTTTGAACAAGAAGTACAAATAAACTTAGATAAAAGCAATACATGGAACCAAAATAAACTGCTAATATTATTTTTGAAGAAGTCTTATAATGATGAGAAGCAGCATAATGTCTCCAGCGTTGTTTAAAATAGTGTGCGTATGAATATTTTGGTTGACTCATTACAAATGAATCTGGATTCAAACAAATACTCGTGTTATCTGGTTTTGCAACAGCATTTATAAATAAGTCATCGTCTCCAAATGAAAGATTTAAATGGAGTGCATCTAAATGAAACAAGGATTTATGATATATTAAATTTCGTCCAACACCCATATAGGGTATGTTGCGTTGAGCAAAACTAAGATATTGCAAGGCATTAAATGCCGTTTCAAATCGAATGAATTTATTCAATAAACCGGGGCTTGTCTGATAAGGAGCATAGGCTAATACAATTTTGTGATTTTCTTGTCTAGCCTCCATCATTGATTGTAACCATCTATTACTGATGGGCTTACAATCCGCATCACTCAATGCCAGGTAATCGTATCGGGCATGCAGAATCCCTGAAGTGAGGGCTTGTTTTTTACCGTCTTTTGTTTTTTCAATTTTTAGATAGCTGAACTTATTAATATCAAATTTTTGATCATTAACCCATTCTTCTAATCCATCCGTTGAATCATCATCAACCAAAATAATTTCAAATTCAGGGTAAACTTGAGTTTGAAAAAATTCCAAATTAGATTGAATCTGATTTAATTGATTTCGAACACAAATAATAATGGAGACAGGAAATTGTTTTGAGACGGAGGCTTGCGTTTTGTAATACTTTAAAGAGCTGTAGATCAATAACCAATATATTGTTAAAATGCCCTGCGATAAAATAGCTATATATAAAAAAGAGTGCTCCACAAGCTTAAAGGTAAAAAATCCTTCGTGAGGTTTAAATATTACAAATAAATGTAATATGTTTGTGATTGATTATCTAGCCCAAAATTCAATTTTACTATGAATCGTACCTTTTTATCAACGCTATTGATTTTACTGAATTTATCGCTTTTTGCACAGATGCAGTTTAATGGTCAATCCATTTTTGGAAATGAGTGGATTAAAGCCAATCAGACTTATTACAAATTTAAAATTCATGAAGATGGTATTTATAAAATCAGCTATCAGGATTTGCACCAGGCAGGATTTCCTTTAGGTGCCATCGAGGCGGATAAGATTCATATTATTTCTTTTGGGCAGGATGTTTCTGTCATTCGGACCACCCAGGGTTTAATGAATCCGGATGATTATTTGATGTTTTATGGGAAGCGGAACAGAGCAGAACTAGATGCTGCATTATTTAATGATCCTTCCATTTTAATGAATCCGGAATACAGCATGCATTCAGATACTGCAGCTTATTTTTTAACCTGGGAGACAGAGACTAACTCCAATGAAGTTGCACGGATCCAAAATGATTTATCTGCTCCCTTACCCAAAGATGAATTTTATTTGAAGACCCAATTAGAAGTTTTTTCAGAATTATCTTTTAAACGAGGGGTAGGCTATGGCAACGCACAAAAATTTCCTCTTTTTGATGCTTGTCAGGGTTATGCGAGTGACCATTTCAGAAGTCGTGATTTTAATTTACAATTTAAGCACCTGAATAAAACAGGTCCGGATACTAAAATTATTACCCGAATAGGTGGTTATGGAGAAGATAATTCAGCTCATAAAATCAATTTCTTGCTGGATGGAACTCAAATTGAAGATGATTTATTTGCTGGGTATAAAATTCGCATAAAGGAAATAAGTCGTAATTCGTCGGAAATAAATGAAACGATGCAATTCCGCATAGAAGCGGTTTCCAATCCGGAAGATCAAGTTTCTATTGCGACCTTGGAAACAACGTATCCTGCAGATTTTGTTTTTGATCAATTAGATTATGCTAAACTTAAAATTGGAGCTAGTCCGATTCGGAAATATCTGGAAATTGAAGAGTTTAATGGATCTGATGAACTGTTTGTTTACGATAGAACCAATCAGTTTTATTTAACGAGCACGAGAGAAGCTAATGGAATCTATAAAATTACAATTCCTGAATCTAATGTAGAGCGCGAACTTATTTTATTTGCTAAAAGTGCAATAAAGTCAATTCCTAGTTTGCAGCGAGTTCAATTTTTGGATTTGAAACCTGGTGATTATAATTATCTAATCTTATATCATCCAAATTTAACGAATGACGGACAAGGCAATAACTATGTTCAGGCATATGCAGATTATCGTGCTTCTCAGGCAGGAGGATCCTACAATGTCATCCAAGTTAATGTAGAGGAGCTTTATGATTTATTTGCCTACGGAATTTATACGCATCCTTTGGCAGTGCGGAATTTTTCACAATATGTCAAATCAATTTGGCCTTCCTTGCATTATTGTTTGGTGCTTGGCAAAGGTCTTGAATATCCGTATTATCGGAAAAATGGAGTAGATCCAAATTTCTTTTTTGTACCCACCTATTCCTCTCCGGCTGCGGATATCATGTTGGTAACCGATAATGAAAACAAAGCTTTATATTCTTTCGGCCGTTTGCCGGTAATTAATGGAACCGAAATAAAAGCGTATTTAGAAAAGGTAAAATCCCACGAAAATTATTTGCGCACCGCTCAACATAACATTGAAGAAAAGGAATGGGAAAAACGGGTCGTTCACTTATCAGGAGGCGATCCAAGTATTTATACCTTAATCAGTGGTCAATTAAATACGATGGAGCAGGTGTTGGAGAATAATTTATATGGAGCCAACGTACAAACTTTTTATAAGCAAAGTAGCAGTTCTATTGAAGTAGCCAACAGTGAAAAATTAAAAACTTCAATCAATGAAGGAAGTTCAATCATTGCATTTATGGGTCATTCTGCTGCAATAAGATTGGATTTCAATTTGGAAAATGTAGATTCTTACAAAAACAAGGATAAGTACCATCTATTTATGGCTATGGGTTGTTATGCCGGTTCCATGTTTGCGCCCAATCGTTCGATTAGCGAAGACCATAATCTGGCTCCGGAGAAAGGCTCTATAATTTATCTGGCAAATACAACCGCTGGTTTTCCAGATATCTTAGGTGTTTATGGTTCTGAATTTTATAAGCAAATCGGTGGAAAATATTATGGAGGCAGCATCGGGGATGCTATTCGGGAAACGTATTCGAATTTAACAGTCCAAGGCGGAGAGCGATTATTAACACAAGCCTATTCAACTAGTTTTAACGGAGATCCAGCAGTCAAATTGAATGTCAATACCTTTCAGGATTATACCCTAGATGCGAAGACGGTATCCACGAATCCTTCCCTAGTGTTTAATACGCAGAAAGAGTTTGAGTTTAATTTTGAGGTAGTTAATTTAGGTGCCTATATTAAAGATAGTATCTTAGTAAGTGTTGATTTACGGCAGTCAAACGGCAAACTGATTTCAGTGTATGAGAAAAAAATTGCTACTCCCGCAACGCGACAATTGGTAAGCATCACAGTACCCTTATCTGCAGAGGAATCGATCGGATACAATACCTTATTTGTAAAACTAGATGGTAAAAATGAATTAGCGGAAGGGCCTTTGGGAGATGCTGAAAACAATAATGAGTTAATCATTCAAGGTCAGAAGGGATACACATTTTATATTTTTGGAAATGAAGCAAGACCAGTTTTTCCTCAGGAATTTTCAATAGTCAGTGAAGACAATTTAAAATTGATTGCTAACAATGCAAACACCTTGGCAAAAGCAGGAGACTATATCATGGAAATTGATACTTCAGAGTACTTTAACAGTTCGCTGAAGTTATCGACTAAAATAAATCAAACCGGAGGAGTTATTAGTTGGACACCCAACATTAATTTGTTGCCAGATGCCGTTTATTATTGGAGAATTGCTCCAGACAGCACAGGTTCAGGTGTGTTTGCATGGAGAACATCGTCTTTTATTTATGTGCCCGGTAGCCCTGCAGGTTGGAACCAGTCTCATTATTTTCAGTTTAGGAAAAATGATTTTTATAAAATGAAACTGAATGAGCCGGATCGTCAGTTTAAATATACGGAATCCTTTGTTGAGATTCGCGCAAACAATGGTTACATTGAATTGCCAACATATATCCGCCCTCGTGTCTATGTGGGTACAGATGTTGCAGCTGATTATGATTATTGGAATTACAGTTCAGATTTTTCCGGAATTGTTATTAATGTATTTAATCCGGTTACGGGCGGAATGTGGGTCAATCAAAGTGGAGGAGATTTTAATAGTTTAAATCATCCAGGATATATCAATAAGCCATTTTTTGTTTTTAAAACATCCAACGCAACTGAGCGAAGTGCTTTGATTCAATTTCTGGAACAAAGTATTCCAGCAGATCATGTAGTTATTTTCAGTACTATGACACAGTACCAAAATTCTTATTATCCTGAATTGTGGGAATCTGATGGACCTAAAAATTTATTTACTGTTTTGCAAAGTTTTGGAGCGAAAGAAGTTACTAGTTTAAAGTCCTTTAGTTCTGTACCGTATATTCTTATTTTCCGAAAAGGAAGAACTGATTTTGAAGTGAAAGAGAGCATTGGAAATTTTACAGATGAAAATGAAGTTTCGCATTCTTTTACCATACCTCAAACAACGGGATCCGTCCAGTCAAGAATCATAGGACCTGCAAAGAATTGGTCAAATTTTTTATGGGATTATCACGGATTTGACAATGCAGAGGATGCACAGGAAATAAATATTTATGGAATCGACACTAATGGAGTGGAGACTGTACTTTTTGGGGCGCTGAATGCAAATCAACAGGATTTGTCTCAAATTCCGGCAAGTCAATTTCCTAAATTAAAACTTGAATGGAAAACAGCGGATACTTTGAATCGCACAACTCCTGAATTGACTTATTGGCGGGTTTTATACAAGGGTTTACCGGATGCCGCATTTAATCCAAGCAAGTATTACAAAAAAGCGAAGGATACGATTAACCAGGGGGATATCCTTGATTTGGAGATTTTAGCACAAAATATTGGTCCGGTTGATTTGGATAGTTTGTTAGTAAAATTTACTGTTGTAAGTCAAACCAATCAGCAAACAATCAGTTATAAGCGGTTTGCACCAATGGCCAGTCTGGCCTATCAGAAAATTCCATTTAGTTTTAATTCGTCAAAAATTTATGGAGCCTATAAATTATTTATTGAGTTAAATCCCAATCATGATCAGGATGAACTAAATACGTTTAATAATACAGCGATTATACCGTTTTTTGTACGTCGGGATAAATTGAAACCATATATGGATGTTACATTTGACCGGTTAAAAATTTATAATGAAGAGATCGTTTCAAGTAAATCCAGAATTGAAATCAGTTTACAAGATGAAAATAAGGATTTACTGTTAAATGATACCAGCGTATTTACCTTGCGGATTAAGGAACCTGGAGGGCTTCCTCAGCGAATCTATTTTGCACAACAAAATGTGCAATTTATTCCAGCTACTGGAAATGAAAATAAGGTAAAGGCTATTATTTCTGGTGATTTTAAGAAAGATGGAATTTATAGTTTGTTTGTAAGCGCTATAGATGGTTCAGGGAATTCTGCTACGGAACAAGATTATCAAATTGATTTTACCATTGTCCTTAAATCTTCGGTTGGCAACTTATTTAATTATCCCAATCCGTTTGTTAACAAAACGCGTTTTGTTTATACCTTGACAGGGGATCAACTTCCGGAAAATTATTCCATTCAAATCCTGACGATTTCAGGAAAGTTGGTGCGCGAAATTAGTAAATCAGAATTGGGTCCATTAACGATAGGAACACATATGACGGATTATGAGTATAACGGGACAGATCAGTTTGGTGAAAAATTAGCGAATGGAGTTTATTTATATCGTTTTAATGTGAAAGACAATAAAAATAAATTGTGGGAGAAATATGATACCCAAACAGATCAGTTTTTCAAAAAAGAATTTGGAAAAATGGTCATATTAAGATAAATATGGAGCTTGTTTCAATTTATTTTATTACGTAACAAATTAGGTATTGATATTCATTTTAGTCCATAAGTAGCAAGCATCCAAAAAAAACTTTGTGGTCCAATTCGTGTACCGAAAGGGGAAATAGGCTCCCCAAATTGGGATGGAAGAAGGAAAAGCACCTGCGTGTTCTGGAGATTTCTTTTTGATTTGCCACTGAAGAATTTCTTGTAATAAATATTCAGAGCTCAGTTTAAATGTTTCTTCTTGAGTATATAGATAGGCTTTCATCAATACACAGCACATTTGGATTTGACCTGTAGTGCAAATAAAGGAGTAGTTGCCAGTTAAGTCATGATTATAATAAGCTGGAATTTTTTTATTGGAATGTATTTGCGCGCAAATTTTATATAAGATATTTAAAATGTACTGAAACATTTCATGATTTTGACATAGAACAGCGGACTCCAGAAATCCTTCTAAGGTATAAGCTACCGAATGACTTATAGCAGGGGCATTTGGTTTAAAGCCGCAATGATTAAAAAATTGATCTGAATTTTTATTTAAATATAACAACTGAAGAGCTGATTCTATTTTGGGTTGGTTTGAAGCATTAAAATATTTTTGATCTATCTGTAATAAGGGCCAAATAGAACGACTATAATAGCTGGCAAAATAGCCTTCATGGTATAAATATTTAGTGAAATGGCCGTTTTGATCTATATTTTCTATTAAAGCATTAAATGCATTCTGCATGGCTTTAAAATATAGTGGATTTCCGGTATGTCTATAGGCAGCATCTAGTCCAAATAATATTTGAGAGGTGTTAAATGCACTTTTAGTTTTGTAGTTCACACCAGAGTGATAATATCCATCCTGAGATTGAATTTGAGTCAACCAATCTGCACAATGAATTGCAGCTAAATGGGCTTCCGGTTTGGTGCTGTTTAATAAGTTTTCAATCAGATAACCAGAGGTTTCGGGATAATCTTTTTTCCAGGCGATGCGGGATGGAAAGCAAATCCATCTGCTGTGGGGAAAGCCACCTTGTCCATGTGCCGAATAGGCATGCAATAACCAATTCAAACTCCTTTCGGCAGCTTGTTGAACAACTTCAGGTTTAATGGCCGACATTTATGCAAAGTAAATGATTTTATTCGTTTAATCGAATGACGCTCCCTACTTTTGGACTTGTTATCGTTTTTTCTTTTAATTGAAGTTTAAATGAAAATTGAACGGGCCTATATTGGAACACCGACAAGTTTATTCACTAAATTGTTTGTCCCTAGACTTTTAGAACTGGGTCCTTGTGCTATCGTGCTAATCCTTCAAAGAGAAAAAGCCATACTGCCAACAAGATCGACTTGGTTTTTAAGATACATGCAATTTATAAAATCCCATTCGCTACAATCATGGGCTGGTAGTTGGTATTGGAAATGGTTTGCACAACAAAATAAGATCCCAATCTATTGTTTCCAATCAGTAAATGACGAAAACTTAATAGATATTTTATCAGATATGAATTTTATTCTGAGTGCAGGGATACAAGAGAAAGTGGGTCGTAAATTGTTGGAGGCTTGCCCCAACGGGATTGTCAATTTTCACTATTCGTTGTTGCCAAAATACAGAGGTTGTTTTCCAATATTTTGGCAACTGCTTGAAAAAGATTTGGAATTTGGTTATACCTTTCACCAGATGAATGATTACTGGGATATGGGATCAATTATTTTACAAAATCAAGTGGAACTACCGCAAAAAATTCTGCATACAACTAATCCAGTGGCTTCTATTTCGGATCTTTTGACAGTCCATGCATCCAATCAAATATCAAAATTAGTTCTGAGCTCGAAAAAAGTAGAACAATCGAATGAAATTTCAAAGCTTTACACCCGTAAAATGTTTTACGATTTTATCCAAATTAATACTAAGGATTCAGGGCAGGTTTGGTATACTAAATGCCAGGCATCGCGTTTACTTATATTAAATCAACAATATAGAGTTCACATTCATTATGTTGAGACCCCACATCATAAAAAAAATCAATTATTGATTAGGGGTAAAAATCTAATTATTTGGAAGGATCAGCGTAAATTTATCATTCATAGTATAAATTATTTGCCACCAATATTATATTACATCCAATTTAAGCATTTTGTCTAAAGACATTCAATCAGAAACCAGCCCTCATTTGGTTTTAAACCATTTGTTTAGATGGCAATTTTCAAGCTCAGTGTATATGAGTTTATTGCAATTGGCAGGTCTTATATTTTTAGGCCAGTTTCTGGGGTATAAGGAAATGGGTATCTATAGTATCTTTCAACTCATTTTTAGATTGGCAAATGCTCTTTTAGATCCAGGTATGTATGTTTCACTGATACAAAAACCCGGATTTAATTTGAAGATCGTTCGGGCAGAGAATCGAAAGCAATATTTACTGATCGGGATTGGAAGCATTTTATTAGTTTGTTTTTATTTATTTGAGAGAAATTATTTGATCCAATTTCCGGAGATTGCGCTGGTTTCTATTTTAATTTATTTACTCATCGGTTGGGGTAGTTATTATCCGGCATTCCTTTCACATCATTTGAAACAAAAGCAGATAAGTATTTTCCAAATGTTTGCAGCCAGCTTGGAATTTATTTTTATAGTGAGTAGTATTTGGTATTTAAATCCGGTATTCGTCTTTTGTTTGGGATTATTTATACGATTTTTTATTTATTATATTTTATGTTGGATTTACAGTAAAGGGATCCATTTCAATTCAGACGATCGTCAAGAAGTGGATGCTCATATTTCATTTTCAAGCTATCAGGTACTTAA
>CAYMGR010000086.1:0-8967 GCA_964389985.1 uncultured Saprospiraceae bacterium
TAATAAGAACGATTTTAGTACAGATGAAACCGTTTCTTTAATCATATTGCAGGTCAATGATTTTTATGAAATTGCACCTCTTGAAAAAGGGACCGTTGGTGGAGCCGCTCGAATAGCCAGCCTTCGAAAAAAGTTATTGGAAGAAAATCCCAATGTGCTGACCGTTCTGGCGGGTGATTTTTTAAGTCCTTCCTTACTTGGGACATTAAAATGGGAAGGCGAGCGCATTAAGGGCAAACAAATGGTAGATGTATTGAATCGAGCCGGACTTGATTTAGTTTGTTTTGGAAATCATGAATTTGATATTGACGAGCAGTCTTTGCAAAAACGGATGAATGAATCTACGTTTCAATGGATTTCTACCAACGTCATGCATGTGGTTAATAATAATCAGGAAAGTTTTTATAAGGAAACAAATGGAAAAAAGATTTCCATACCCGAAACCATCATCCTGCCATTTTCAAATGCTAAAGGAAAAATTTTAAAAATTGGATTGGTCGCTCCTTGTCTTCCGGCCAATAAAGTTAATTATGTGTATTACAAAGATATATTTGAAAGTGTAAAGACATCCATGCAAAGTATAGTCCCTCAAACTGATTTGCAGTTTGCGTTAAGCCATTTGAATATGGAGGATGATAAGAGAATGGCTAAATTAAATCCGGAACTGGATTTAATCATGGGAGGCCATGAACATGAGAACATGAAACATCTTATTGGGAAAACGGTACTCACTAAAGCGGATGCCAATGCAAAATCAGCTTATGTTCATCGAGTTTATTTTAACGTCAAAACAAAAAAATTTAAAATTAATTCCAGCCTGGTACATTTAAATGCAAGTATAGCTTTGGATCCGGAGCTGACACAAACTGTCAATAAATGGAAATCCATTGAGAATAAGGTCATCCGCGAAATGGGCTTTGATCCCGATGAACAATTAATTTCATTATCAGAACCATACGATGCTCGGGAATCAACTTTGCGTAACAGGCCAGCTGCATTTTGTGAAATGATTAGCAAGGCCATGCTTGTTTGTACGCAGCAAACTTCTGATGCAGCCATCATGAATTCAGGGAGTGTCCGGGTAGATGATTTGTTATCCGGAAGTTTAAGTCAGTATGATATTCTAAGAGCTTTACCTTATGGTGGAAGTATTCTTGAAATGGATATTAAGGGTTCATTGTTACGGCGTATTTTAGAAATTGGTTGGTCGAATCAGGGATCCGGAGGATTTTTACAATGGGCCGGGATCAGTCGGACCAAAGAAGGAAAATGGTGGATCAAGCAAGAACCACTGGACGATCAAAAAAATTACCATGTTGCAATGAATGATTATTTGTTGACCGGTTTAGAAAAAAATCTCGATTTTCTGACAGCAAAGAATCCAGAAATCTACCATCTTAGTGATGCTTCTAAATACGATTCAAAGGATTTGAGAAAGGATGTTCGCTTAGCGGTCATTGATTTTTTGAAGAAAGGTGGCAAATAGCATTGGAATAGATTAGCGATAAATAGTACTTTTGTTAAAACGAATGCTTTATGGAAAACTCAAAATTTAATGTTCGATTTACTGCAATACTGCTGGCTTTGTCTGCAATCATGGTCAATGCGGGGTATTTGATGCGTCCTGTACAATTGCAGGATGCTTTTAATCTGGCTTCTTTACTGACGGCTCATGAAAATCAGACGATTTTTATTTGGTCCTTTAGGGTTTTAGTATTTGGGGTGTTTCTGGGAATTATGGGCTTGTTTTCCTGGGGAAGTCTGATGCGAAGTTCATCTGCCCATCCTATTATTAATCCGGGTGTTATCGTCTGTAGTTTAGCTTTATTTGTTGGGACCACCGCTGAAGCTTATTTTATGCATATGGGTGCCTGGGCTGGTTGGAAGGCATCTACCTTGGCTGCCGCAGAACAAGAGCCATTTGTTAAAACACTGGAAGTCACTTACGAATGGGTTTTATGCCTTCGTAGAATGGGATATATGTTCTTCTGTTTAGGATTTTTACCTACTGGAATTGGTATTATTCGGGACACTTTTTTTCCTAAATGGCTTGGCTATTATGCCGTCGCGTTTGGCGTTACCGGAATTACAGTGATGTTGATCTATGATTCCAGTACTGCATTCTATGAATACGTTCGCTATGCGTATACCTTGTTTTTTGCAATCATTGCGGTTTTACTTTGGAATAAGTAGTTTGTCTTGATTGTTTTTAGGATTAGGAATGGGAGAACCATTTAAATAGTTCCAGGTAAAGGAGGCAGCAAGCATTCCAAAGATTGGCGCAAGAATGTAAATCCATAAATGTTCGTAATTTCCTGTAACCATTGCAGGAGCAATACTTCTGGCTGGATTCATGGAGGCTCCTGATACCGGACCTCCGAAGAGTGCTTCTAGTCCAACCGTTGCTCCAATAGCAATGCCGGCAAGTATTCCGGATTCTTTGGAACCCTGCGAAACATGAATAATTACAAGCATGAGGATATAGCTCAAGATCCATTCCATGATAAAACTTTGCAATGGGCTTCCTGAAGGATGGGTTGCACCTAATTGCACATTGTCAGGAAAGAGGAAGCGCAATAAACCGGAAGCAAGAAGAGCGCCTGAAAGTTGTGAAAGTGTATAGGGAATTATCTGATGGATATTAAATCGCTTTACAGCTGCAAAAGAGATGCTGACTGCTGGATTAAAATGGGCACCTGATCGTTCACCAAAAGTAAAGATCATGGCCAAAACAATTAAACCAAAACATGCGGCGATTCCGGTTTGACCAAGCATTCCCTGGGTTTGCTGATCAATAATTATGGAACCTGTTCCACAAAAGACGAGGGAAAAACTTCCGATCAGTTCAGCTAGATATTTCTTTAAATGCACGCTGGTCAATTTTATGGAAGATGTTCGGTAATAAAATTCTGTACAGCCTCTCTGATTTGATTTCTTACCTGCCGGGTTTGATTGAGTTTATCTGAAGGAGTGCCTGTAAACGTCGAAGGATCGTCAAATTCCCAGTGTATTTTTTTATGAACACCCGGAAAAACAGGACATTTTTCTGCATGTGCCGCATCGCATACGGTAATCACAATGTCAAATCGCTTGCCTTGTTGCAATAAATCCAAAACGGCTGTAGTTTCGTTATTAGAAATATCAATGCCTTCCTCCAGCATGACTTCAATGGCCAGGGGATTGAGCTTGCCTTTTTCTAATCCCGCACTCGAAACATGAAAGCGGTCTCCACCAAATTTTTTGAGATAGGCTTCTGCCATTTGGCTCCTGGCTGAATTGTGAATGCAAAGAAATAAAACCTTCTTTTTCATGTTACCGTTTAATCGCAAAAATACGATTTAAGATTAAACGACCGCATCCTGATCCCTAAATTTTTAGAAAATTAAATTTTGATACCTTGGCTTGGTCTTTAAGGTTTAACCAGGATTCAAATGTCATTTCAAATTTTAATTCAGACAAGCCATGAGAGCCTTTACAAATCCATCCTGAATTCAGATAAAATTTTTCAGCCCTGGTATTTGCTGCTGTTGTGAGTCCTAAGGGTTCTGAACTTTGCCCGAAATGCCAATGCAACATAGTTTTTTGAAGCAAGCTGCCGATGCCTTTATTTTCGTGATCCGGATGTACAAATAAAGCCCAAATTGAATGTGCCATATGATTGATTGAACAAAATCCAACAGGGGTATCCTCTATTAAATAAACCCAGGTCTTTCCAAATTCCTGAATATGATTTTCGTAATCTTTATTTGAAATGACATCCGGACGTGAAAGTTTATTTTCAAGCACAGACAATCGTATTCTATGAAGTTGCGGAATATCTGAAAGTATGGCTTCTCTTAAAAGGTGGTTCATGGACCTGATTAACAAATAAAATCAATCATTCGTTGTGAAAGCTTATTTATGTCTGAATAAGTGAATTAGACTCAAGGTTCCAAAAAAGATAAATGGAATCGAGCAGCCAATGATTTTGTAATTTAAACCCATTAAACCAATAAAAAAAATCAACAGTAGCAAAATACTTAATGAAAATATTCCGATCAGACTTAGTAATCTACTTGGATTTTTTTGAAACAAAGTAATGAATAATAAAATTTGTCCAAATAGAGGAATCAAGGTAAATGGATGTACCACAGACATAGGATCTTTAAATCCTTTCACAAAAATATCCAATTCAGCCTGGTATAAAAAAGTATGCATGTCATGGCCCCATTCTAAATAGGCAAACAAGGAGCTCAACAAAACGGCTGCATTTAATAATTTGGTTTTAACTATTGGATTCATATATTAAATTTTATCTAGTATTTTAAGAGTACGAGAATCAATGGCATTCCCTGTATTTAAGGTAGAAGCTGGTTCAAACAGCATAATAGAAACTTCTTCTTCAGCAACCGGTTTATGTTCGACGCCTTTTGGAACGATTAATAATTCATTCTCAAAAACATCCACAGCTTTATCCCGAAACAGCATCTTAAATTTTCCTTTCAGTACATAAAAGGCTTCATCTTCTTCGTCATGTTTATGCCAGACGAATTCTCCTTTAAATTTTGCTAGTTTTATCTGTTGCCCATTTAATTCGCCAATAATTTTGGGAGACCAATGATCAGAAAAACGAGATAATTTTTCATCGATATTAATTTTATCCATATCCGAATTCTTTTAAATGCCTTTCCGCTTCAAAGCTATTCATGTACTAGCTGCTGTTCAGAATTATTTTTTGGGTTGAGGAACCATCCGGAGATAGGGTTTTATCGTTTTCCAGCCGTCAGGATATTTTTCTTTAGCTTCTGTATCTGAAACAGAGGTGACTATAATAACATCTTCGCCTTCTTTCCAATTAGCTGGGGTGGCCACCTTATGCTCAGAAGTTAATTGTAAAGAATCCAGGACTCGTAAAATTTCATTAAAATTTCGACCAGTAGTCATGGGATAAGTCAGTTGGAGTTTTATTTTCTTATCTGGACCGACAACAAATACAGAACGAACCGTTTGATTATTAACTGCAGTCCGGCCTTCACAGGAATCTCCTTCTTCAGCAGGTAACATATCATATAATTTCGCAACAGCCAAATCGGTATCTCCAATCATAGGATAGGTAACAGCAGCTCCTTGCGTTTCCTCTATATCTTTTTCCCATTTTAAATGACTTTCTACCGGATCAACACTCAAGCCGATGATTTTACAATTTCGTTTTGCAAATTCCGGGGCAATTTTTGCAATATAACCCAATTCAGTGGTACAAACCGGAGTAAAATCTTTTGGATGCGAAAACAGCATCGCCCATCCATTCCCGATCCATTCATGAAAATGGATAGAACCCTGGGTTGTTTGTGCTGTAAAATCAGGTGCGATGTCATTTATTCTAAGACTCATACTATTTTATTATTTAATTGGTGAATGAATTAATTACACATTCAAATATACTGCGAGGATTTGGACTTTTTAGGAATTGAAATGAAGTCATTTCGTTTTAATAATTCTACCTGCTTAAAGTAACATCCCCTTTTAATTCCTGGACATTGCCATCTTTTAAATGAACACGTATATAATAAACATAAACACCCGGATTCATTTTTTGATTATTAAATGTGCCATTCCATCCGCTTGATTCTTGATTGCAAATACTAGTGCTTGAACTAAACAACAATTCGCCCCAACGACTGTAAATTTGAAATAATTCAATTGGCAAATCTTCTGTGGCATGTAAAAAGAAATAATCATTTATTTGATCTCCGTTTGGCGAAAACACATTGGGTAAGAAGAATGAATTCTCCTTTCGGACTCTGATAAAAATTGAATCCAGACTTTGACAATTTCGTTCATCTGTACTTATGGTGTACACCCAAATATCCTGATCAGTGGTCCATTTAATTTCTTCGCAATTTGTGCAGTTTGTCAGCCGGGTCGGAATCCATTGAATGAATTGAGGTTTGCGATTGTAATTTAACTTTAAACTGAATTCTGTATTAGCTTTCACTTCCAGATCATTTCCTAAATCGGTAATCAGTGCAGGAGGATTGCTTAAATCAAATTGCAAAGTATCAGTTAAGCAACCCATACTGTCTTTTACAGAAATCTGATAATTGCCGGGTTTTAATTTGCTTAAATTAGATTGGTTGACCATCGTTTGATTGTTGATGCTTACCGTAAACCTGTTTCCAAAATCTTGTGTATTTGTAATGTGGACTTTTCCGTCATCAGCATTAAAACAACTAATCGAATCGATGCTTATTTTCAATTTTAAAGGATCGTAATCGGTTTGGATGTAAACCAGAGAATCGCAACCCTGTTGGTTAATAAATTTTATGCTATCCAAACCAGCCCTTGCAGGCAAGCAGGTTTTTTGGAATTGGTAACTGGTATCGGAGGCTACAAATTTAGTTTCGAGTATGAGCACGCTGTCACAAAAACTTCCCGAAATTAGAATGGTGTCCACTCCTTGTTGATTGATGATACAGGTTTTTTTAGTACGATACGTCGTATCCGTTTTTATAAAATCTGTTTTAGTAATGATAATACTATCACAGCCGGCATTATTTGATAAGTTAGACACCGAAATGCCGGATTCATTTAATTTACAGGTGTATTTCTGAATCCAAGTACTGTCAGATTTCAACAAGCTGGTTTGAGTTTGTATGATACTATCACAACCAAATTGGTTGGTAAAAATTTGAATGCGAATACCAGTGTCTGATGGAAGACAGCTGTATTTTATTAAATTAATTTGATGACTGGGATCTAATAAAATTTCTTCTTGCACAATACTATCGCAACCAAATTGGTTTATTAATATTTTTTTATTCATTCCTGCCTTAGATGGATCACAGGTATGGGACTGGATAAACATGCTGTCTTTGCGTAGAGAAAGATGTTCTGTGATGACTAAACTGTCGCATAAACTCGTGCTAAAAAGCAAGGTGTCTGTATAAGGCATGGCTAAACCACATTCAAAGGATTGAACTCTGGCTATTGTTTGAGGAGAGAAGTCCGTTTGTATGGTAACAATGCTGTCACAGGAAAATTGATTTTTCAAATTTAGAATAACTGTTCCTTGTTGAGTACTATCGCAACTGGTGATTAGTAATTTGATTGAATCTTTTCGCAAAGGGAGGTGTTCGGTAATGATGATGGAATCACAATAAACTCCCTGAAGGGTCAAGGTATCAAGGGTCCGGTTGGTATAATTACATGAAAAATCCTGAATCTGTTTTAGCTGAACGGGATGTAGGGTGTAGGTATTGATAACAACTGAATCACAGCCAAACATATTGACCAGATAGATACTGTCTGTAAGTTTGTGCTGTGGGTCACAGGTATTCAAGAAAAACCGGCTGGTATCAGAAGTAACTTTCAGTGTATTGACAATAACAATGCTGTCACAACCAGCGATTTGAAAAGTCATCGTATCTGAAATGGATTTCGGAATACTACATGAAGTTTTATTTATGAAGAAGGTATCGCTGCTTTTGCGGTAATAAAATTGAGCCTTTGTGCTATCCATATTTCCACAACGATCTTTCGCATAGAAAGTAATGTTTAATGGAGACAGGGTGGAGTCTCCTTTAAAATTGGAGGACCAGATAACGGTATCGCAATCATCTTTAGCTTGAGCATAGGCATGATTGGATAGCCAGATGGTAAGCGAATCTTTCCAGGCCGGGTTGCAATTTAATATTCTGTTTTCTGCCGGTTTAATCATGAGCGGAGCAAGGGTATCGATTACATAAAATGTTCCATAAACGACCGTTTCCAATCCGCAGTGATCTTGTGCAATGAATTCAGCAATTACGGTATCGCAGGATTTACCTGGAAGATGATCGTAATTGGATCTCCAGTTTACTTTTCCGCATTCATCAAACGCAGTGGCATTGCCATTATTTTTCAACCAGTCTGTAAATTGTTTTTGGACATCGGATGCGCAACTGACCCGGGCATCAACCGGAAGTTTTTTAATTTCAGGTGGGGTTTTATCAGATACCGTAATAATTTGTTCTTCGTGCGTTGTATTTCCACAATCGTCTTTAATATCCCATGCACGAGTTATTATTTTAGTACAGGGATCTATGAGTACAAAACTTTCTTTAAACGTAAAATCAGGATTTAAATCACAGTTATCATTTACATTCAGCACCGGCACTTTAGGGATGTCTTTATCACATTCAATTTCCAGGTCATCGGGCGGATTGTTGACGAGAGGTGCTTCCAGATCACCCGGGCATTCAAAAATATGAATGTCATCCAGCAGGGTCCCGCCCCATTCGCTTCCACCAATGCTGCTAAATTCCATTTTAGCAGTTGAAGCCTGGGCCATAAACTCAAAAGTAACTTTAAACCAAAAAACACTTCCATCCACAGAAACCATCCAATTTTCATTGAGCCAGGCACCTCCTGCTATTTTGAGCGTACCGGTTGAAGTATAACCTGTTCCATTTTGTGCCGTCCAGAATTCAATCCTGTACATGTTGCCGGCAGTTAATCCAGTTAAATTATATTCGATGGCTCCAAATCCGGGAGAACCATGCAAATCAATAAAATTGGATCGACCATTTGGGTTGCCTAAAGTCAGGTTTCCAAAAAATGCATCTTTATGATCTATGGTGGCACGTGTACAGGTCCATCCGCCAAAATAATCACCCACTGAATAAAGAATCAGTCCACCCGGAGGAGGTGAGGGAGGGTCTTCAAAATCAAGGTTTGGGAAAAAGATCTCAACAAATTGTCCACAACAGCAATTGCCAGCTCCCCGGGCCGTCACCTGAAAGGATTGCTGAGCAGTTAATTTAGAATTGCATATAAGTAGTAAGAATATGTAATATAAGTATCGCATGGATTTAAGCTCATGCTAAGGTAAGAAAATTGGGATGGATTTAAACTTTGAGTCTATTGCGAAAAAACCGGAGTGCTCTGCTTACATTTTTTAATACTAATTATGTAGGCCGCATCTCTTTATTCAGAGGTAAAGAGCTATTA
>CAYMGR010000087.1:0-8939 GCA_964389985.1 uncultured Saprospiraceae bacterium
GTTGAATGGCGTGAGTACAGCAGATATAGTAAAGATCCAAAGACATATCTTAGGATTAGAGCCCTTGAATACAGCATACAAAATGATTGCAGCAGATGTAAATAAGAATGGTAGCATTACGGCAAAGGATATTTCCGAATTAAGAAGACTCATATTAGGTGTGACTGCGGAAATAAGCGGCAACACAAGTTGGAGATTTGTACATCAGTTGTATTCATTTAATGATTTAGATAATTGTCTGACTGAGAAATTTCCTGAATCCTATTTAATCAATAATTTAAGTTCGGATATGAAGTTAGATTTTTATGCGATCAAGATAGGAGATGTAACAAATAATGCGCTTACCAAAGGATTTGAACATTCTATTGGCAGACATAATAATAATTTAGAATTGGAGGCTTTTGACCAGATGTTGGATAAAGATCAATCTGAAGAACTGATAATCCGAATGAGAAATGGTTCAAAGTTTGAAGCATTGCAATTCACATTGCAATGGCCAGTGGATCAAATAGAATTAGAGCAGGTAATGGGAAATACTGAACTACAAGTGAGAGAAGAAAATTATTCCATGCTACAATCAGCAGCAGGTAAATTGAGCTTTAGCTGGAATGGTAAAATGGAAGATGGAGAATGGTTGCTCAAGCTCAGATTTAAAGCAAAACACGCATGTAAAATTTCCGATTTGTTGACGCTGAATTCTAGTATTACTGCAGCCCTTTCTGTTGATAAATTAACGGGTTTAGAGAGTGGAATCATTCTGAATTTCGTGAACCCTGCGAAGCTTGATTTTGAAGTATTCCAAAACGAACCCAATCCATGGAATAAGAAAACGATAATAGGAGTTCAGATGCCGGGTGAAGGAGTCGTTCAGTTGAGCGTGTACGATCTAAACGGCAAATTATATATCCGTAAGGAATATCAAATGCATAAAGGTTTAAATGAGATCCAACTTGATAATACGACATTGGATCAAAAGGGAGTCTATTATTATCAATTAGATTATTTAAACCAAACAGAAACACGCAAGATGCTTTTGATCGATTAAGTAACTATTAGCGAATTAAAAATCAAAAGGCCTTTAATTTATTAGGGGCCTTTTTTTATTCTATGGTTCCATTCTGTATAGAGGCAGAGCATGCTGATAGCCAATGGATGTGAACCTTGACCCAATCTAATATGAACAATTTAAGAGTTGAAACCGGAGGATTCAGGTGAATTGTTCCGGAATCCGGTGAGTCCATTGAAATATGAAAATTGAACCCGGAGGGAATAGAAAAATTGTTTTCATAAAACTTCATCAAACGACTTGAGAAGAGCGGGTTAGAATAGCTCCGGCCGCTATCTTAATGCATTTTAATAAATGCTTAAGATACAATATTATATATATTTAAAATTAAACATATATAAATATATTGTCAATTATATATAATTGTATATCAATTAAATATAATATAAAAATTAATTACATGTAAAAAATATTTAATATATTTGTTGGTTAATGTTATTTCAAAATTCTTTAATTAAGGATTATGGTATACACGCGTGTTTCAGGCCCTGTTTTTTGGACCCTCTTTTTTGCAATTGGATCTTTTATTCTAAATGCACAAAGCAATAAACTTTGGACCGTTCAAGACCTTGGTCAACGCACTGGACATGCTGATTTTAAATCCCTGGATCTTCGGATTACCAGTCAGTATGTAGATGAGAATACAGGAATCCGTCATATCTATTTGACCCAATACTATAATAATATCCAATTGATACCAATTGATCCTGCATTTCATTTTGATCAAAAGGGTAAAATGATTTATCAAACAGGTCAGGTTCTCGAAAATCCTCAAGCCTATTTAAAGCAAAAGCCTGTTAACTATTCTGCCGGGCAAGCCATTCAAAAAGTCTTAAACTATAAATCCATTTTTATAAACGCTAAGGATATTGTGTTGCCTCGAAATTCAATGGCCAACGGATCAGAAATATCGATTCAACTAAAACAATTACCTGAAGATAATTTCAAACTTCGATTTGTTTATTATTGGACAGATCAGCAGGAACTCAAACCGGCCTACTTTTTTGACTGGAAAAGAAAGCAAACAAATGAATGGCTTCAAATTTATCTGGATGCATCTCAGGGAGAAATCTTATCTGAGTATAATCAAATTCTCAATTGTGAATTTGAGCGATATACCTTTGCCCGAAATTCATTATTTTCAATTAGAAAATCTGTAGAAAATGTTCTTCCTGCAGGAAATTACAGAGTGTTTCCAATCCCAACGGAAAGTCCGATTCATGGTAACCGGGAATTAGTCAGTCAGCCTTGGTTGAAAGCGACAAATGCAAGTCCATTTACCTGGCATGGAGATGGCACCTACATTTATTATGGGAGTCGGGGAAATAATGCAGATGTATATGAAGATAATGACGGAGATGATCAACCTAACGGAGGCGATGCTGCCCGGGCTTATGGGGGCGCGCAGTTAAATTTTGATTTTAGTTATGATCCGAATTTGTCGCCTCTTCAAAATAAAAATGCCAGCTTAACGAATCTTTTTTATTGGTGCAACCTCATGCATGATGTATGGTATCAGTATGGGTTTCATGAGCAAGCGGGTAATTTTCAAATCAATAATAACGGTAAAGGAGGAATCGGAAATGATTATGTTATAGCTGAAGGGATTGATTTGTTAAACAGCGCAAGAAACAATGCTAATTTTGGTACTCCTATCGATGGGTATCCGGGTGTGATGCAATTATATGCCTGGCAATTTCCTGTGCAAGATCAACTCATCATTGAATCTCCAGCTTCTATTTCTGGAAAATACAGTTATGTTCATACGCCGATTAGTCCAATCATTTATGCACCGATATCCAAACAAATTGTTTTGGTCAATGATGGTTCAGTGTATCCAAGTTATGCCTGTAGCAGTTTGATTAACGCAGCAGAAGTAAATGGAAAAATTGCAATGGTTGACAAGGGAATTTGTTCGTTTACAGGCAAAATGTCGCGGATTCAAGCTGCGGGAGCTGTTGCAGTTATTATCTGTAATAATGATAATAATGCACCTTCTGGTTTTGGAGGCTGGACAAATGGATTGACGATTCCTGCAATTATGCTTTCGAAAAGTGATTGTCAAAAAATTAAAATTGAGTTAAGCAAAGGGGTCTATGCAACAGTATTACCTAGCTCGAAATTGGAATTTAAAGTAGCTCAAAAATCGTACATCGCTTCAAGAGCCTCCTTTCTACCAAATTGGTCAAATATGAGTTCCTCAATTGTTCAGGCATTGGATAATTATAATATGGTGACGGATGCCTGTGATTTTATAATTAACGGGAATCAGCTTGCCGGTAAAATTGCTTTAATTGATGAAGGAAATTGTGAATTGAGTTATAAAGCCTATCAGGCACAAAATTATGGCGCAGTTGCAGTGGTAATTTGTAAACAAAATTTAGGTTATCCGGATTCAATTCCAAAAGGAGCCTATGGGCAATACATTCAAATTCCTGTGATTGAATTAAGTAAGGCGGATTGTCAAGAGATCAAATTATTGCCTTCACCTTCCGGACAATTTATTAATCAAACACCACCCTTGATGGATGGAAATTTTGATGCCGGAATTATTTGTCATGAATATGGTCATGGGATTAGTAATCGCCTTACGGGCGGTCCGGCCAATGTTTCTTGTTTAAATAATGCAGAACAAATGGGGGAAGGTTGGAGTGATTATTTTGGACTGATTATGACAATGAAGCCTACCGACCTAGCTTATCAAAATCGAGGAATGGGCGTTTATGCCAGTGGTCATTTGATGGATGGAGTTGGAGTAAGACCTTACCCGTACAATGTAAGTCTATCCGTTAATCCGGCAAATTATAGTCAGGTAGCAGATATGATCAAAATATCACAACCGCATGGTATCGGATATATTTGGTGTTCAATGATTTGGGACATGACCTGGGCTCTGATCGCTCATTACGGCATGGAACCGGATATTTATAATTCATCTTCCAATAAAGGGAATAACATGGCTTATAAATTGGTTATTGAAGGAATGAAATTGCAACCTTGCTCTCCCGGTTTTGTCGATGGAAGAAATGCAATCCTCAAAGCGGATACCTTATTATTTGGTGGTGTGCATTCCTGTTTGATTTGGAACGTTTTTGCCAGAAGAGGTTTAGGCTACAGCGCAAACCAGGGGAGTAGTTCAAGAAGAGATGACGGAATTGCGGCGAATGATCTTCCCGCTTCATGTAATCTAATGACAGAAACCGAATTGTTTTCATCTGTTTTTCTTGCTGATTATCATTTGAATTTAATGGCGCATCCATTCAAACAGGCTATTCAACTTCATTGGAGTGTGGACACATTCTATAAAAATATTCCATGGATCATAGTACGACGAGACTCTAAATCAAAAGAAGAAAAAGTGATTGTTGAATCAAAATCGCACATAAATTTAGCGTCTTCATTTGTTGATCAAACAGTAGAAGTAAATGAAAATTACTATTATCAATTGAGAACAGTAGCCACTTTAACTAAAGTGGATAAAACAGATTGGATTAAATGTCGGATAGGGTCCGATCATGAATCGATCAAACTATTTCCGAATCCGGTATTAAACCAAGTTTTGATAGAACCCAATTTCTCGCATCCGGGATTATTGGAATTAAGACTATATGATAAATCTTTGAAATTGATAGAACAGACTCAAATAGATTTTCAAAAGGGGGACCAAATTCATTTAGATTGCAACGATTTAATTCCCGGAATTTATTTTGTTCAAATTCAATCCGATTCAGAAATTAAATCTGCAAAATTTTTAAAAATCAACTGATTTGATTTTTAAAAAGCTCTCATTTATTTAAGTTCAATCGGCTTAGATTAAAATCTATTTCCTTTCTTAACGATTTTTTATTTCAAGATAGCGATCATCAATTTGCTTAACGGCGGCGTCTATTTGCAATAAACTATGGATATTGAAATACATCCTGTAATTAATAAATTGAATATCTTTTATTTCATAATGTTCCAATTGACCATTTAAATAAACTCCTTTTAATATTTCCGTATTATTAATGAGCTTGTTCACCTCGCTGACATAGTCGGTTAAGCTACTATTTAATTGTTCTTCTATGGCTTTTCGCAATTTAGTTTGCGCGATCCCTTTTACAAGCGAGAAAATAATTTTATCCATTTTGGGACCGCTCACAGGTTTTAGTTTTAGGTTTTCCAAAACAAGTTTATGCGATTCAATCTCAAAGATTGGATTAAAGGATAAGTCCATCTTACCCTTATACGCTCCAGTCAGTTCCATATGAATGAGTAAGGTCTTTTCAAATCCTTCAAAACCTATTTTTTTTACGGTCAGTTGGCTGATTCCAGTTCCAAAGCTTTGATTCTCGATAGACTCACGGGTCATTTGTTCGATATATGGAAGCGGGATTTGTGATTGAATATCAAAAGAGGAGCGAGATTCAAAGTTAGGTCGGATCGAAAAGGAAAGTTGATTGTTTAATTCGATGGGTTTTGTTTCTGAAATAACGGACTCAAAATAAATAATACAAGGAATGATGAGTTCGTTGGGATTCATAGACATAGGCCCGATTGCAATTTCCTGTGGACTTGCAAAAACATGTATAATGCTGTCTTCTGTAGAATAAAGCGGCTTTAGAAAGTACTTGACAACTGACGATTTAATTTGATCCAACTTCACATTTTTTTGAATGGTTTCATCGATCGCTGTGCAAATGGTTGACTTATATTTTTTAAGCAGGAAATTGGAAATTTGTTCTATAGGAATTGAAAGACCAACGATATTTAAAACAGGTTTTGAAATCCAGCGATGACTTAATAGTTCTGTTTTATTTAATAGTTGATCCTGAAAAATATCAAAACTGGTCGACAAATGAACTTCAATTTCTGCACGGGCTTTCAATTTACTTAGGAAACCAGTCGGACTAATTTCTATTTGTAATGGAACCGTATAAATCAAAGCATTATTAATTGTTTGAATATCAAGGGGACCTGATATTTTAGTTTGTATTTTATATTCGTCTTCGTAGCTTATCCCTTCATTAAATGAGTTACTTATGATTTTATTCAAAACCCGATTCAATTCAAATCTTGAAATTTTAATGGGTAGGTTTAAGTTTGAGATCATAGGACTCGGAGGTAGGGAATTTAAATTTTCTGTTTCCGGTTTTAATTTTTTAGTACAGTTAATTTGGAAAAGTACACAAAAAAGTATAAAGCTATTGAGGATTGTTTTCATAAAACCTTTTCAATTGGAATTATATAAGCAGATCGAAGAATTAACGATCATTTTTAATAAATAATATTTAGGAAACTCTATTTGCAATAATTTCTTCCAAAACAAGGGGGTCTAACAGGGTTGAAGTATCTCCAAGCTCATGGAGTTCACCCCCTGCAATTTTTCGGAGGAGGCGTCTCATGATTTTCCCACTCCTTGTTTTTGGTAAACCTTTGACAAATTGGATTTTATCTACTTTAGCAATGGGCCCAATGTGATCCACTATATGTTGGTTAATTTCTATAATTATTTTTGATAAGTCCGTTTCAATTCCATTATAAATGATAAACGCATAAATTGCCTGACCCTTAATCGCATGAGGATACCCAACCACTGCACTTTCTGTAACATCTTCCAGGCTGTTTATCGCATTTTCTATTTCAGCGGTGCCCAATCGATGTCCGCTAATTTTTAATACATCATCAACCCGTCCCGTTATTCTATAAAATCCATTTTCATCCCGTTTTGCACCGTCACCTGTAAAATAAACATTCTTGAAAGGAGCGAAATATATTTTGCGATACCTTTCATGATCTCCATAGGTAGTTCGGAACATCCCTGGCCAAGGAAATTTGATGCATAAGAATCCATCAGCAACAGTTTGTGTAATTTCATGTCCATCTTCAGTCATTAGACATGCCTGAATCCCTGGTAATGGTAAGGTTGCATAAGAGGGTACTTGAGGTGTTACACCCGCCAAATTTGAAATTAAGATACCGCCTGTTTCTGTTTGCCACCAGGTATCCACGATGGGACAATTCTTTTTGCCAACATGTTCAAAATACCATTCCCAGGCTTCTTCATTAATGGGCTCTCCAACAGACCCTAAAACATCTAAACTGCTTAAATTCTTTCCATCAAACCAATCTTCACCAAAACTCATCAAACTTCGGATGGCTGTGGGAGCCGTATATAATATATTGACCTGGTATTTATCCACAATATCCCAAAAACGTCCTGGATCGGGATAAGTTGGAATGCCTTCAAACATAAGTGTACGGGCACCGGCACACAATGGGCCATAAACAATATAACTATGTCCGGTAATCCATCCGATATCGGCTGTGCAGAAATGAACTTGGGGTGATTGATATTGAAATACATTTACAAAACTGTAACAAGAGTAAACCATGTAACCACCACAGGTGTGTACAACGCCTTTTGGCTTTCCGGTTGATCCAGAGGTATACAAAATGAAAAGAATATCCTCTGCATTCATTTCTTCTGCAGGAATTAAGATACTTGTTGTTGAATCAATTTGTTTTAATTCTTCATGCCACCAAAAATCTCTTCCTGACTTCATTGAAACAGCCGTTTGAGTGCGTTTAAAAAGAATCAGGGACTCAACAAATGGACATTGTTCGAGCGCTTCATCCATGATCGATTTTAAATCAACTATTTTAGATCCACGGAATGTTCCATCGCTACAAATTACAAAGCGTATGTCTGCATCCTGAATTCTATCCACTAAACTTTGTGCACTAAAGCCTCCGAAAACCACACTGTGAATGGCACCAATTCGTGCACAAGCCAACATAGCAATACTTAATTCCGGAACCATTCCCATATAAATACAAACCCGATCTCCCTTTTTAACACCTTTATTTCTTAAGACCTGTGCAAAATCACAAACGGATTGATGCAATTCTTTATAGCTTAGAATGCGTCCTTCTTCTTCTGGTTGATTGGATTCCCAAATGATAGCAGCTTGGTCACTCTGTAAAGCAAGATGACGATCGAGACAATTTTCAGTTATATTTAAAGTAGCGCCATCAAACCATTTTACAGTTGCAGTTTCAAAATCCCATTCGAGTACCCGCTCCCAAGGTTTACGCCATGTAAACTGGTTTGCAATTTTTTCCCAGTAGCGTTCTGGATGGGCTATGCTTTCAGCATAATGTGACTGATAGCTTTCAAAACTTTTGATTTGAAAAGGATGATTCATAATAATGATTTTAGCCCGGAGACTTGATGTATCATTTTTGAAATTAAATAGAGATCAAAAATAATATTCAACTAAGGCATTAATTTTTTAGCTGCAGATTTAATAGGTTGAGTCAGTTGTGATAAAAAACCATTAGGAAAAACTTCCACCTGCTCAAAGCCTAGTTTTTCATCGCGACCATTTTTTGGCATGTAAACCGTTTTAAACAGATAATCCCAAATGCTTAAGCTAAGGCCATAATTCACACCATAGGATCCTTTTGGCAAATGTTCTGCGTGATGCCAAATATGCATTTGTGGTGAATTAAAAATATATTGAAGGGGGCCTAATGGAAGATAAATATTAGAATGATTTAAATGTCCGATGGCTAAAGCAAAAATATGAACGATGAAAAAATCTGTCAAACCAAATCCAACCATAGCCAATGGAATATATTCCAGACTCCTGTAGACAATTGTTTCCATAAAATGATATCTTAAATGTGCTGCAAATCCCATTTGTTGAACAGAATGATGGACTTTATGAAATTCCCAAAGAAAGGGCACCCGATGTAAAAGGCGATGTATGTTCCATTGAATAAAATCCCGTAAAA
Organism: uncultured Saprospiraceae bacterium; assembly: GCA_964389985.1. Classification (GTDB taxonomy): domain Bacteria; phylum Bacteroidota; class Bacteroidia; order Chitinophagales; family Saprospiraceae; genus Vicinibacter. The sequence continues at coordinate 8,846 of CAYMGR010000087.1, forward strand.
TAAAGAGAGTAATCAGCTTTGCCCATAATGGCCAGGAGCCTAATTCTATAGCAACGAGATTTTGAATATTAAATAAACCCAGAAATTGATTGAA
>CAYMGR010000088.1:0-8906 GCA_964389985.1 uncultured Saprospiraceae bacterium
CGGACCAAATTTACTTTAATAAGTTAAATATTAATTATATATATAAAGTTAATATATACAATTCATTAGGTCAAAAAATTGCTTGTAATTGGAACAATAACTCGGTATCTGTTAAAGACCTCTGCCCAGGAAGCTATTGGATAGAGATCCAAACGGAAGGAGGCACTCGGATGAAACGTTTTAATAAACATTGATCGATCTGCCAAAACTTCTTTATTTTGAGATCGCTAGATTAGAATAACGGAATATTAAGAATTTCAATTAAAAAATTATGCTTAAACCCCTAATAATCTGCATAATCTGTGTAACTTTGCATTCCATTTTTGAAAACGTTCTTTTATGGGTACGTTAAGAGAATTTATCATTCCTTTGAGGAGCCTTCACAGCGGGACACACCATTATCAATGGCCTTTAAGCGCTGAGTTTTTAAAACATTTTGAAGGTTGCCCCATTACGGAAGCAAATTTTAACGTCAAAATGCAGTTGGATAATCGGGAAGATGTTTCCGTTATTTTACTCCATTTTACCGGGAGTTATCCCTCCGTTTGCGATCGATGTTTGGCAGATATTGACCTTCCAATTGACAAAAGCTTTCAGCTTGTTGTAAAAAATGGAACGGAAGATTCCGATGACCCGGAATTGATTTATCTCCATCCGGAAGATCACGAATTGAATATGGCTCCTGTTATTTACGACTATATGTGCCTGTCTTTGCCGCTTAAACAAGTTTTGGATTGTGACAATTTGGAAAATCCTCCTTGTAATAAAGATGTACTCGACCGGATACAATATGATGAAGGCCTCCATTCTGATAATTCAGTCTGGGATGACCTTAAAAATTTAAATACTAATTGATAAAATTATCGGATTATGCCAAATCCAAAAACTAGACATTCGAAACAAAGAAAAAGAAAGAGAAGAACGCATTATAAAGCGGAAACACCTCAGTTGACAACTTGTAAAACAACAGGTGCTACGCATATTATGCATCACGCTCATTGGTTTGACGGGGCCTTATATTATAAAGGCAATGTCGTCATTCAGGGTGCTTCTAAAGAAACAGCAGAAGCTTAAACTTCTAAAAAATATCCTTCAAAAAGCTCCCATTCTGTGATGTGGAGCTTTTTGTGTTTTACATAAAAACCATCAAATGAAAAAAGTCATCTTTACTGAACATGCACCCAAACCAATTGGGCCTTACAGCCAGGCCATTAAAGTTGGACATACTCTTTATGTTTCCGGACAAATTGCCCTGGATCCTAAAAGTGGTGAACTGATTATGAATACCATTGAAGAAGAAACCCATCGGGTGTTGGAAAATATTCAAGCGATTCTTAAAGCAGCAGATATGGATTTTGATAATGTGGTAAAATGTAGTGTGTTTGTAAAAGATATCAAACAATTTAATGCAATCAACGCAGTTTATACCACCTACTTCCCAACAGCGGATCCACCCGCCCGCGAACTGGTGGAAGTGGCCAACTTGCCCAGACTGGTCAATGTTGAAATTTCTTGTATCGCCTATCATTAAATAAAACGCATGTCAGAAATCAGGAAAATCGTACTAAGCGGAATTCAACCAACCGGCAAACTTCATCTGGGAAGATATTTTGGCGCTATTGAAAATTGGGTCCGTCTGCAAAATCAATATGATTGTATTTATTGCATTGTAGATTACCATGCGATGACCATGCCTTATAATCCGGCGAAACTAAAAGAGAATGTGTGGGATCTTGCTACCAATTTATTAGCCTGTGGGGTGTTGCCGGAAAACTTGTTTATCCAGTCTATGGTACCTGAACATGCAGAGTTAGCCTGGATCTTGGGCTGCAGTTGTAGCTATGGTGAATTAAACCGGATGACTCAGTTTAAAGACAAAACACAACAGGTTAAAGAAAAGGCAAAAGATGATTTTATTTCAGCCGGTTTATTTACCTATCCGGTATTGCAAGCCGCTGATATTTTAATATACAGAGCAGATTATGTTCCGGTAGGAAAAGATCAGGATCAACATCTCGAATTGACACGCAATATTGCTGAACGTTTTAATTCCGTTTGTGGGAAAGAATATTTTCGCTTGCCACAACCGCTTTATACTGAAATATCAAAAGTGCTTTCAACAGCTGATCCAAGTAAAAAGATGAGCGCCAGTGCGGGTGAAAAACATTATATAGATGTCTTTGGTCCGGAAGAAGTCATACGCAAACAAATTCGATCTGCAGTAACGGATACCGGAGAGAGCAAAGATGGCGAAATGAGTCCGGGAGTCGCCAATTTATTTAGTTTGATGAAAGCCTGTAAATCTCCGGATTATAATGGTTTGATGGACAGCTATCATCAAAATAACTTGAAATATAGTGAGCTCAAAGATGCAGTTGCTGAAGCCATCATTCAATTTGTAAAACCCATTCAGGAACGCAAAATGCATTTGATGGAAGATCGGAAAGGAATAAAAGATCTGATGAAACAATCGGTTGGAAGAATCCGTTCAAGAGCTGCAGAAACAGTTAGAGAAGTAAAGAATTTAACAGGATTGAGTAGCTGATTTCATTTTAATCTAAATAAATAGTAACATCATTTTTCTTTAAGCAAGTTTATGAAAATATTTTGCGTCGGTAGAAATTATATAGATCATGCAAAAGAATTAAATAATCCGGTTCCGGTTGAACCAGTCATTTTTATGAAACCGGTTACCGCCTTATTACAAAATAATAAACCATTCTATTATCCAAATTTTACAAAAGATCTTCACCACGAAATAGAATTGGTTTTTAAAATTGGAAAAAAAGGTCGATCGATTCCCGAAGCCCTTGCCCTCAATTATATTACGGATGTTACTGTTGGAATTGATTTTACTGCAAGAGATCTGCAACAAAAATGCAAAGACAAAGGATTGCCCTGGGAAATAGCCAAAGCCTTTGACCATTCTGCGGTCATCGGACAACTCCTTCCAATTTCTCAAGTCAATTTACAGCAACTTGAATTTAGTTTGCAATTAAACAACCAAACAGTACAAGAAGGCAATATCAAGAATATGATTTTTTCGATTGAGAAAATCATCAACTACCTGTCAACTTATTTTACCCTCAGCATAGGAGACTTGATATTTACCGGCACACCTTCGGGTGTAGGTCCTGTGAAAATTGGAGATCAGCTGAATGGGTTTTTGAATGGTACTGAACTTTTTCATACCGAAATAAAATAAGTAATACATTCATCCTGCAATTTTGGAATTCTATAATGCGAGAATTGTAGATTTCAAAATTCGAGTATCAAAATAACCGGAAAAACAAATTATTTGCTAGGACAAACTGAGTAGAATTAAATCTATCAATAAGAGGAAAATAGTAATTATAGCAAACACCTGAAAATCCAAAAGAATTTTATTTCTTATTCATCCCATTCAAAATTTTCAAATCATTTGTGGCCTTTTCATCTTTTGGATCGAGACTTAATACCAAATTGTAATAATTTTTTGCCATTTCATATTCAGAAACCTGGACATTATACACAGCCAAATAGGTGTAGGCATCAATGAGTTTCAATTTATTTTTAACAGGATCGGCGGATGCGATCTCAATGTATTTTTCAAAATATGGTTTTGCCAAATATTGTTTTTGAGTAGATGAGGTGTCCATCAACATATTGATTTGTGCACGGGTCAACCAACCAAAATCATATTTGGGACTCATACTTAATACGAGTGCATAGGTGCTATCAGCTTTTTGCAATTTGCTTTGGTTCTTTTGTGTAAGACCTAAATAAACTAGTTCGCTCACACTGAGAGGTGCTAATTTTGATTTTACCAAATACCATTGTTCCGCTCGGTCGTATTTTTTAGCATCGTAAAATGCTTTAGCAAGTAATCCGGAAATTTCAATTTTACGTTCGGGCTGCAATACCATCAATTGGGTATAAAACTGTTCGGCCGTGTCCATCAAATTTAATTTGGCAGCCGCTTTTGCTGCATATTCCACATCCGAAGGATAAGATTTGCGCTCGATGCTATCTTTTTTAATGGCATCAAACAGCAAATAACTTTCTCTCAGTGAATTTTTAGCATCTGCAGTTTCAAAATAAGACCAGGCTAACCAACGGTGGATGGTGTATTCGTTTGGATTGCTTGCGATAACTTTATTTCCTTCTTCTATGGCGCGAGTATAATCTTTTGCAGAAAAACATAAGAATTTCACCAACCTGACTTTAGCATCAATATCAGATCCGGAAAGCGCTACGTATTTTTCCAGAACAGGAACCACCTTCTCAAATTTTCTGGAGCGGATATACAATTCATATAAATCCTTATAGGCTAAGGCATAATCAGTTTTTAACTTAATAGCATTTTCTAATTTTTGGATCGCTAAATCAGCTTGTTGACCTGCAGCCCAAATGCGAGCCATTTTGACGTAAATTTCTGGGTCATTGACATCTTTCTCAATGGCTGTTTCATAGGAAGTCATTGCATTCCCTAAATCACCTTTGGCTTGATAAGCATCCCCCAGATAAATCCAGTATTTAGACTGTTTAGGATTTAAGTCCCGGGCCAGTCCAAGATATTTTAAAGCAGCCTCCGCATTGGGTTTTGTCGTGTAGATGTAAGCGGCCCCAACCAGGGATTGTATTTGATGATTTTTGGCATTTCCCTTTAATGCAGTGTCAAAATGTTTTTTGGCAGCCTCTGCTTTTCCTTCTTCCAAATCTAAACGGCCTAAACCAATATGACATTGGTCACATTTTGAACTGATGGATAAGCCTTTGTCATAGGCTTTGCGGGCTTCAGCTTTTTTATCCAAATTGTAATAAACTTCTCCGATGTAATAATGATAAATCGGATTTTTCGGGTCAGAACTTGCCAATTTGTTAAAAGTTACCAGGGCGGCGGTAAAGTTTTCGTTTTCTAATTGTTTGATTCCGTCTTGGATATTTTGGGACTTCCCAACCAGTACAAGGCTTAAAAGGACATATACAAGACCTAGACGCTTTCTCATAATCAAGCTGATTTTATCAAAAATGAGCGCAAAAATAAGATTTTTCATTGTTTCAGTTTTTTCTATTTTAAAAGGGAATATTCCCCTATATCCTGTTTGACGTGAAAAGAGGTCTATCCGTTCGTTTCACTTAGTTAATTTTTGATTAAGATATTTTATTCTACCACCCGAAATGGACTGGATTTAAGCTCAATCCAGCGATCTGTTTGAAATTTAGGTAACAGTCCGGCTTTTAATAGAATCTTTTGACCAATTTCACTCGTGACAAATGAAGCAAAACCAATACCAAGATCCGTTTTTCCGGATACACTAATGAAATATAAGGTCCGGCTCAAAGGGTATTTTTCATCCTGGAGAAGGTACTGGTCCGGTAATAGAAAACCCATCTGTGTTGAATCTTTTGGTCTCGTTATAGCTAAACGTTTCAATTGATTGATTCGCTGCTGCTGCTGACGGTCGTCTGAATCGCTGAATTCTGACCAATCCATCACCGCAATCAGTCCGGGATCCTGGCTGACATAGTTTAATAATTCTTCCCGGTTTTTTATGGTGTACACCTGTTTGCCAAACGAATCCAATTGAAATTTATCCAGAAGATATTGGGCAATACCGGACCCAATATCTTCAATCACCAATCCCTTAAAGCCAGATTTCTTTGAAGCACTGCCTTTACAGAGTTCGCCAAGAGTTTCAAATCGAATGCTGCTGTCCTGACTGTTTGACGCAACTAATAAAGCAATTCCACTAACAGCAAAAGGAAACATTCTGGGATGGATCTGTTTGTTATTAAAAAAGCGGATCTCTGCCTGGGTCAACGGACGACAGCTCACGGCAACCTCTAAACTATCTTCTCCCAATTGTCTGAACAGTTCGGCCTCGTTTTTATAGACCAGGTCCACCTGAGCATATTTGTAATTTTGTTCAAAAATGGCCTCCTCCTGTTCCATGATATATTTGAGATTTTGATCACACAAAATACCTTGACGACCAATAGTCGGTCGACTGCTTTTAGGTTCTAAAGCCTGGCAGCTGATCGTACAAACCACGAAGAACAAGAGATAATTTTTAATAATCATATTAAGGTTTAGGATAATTCATTTTAAATATATTTCCAATCCACCCCCATCTGGTGTTGAATGATAAAAACGAATTCGATCGTTATTGCGAAGTTGATGTTCAACTTCTGCTTTTAAGATACCCTGACCTTTGCCGTGGATAATTTGAATATAGGGAAGACGTTTATTGAGACTGTTTTGAATAAATTCTCTGCATTTTGTTAACTGGAATTCTAAAATATTATCGTGGGGATTGCTTTGAAATCGTTCCGGTTCCAATGACTGATAATGTAAATCAATAACGTGGCTGCTTACTTTTTGTTTTGTCAGGATATGCAATCCATGTTTGGGTTCCGGTTCTAGATCAGTCAATTCGATACTGGGTTCTGCTTCAGTGTAAAGTTCAATATCTTCAGCTGAAACCAACAATTGTTCGTTATTGTAATCAAAAAAGGCCATTCCGGCCGAATGAATTCCTCCAAATCGACCTATGAGGTCCCGGGAAATGATCCGAATGCTATCTCCGATCCATAAATTATTTAGATCCATAGAACAAATTTAAAATACATAAGCGTCCAAAAGCCAGAATTGTTTAACAGCAATACGATAATGATTAGAGGGGGAATTCTAATGAGCTATTGTACTAAATTTAGATTTGCAATACGTTTCATTTTTTGAAATAAACGGATTGGCAGACCCCGAGGTAGACTAATATACTGAATTGGATTTAAACTTGACTAAAAGTATATTTTAATTGAAAATCAAAGGATTGTTGGATCATTTTTTAATTTTGTGTGGGCGATTAAATACATACATGAGAAAATACTTATATCTGTTAATTTGTATTCTATTCTTTCAGCATACGATATGGGCTGACCAATATTTTAATTTATTTTCACTGGATAAGAAAGTGCAATTAAATTTTTATTTATCCAGAGAGGGGATTCCTTACTATTCTCTGAATATGGATAATATGAGTATTGTCAAGAAAGGACGACTGGGAATCCAAATTGCATCCGGAGATTCATTTGATCAGGATTTTGAATTAGAACGAATTGATACCTCAAGCCATTTAGAATTATGGAAACCTGTTTGGGGAGAGCAAAAACAAATTCAATCCAATTACATTCGAATGTTGGTGAGTTTAAAACAATCAAAGTTTCAAAACCGGCGCTTTCAAATTGAATTTAAATTATTTAATGATGGATTAGGGTTCAGATATTTGTTTTCAGACACAGCCGTATTGACTAATTTTATTATCTGTGATGAATTAACCACATTTCCACTTTCTGCAGACCATAAGTGCTTTTGGATTCCGGGGGATTATGATACCAATGAATATGTTTATTCGCATACTAAATTAAGTGACATCAAAAGTCTGAAGGAGCGAAAAGAAAACGAAATTAATTTTAAGACACCGGTAAGTGACAGTACTGTACAAACTCCCTTTACACTTAAAACGAAAGAAGGTAATTTTATTGCCATTCATGAAGCCGGTTTGATTAATTATCCGGCTATGAATCTGGATGTGGATCGACACAATTATTCATTAAAATGTCATTTAGTTCCGGATGCTTTGTCGAATAAAGCATATTTGCACAGTGGCGACCGGTCACCCTGGAGAGTGATTTTAGTGGCACGTAAAGCTGGAAATTTATTGACCAATCGAGTCATCCTGAATTTAAATGAACCCAGCAAACAAATTCAAACGGATTATATCAAGCCTGGAAAATTTGTGGGCGTCTGGTGGGAAATGCATATTGGTAAAAGTACCTGGTCTTATAGCGATAAAATTCAATGGGATCATCAGGCCGAAATTTTAAATCCTTCCGGGAAACATGGAGCGACTACTGAAAATGTATTGCGCTATATTGATTTTGCTTCAAAGAATCATTTAGATTACGTCTTGGTGGAAGGATGGAACAGAGGCTGGGAGAATTGGTATGGTTCCTGGAATGAAAATGTTTTTAGCTTTAACAAAACCTATCCGGATTTTGATGTCAAACGCATCAGTGATTATGCGCAATCTAAATCGGTTAAATTAATCATGCATCATGAGACTTCTGCGGCCGTCACAGATTATGAAAGACAATTACCTTCTGCCATTCATTTTATGCAGCCTTACAATTATGCAGCAATAAAATCGGGTTATGTCGGTAAAATTATTCCGCGAGGTGAACATCACGACGGACAATGGATGGTCAATCATTATTTGCGGGTTGCAGATTTTGCTGCACAGCATCAATTAATGTTGGATGTACATGAACCCGTTCGTCCAACCGGTCTTCATCGAACCTATCCAAATTGGATGAGCTCGGAAGCAGCTCGGGGAAATGAATTCAACGCCTGGAGTCTGGGCAATCCACCCGAACATGAAACGATTTTACCGTTTACCAGGTTATTAGGTGGCCCTATGGATTATACACCAGGTATTTTTCAAATTAAAATGGATTATTACGATCCTAAAAAATCGGGGCAGGTGCATACAACCCTTTGCAAGCAATTGGCTTTATATGTAACCATGTATAGTCCGCTGCAAATGGCTGCAGATTTAATTGAAAATTATGAAAAGCGAATGGATGCCTTTCAATTTATCAAAGATGTTGCAACAGACTGGGATACAACCATCGTTCTGGATGCTGAACCAGGAGATTTTATTTATATGGCCCGAAAGGAAAAAAATAAAGAGAACTGGTTTGTAGGAGCCATCACGGATGATAAAACCAGAGAATTCAATCTGAATTGTAACTTTTTAGACCCACAAAAAAAATATCTGGCTACCATTTATCGTGATGGAGATCAAGCGGATTGGAAAAACAATCCTATGGATTATAAAATTGATACCAGAAAAGTAGATTATAAA
>CAYMGR010000089.1:0-8868 GCA_964389985.1 uncultured Saprospiraceae bacterium
CCCGTCCGACTGGTTTATCCGGGCGACGAACAAAGTCTCAATACAATAAATTATATTGAAGCGCTTGGATTATTGGGTGGACCGGACAAGTTGAGTACGAGGGTGTGGTGGGACGTTAGGTAATTAAAAATTAAAAATTACGACTGACCTCCGCCTGACAGGACGGGCAGGAATTACGAATGGAGTGTTTTGATGATTTTGTATTTTTAAAAAAAAACTCACGGAGTTATTTTGGTTAATATCAAAATGATAAACTACAAGATTGCTAGGTGGATAGTTCAAATTATAGTCTGGATCATCAATTAGCATATTTTGAATTTTATGGAGCAGGTATTGTGATAAATTATAGATAATTACTGATAACCTAAGGGCAATTAAGAGTACGTATAAATCAGATGTTGCAAATAATCACTTTAAAGCATATCAAGGAACTTTGCATCGTTGGAGGATTGCTTTGCATGGTATCTGTTGCTTTGGTTTCGCAAAAGGGGATACAAGCTGTATCGGCAAATGCCAATACAGCTTCGCAAACTTCTGCGTCCACCTATGCTGTTATTGTAGGGATCTCTGATTATCAGTCTCCGCAGATACCGGATTTACAATATGCGGATAAGGATGCCCGTGCATTTGCCGAATGGCTGAGAAGTCCAGGAGGCGGCAAAGTCGATGCTCAAAATATCACCTTGCTCACCAATGATTCGGCAACCACTGCAAGTGTGGCGGATGGATTGAATTGGCTGACAGATAAATGCAGGGCGGGTGATCTGGCTATTATTTATTTTTCAGGGCATGGTGATGTGGAAACAAAAATCCGGGATCAATGGGGTTTTTTGCTTTGTTATGATTCCCCTGCCCGCAATTACATCGCTGGTGCATATCCCATTAATTATCTGCAATCGATTATCTCAACCCTTTCATTGGACAATAAAGCAAAGGTGCTTGTCATCACCGATGCTTGTCATGCCGGCAAACTGGCAGGTTCGAAAATCAATGGATCGAGCCTGACGAATGCCAACCTGGCACAGCAATTCGCTAGTGAATTCAAGATTCTTTCCTGCCAGGTAAATGAATTTGCATTAGAAGGAAGACAGTGGGGACAAGGACGAGGTGTTTTTTCCTGGATACTTATTGATGGACTCAATGGATTGGCAGATGCAAATGAAGATATGCAGGTAAGTCTTATGGAAATCGGACGGTACCTCGAAGAGAAAGTTCCTGCACAGACCTATCCGCATGTACAGATTCCGGTTACAGTTGGAGACCGGACTGCGGTTATTGCGAAAGTTGATGAAAACTTTCGCAATGAGATCAGCAAATCCAGGTCCAAAGAAGTCCTTGCACTGGAAGCTATCAATATGAAGGGAATGGAAGGAGGTTTCCTTTCCAATTCAGATACTTCACTTCAAAGAAAGTATAAAAAATTTCTGACAGCAATCGAAGAGCACAAACTCATGTCTCCTAAAGGTGATTGTGCCAATGATCTGTATGAAGAGTTGATCGGGGAGAAATCCCTGGAGCCATTGCATAACTTGTTGCGGAGAAATTTAACTGTTGCCTTGCAAGATGAGGTGCAACAAAGTTTAAATTCAATTTTGGAAGATGATCCTTATGAAATTAGTAAATGGTATTTACATCCGGATGAATATTTGAATTATCCAATTTACCTGGAACGGGCGATACAACTATTAGGTACGAAACATATTCTGGCAAATTCATTGCGAAGTAAAAAATTGTTTTTTGAAGCTAATATATTAATGAATCGAAAAGGATTGGGATATGTACAAAATGTTTATATTGATTCTATAAAATCGCAAATCCGGAATAAGATTTCAGAAGCGATAAAATTAGAACCCAATGCAGCGTATCTCTATAATGCAATGTCATTTTTGTATTCGAATAAAGTCCCGTGTCAGTCTGATTCCCTGCAATATTGGAATCAAAGAGCAATGGAACTTGCTCCCAATTGGTTAACACCGATTTTAGAAACCGGATTTGATTATTGGTTGTGCTCCAGTGATGCTTGTAAAGCCGGTCCTTGGATTGAAAAAGGGTATTCTGAGCGTACGGATTCTTATTACGCTAATCTCGGGATGTCCTGGCTGAGACAATGGCAGAATAGACCTGAAGAATCAAAAGAGATTTGCAATAGATTGTTTTCAATGAAACCTAATATGTTTGATGCGTATGCCACCATGGCAGTTACACTGGCTGTAATTGATGGAGATTATACCGAAGCTCTTAAATATGCGAGAAGGGCGGATTCCCTGGAGAAAACAGACACTTATAATAATCTTGCCATATTGGAGTGTGATATTCAAACCGGAAAGCTCGATTGTGCTAAAACGCTAGTTGATTCAATGATCCAGAGAAACACCGATAAATTTGAGCCTGCTGCTAATTCTTATCTCATAGAAATTCTTTTTAGAAAAGGCCAGCATACAATCGGACTAAAAAAAAGTAGAGAATTATACAATCAAAAAAGAGGATACTCAACTTTTTATCAAACCAGGGCAAAATACTGGGAGGGAAAGATTTTTCTTGCAATGGATTCGGTTGTTGAAGCTAAAAATTCATTCAATGAAATATTCCAAATGGATAAAACACAAAATGGAATATTCATTTGGGCATGGACAGGATTAGCTGAATGTAATTTGAAAGAGGGAAAAATAGACGAAGCAGAAGATTATTTCAAGAAAGCGATCAATTACCATTTCTGTGGTGATGGTTTAGATGCACCTATTCCTCGTGAAGAAGCATACTATTTGTTTGCAAAGTTTCTCATGGATCAAAACAGAATGGATGAAGCAAAACAAATGCTTCAAAAATCCATAGATGAGCGGCGCATGGGTTATTGGGGTGAGTACGGAATGGCGGTTTATTATGCTCTTCTAAATGATACAGATCAAGCGCTGCAATATCTAGAAAAAGCATTGACAAATGACTTTCCACATCAGGATCAAATCCAAAAAGAAATATCTTTTAAACAATTAAAAAATGATCTAAAATTTAAGCAAATGATGAATAAACATTATGCTGGTAACAAAATACGATAAGTATGTTTTGGTCTGGAAGAAATAATTTTATTTGCTTAATGATGATGATGAGTTGGTGCATTGTTGCGCAAAAAGGAGTAACACCAATTAACACGCCAACATCTGTTCATTCAACTGAGACCTATGCAGTACTTATAGGGATCTCCAACTACCAGAATCCTTCGATACCGGATTTACAATATGCAGATCGCGATGCAATTGCCTTTATGAATTGGTTGCAATCACCGGCAGGAGGAATGCTGAAGGACGATCACATTATATTGTTGACAAATGAAAAAGCTACCATTGCACATTTTTCAGGATCTCTCGACTGGTTGATGGATAAGATGAAACCAGGTGAACTGGCACATATTTATTTTTCCGGACATGCTGATGTAGAAACCAAAACAATATTAAATTATGGCTATCTTTTATCTTATGACTCCCCTCCTGCATCTTACGTCGCGGGGGCTATGCCGGTAGACTATATTAAAGGAGTGGTTTCAACGCTTTCTAAGCGAGGTTGTAAAGTCATACTCTATACCGATGCTTGTCATGCCGGTAAATTGGCAGGAACTCCGGTGGGTGGTACAGCACAAACGATCAATGTGCTTCAACAACAGGTTGCAGATGAAATCAAAATCATGTCTTGCCAGCCAAATGAATTTTCCCTGGAGGGAAAACAATGGGGTGGTGGACGTGGTGTGTTTTCATTTCATCTGCTGGAAGGTTTAACCGGATTGGCAGATAACAACCGCGATGATAAAGTAAGTTTGCTGGAGATTGGACGCTATCTCGAAGAGACCGTAACAACAGAAGTCGCTCCGCAATCACAAGTTCCATTAACTGTTGGTGATCGCCTGAGCCTGGTTGCTAAAGTTGATCAAGCTTGCCTGGATTCTCTGAAACAACAAAAATTGACAGAATCGCGGGAAATGAAACCTGTTATTTCAAAGGGCTTTGTTGATCTACTTACTGCTGGCGCGGATACAACAGTGACCAGGATTTATGATAATTTTAATCAGGCATTAAATGGACACCAACTGCTTACACCGGAAAATAATTCCGCGGATTATTGGATGCAAAAAATGGAGCGAATCGATAGCTTGTCTGATTTGTGCAGGATGATGAGACGAAATCTTGCCATCGCATTGCAGGACGAAGTACAGCAGGCTCTGAATGCCCTGCTGGAAGCTGATCCCGAAGAAGTTAATAACTGGAATGTCAATCCTGCAAAATATGAGAATTATCCGATCTATTTGAATCGTGTGATACAACTACTAGGAGATTCCCACTATTTGTATAAAACCATAAAATCAAAATTGATATTTTTTGAAGCCTATTTATTCAGGAATAGGGAATTTAAAGAAAGCAATCTTTTGAATAAAGATGCCCCACGCTTTATCAAAGTAAGGGAGATGCTTATGCATGCGCTTGATTTAGATAGCACCGCGGCTTATATTTATCATGCTTTAGGAAACCTGTATGTCAATAATAATCCACCACAAACGGATTCGGTTTTATTTTATAATGATAAGGCTTTGAAGTATGCACCTTCCTGGATATTGCCATCCTTTGATATCATGATGGAATATCAAATGGTGCTCAGTAATTACAAGTTAGGGGCCCCTTATTTAAGAAAGGCTTTTCAGGCGCACCCGGAATCCTACTTTTTAATGCAATACGTTTCCTGGTGGCAGCAATGGGAGGGGAATTTAGATTCTACCATTAGCATTTGTAATCAAATGATAAAATTAAAACCAAATCTATTTAATGCCTATCACACACTAGCACATACTTATTGGATATATGGCAAACCGGAATTGCAGCAGCAGTATGCCTTAAAATCACTGAGTCTTCAACAAAATAATAATTTCGCATACGCCAATTTGATTTATTCAAACTTTCAGTTAAGGCAATCGGATTCGGCACTGTCATTTCTTAATAAATTGAGTTTGAAGTTGAAGTTTTCCTTAGCGGAAATTTATGCTTATTCTGCCTGGTATCTCATCGATGCCGGCAAATACCATGAAGCTGAAAACCTGATCAGGAAAATACAATTTGATAATCAATATGTGCCTTATGTCGCATGTTCAAAAATTTTGGAAGGAATACTATTGTATTATAAAAATGACAAAACCCATGCAGAAGAAGTTATACGCAATGCTTTGTTGATTGACCCTGGAAATAATCCATATTACGCAATGGCATATGCATGGCTTGGCAAGCTGGCTGCTGAGGCATTGGATTTTAATAAAGCCGAAGATTATTTCCACAAAGCAATACGGGCTTATTCGGACAATCGAATGGATGATTTCAGATCTATGGAAGAAGCGCATTATCAATATGGACAATACTTACTGTCTCGAAAGAGATTGGGAGATGCAAAAGAGCAATTCGAGAAAGCGAGTGAGTGGACTTATGGTAATGGATATAAAGCGTATTATGGATTGGCTTGCCTCAATGCTTTACTCGGTAAGGACAAACTTGCACTTGATAATCTTGAAAAAGCCCTGATAAAATATTTTCCAATACCTGATCCTATTATCAAAGAGCCCCTCTTTAAAAAAATAAGAACTACGAATCGTTTCCGGATGTTGATGAAGCAACATTTTAATTATCAATTTACCAAGTGATGAAATGGAGTATACTTAAAATGGAAGAATCTGGTTTTGGAATTATCAAGGCATACTGCAGGACTGCTTTCATTTTAGCTGCACTAATTAATCTGGTACTATCCGGAATTGGTTTATCTCAGGAAAAAGGAATTGTTCTACTTGCTTTAAAAGATAAGAATACCAATCGGTTTAAAACAATCATGAAACTTTAGCTTCCTGGTTTATTTAAAAATTAAGGATGCTTTTATTTTAATTATTAATAATAGAAAATGAAGAATCTGATTTTTTGTATTACATCAATGTTGATTTATTTAACATCATTGAATGTGTTCTCGCAAACAAAATGCTTGCACTTTAATAAGTTAATCGACGGAAAGGGAAATGTTTTTCAAAATGCCGTCGTAGTGGTAGAGGGAAATAAAATACTACAGCTAGGTGAAGAATCTAAAGTAAAGATACCAGGCTATGTGGAAAAGATCAATCTCAAAAAATATACAGCCATTCCTGGCATGATTGATGTGCATACACATATGTCCTATCATTGGGACACTTCTTCGGAATTTTCTCCGTGGTATTACTTAGAGTATGTAGAGCCGGCAATCAATGTATTCCTGGCTCAGGAAAATGCCTTGAAAACTTTGCAATGTGGTGTTACAACTGTGCGGGATCTGGGTTCGATTTATTATATGGATATAGCTATGCGGGATTTAATAAATAAGGGAAAGATGACAGGGCCGAGGATGTTTGTCGCCGGTTATGGATTGCATGTAAGCATGCAGCCAACCAAGGAAGGAACCAAAGTATATCCTGGGACTGCGGATGGTGTTCAGGAAGTTCAACGAGTAGCCCGGCAACAAATAGCGGCTGGTGTAGATTGGATTAAAATGTATGGATCTACCGGTTCTGCAAATGATCTAAGTGGAAGTCAAACTTATAGTTTTGAAGAAATGAAGGCAGCTGTTGAAGCAGCCCATTCATCAGGTAGAAAAATATCTATTCATGCGTATGGTCCGGAGGCCGCCCGGGATGCCATTAAAGCAGGTGCAAATACTATTGAACATGCCACCGGCCTTGACGATGAAACGCTGACTATGATGTTACATCAGGGTGTTTATTATGTGCCGACAATAGATCATAACAGATATTACAACGATCATGCTCATGAGTTTCATTATGGCATACATGATCGTGAAAATCTCAATGAATTTACTCAACGGAATTTTGAGACTTTGAAAAAAGCTATACATGCCAAAGTAAAAATTGCCATGGGTTCAGATGCTTTGTTTACCATGTTTGGAGAAAATACACGTGAACTGGAATGGTTTGTCAAAGCCGGAATGACTCCTCTACAAGCCCTTTCTTGTGCAACTTCAGTAGGAGCTGAATTATTAAGTAAGGAATCAGAGCTAGGAGCACTTGCTCCCGGCTATTTAGCCGATATTGTCGCGGTTGAAGGTGACCCATCAACAGACATTCAATCAGTAACTCGCCGGGTAAAGTGGGTTATGAAAGATGGCAAAGTGGTTGTTGATAACACAAAGTAACAAAGCTAAATTCAGTATACATTTATTTGAAATTAAAAATTTAATTATCTTGTACAAATCTTTATTAGAATTTTGCGAATGGACCGATACACCATTAGGAATTTTGTTGAGTAAGAAATCAGTGGATAGATTGTGGGGGTATGTGAGGTAGGCCTTATTATTACTTAATAAATGGAATTCCTAAAAACAGTTCCCATTAAGCAAAATCTCTTAAATATGAGATATCACTTTTTTAGAAATCAGTATAAATCAATATTATTCAATGTCTTCTTTGGATTTTTATTAATTAATATTAATCTCTTAGCACAAGATTACTATAAGACGAGGACATTTACCAATCTGGATGGACTTCCAAGCAATGAAATATTTGTTTCATACCAGGATAAGGGTGGATATATATGGATTGGTACCAGCAATGGTGTCTCAAAATTTGACGGATACTCTTTCAAAAATTATGGATCCATTGAAGGAGTTAAAGATCTTGAAATTTCACAAATATTTCAGGATGAAAGAGGCGTTATTTGGATTGCTTCAGTCTGGGGAAATGTTTACCGTCTCCAGGGAAATGTTTTTGTGCCTTTTCTGTGTCAGCATGTAATTGATCAACATCTCAATAAATTTAAGTCGATCCAAGGACTTGAGGTGAGTTGTGGTTCAAACGATATGCTGGATACACTTGTGATTGGTTTAAAGGGTTGGGGAATATTAAAAATTGCAATTAATTGCAATTTCGAATTAATTCAAGCGGATTCTGTTTCTGCCCTTATATTATACAATGGGAAAACCACATTTGGAATTGAACAATCCTTTTTAAAGAGTGGGCAGAAAGCTAAAACTAAATCTAGTTACTTTTATAATTATCGAAATAATCATCTGGAATTCCTTTACAAGGTAAATTTAATTAATTCTAATATTTCACATTATGATAGAACAAATGGCAGGCATGTAATAGGTTTTGGAGAGTTTGTAATGTATTATGATGGGTCTAAACAAAAGTATTCTATAGATTCATCAATATTACATTTATCTGGACTTGTGCAATTCAAGGATAGTATGACTTTGGCTTCAAGTGCCAATCAGAAAGGAATTTACACAAATAATGCATTAAACTTTCAGCACATTATCCAACATAACAAGCCGATTACTGAAGATTATGGTCGACATCTTATGAAAGATAGGAATGGAGCTGTTTGGATTTCAACTCATCAAAGTGGTTTGGTGTTAATGAATCGAACAAAAGGACTATCTGAAATAGAAATATTGCCAAATGAAACTGAGTATGTACGGCAATTAGTTTATGACACGTTAAGCAATACGATTTTTATTGCAAGCAATGTAAGCAATATGACATCTTTAAACTTCAGTAATAAGACAATTAATATACATGACGTTAAGAGTAGGATTACATCCCTTTTGCCTTGTGGCAATAAAATATTAATTGGAACGATTCATAATTTGTGTAAAATTAATAGCAATTTCGAATTATCAAAATATAAACATGGTAAACAACTTAATTTCGTGAAGGACATATTTTACTGCATTGAACTTAAAAAGGCATTCTATTATAATGCAAATGAAGTGTTTGAAATTAAATCGGATTCTGTCGAACCTGTAATAGTTTCTGATTTATCATTAAAAAATAGAATATTTGCTGCTTGTTCCTACAAGAGAGGC
>CAYMGR010000090.1:0-4922 GCA_964389985.1 uncultured Saprospiraceae bacterium
GAACTAAAGTATTGTGAGTCGGATGAGGAGATTATGGAAGCATATAAGAATACCGACATTTTGATCAATTTTGCGAATATTAATAATCCCGGACTGCCTAGTAAATTAGAGGAATATGTCGCCAGTGGGCTGCCGATTCTAAATTTTATCTATGCTTCAGAGGATGCAAGTGTCAATTTTTTAGAATTAAATTCAGATATCTTTCAAAATATCAAAGTAGTAGAAGATTCTGAATTTCAATTACAATCTATACAGGATTTTATTAATTTGCGAGTGAATTAATTGGGATTCTACGTAAGCGTAAACTATTTGTGATAACAGTTACAGAACTCAGCGCCATAGCAGCTCCAGCTATCATTGGATTCAATAGAAAACCATTTAGAGGATATAGAATACCAGCCGCGATTGGGATTCCAATGATATTATAAATAAATGCCCAAAATAAATTTTGGTGAATGGTTTTGATGGTGAGTCCTGACAACTTCAATGCTTGTGGAATTTTAGAAAGATCGGAGGAAATCAAACTGATTTTAGCAACATCAATCGCAATATCACTTCCCTGTGCCATCGCAATGCTCACATCAGCTTGTGCTAATGCCCCACTATCATTGATTCCATCTCCTGCCATAGCTACGATTCTACCTTGTGATTGTAAGTTTTTAATATATTCAACTTTTTGTGCGGGAAGAATTTCAGCTTTGACATGATTGATTCCAGTTTGTCCTGCCACCACTGCTGCTGTTGCATATCGGTCTCCTGTAAGCATGTGAACTTCGATACCTAAGGCTTTTATGTTTCGAATCGCTTGAACGGATTGTGGTTTTATTTGATCGCTGATTGCGGCAATGGCTATAATTTGATGAGCATTGGAAAACCAAACTATAGTATTGGCTTCATGTTCCCAATCGGTAGCTGTTTGAAGGATATAAGGTTCAATTGTTATATTCTGTTGACGAATGAAATGTTCATTCCCTACAAAATACCATTGATTTTCATATTGCGCTTTGACCCCCATTCCGGTAATACTTGCAAAGTTCGTTACATCCAAGCTAGGCGTTTCCGGAAAATATCGTAACAGTGCATCGGCTAATGGATGTTCAGATTTTTTTTCAATCGCTATCAATAAAGCTTGTGCAATTTGAGAAGGTTCATACCACTGTAGCTTAACCACTTCTGGTTTACCTTGAGTAATGGTACCGGTTTTATCTAATACTAAGGTGTCCACACGGTGGGCAAGTTCAAGACTTTCTGCATCTTTAATGAGTATTCCGTTTTCGGCAGCTTTTCCGATTCCAGCCATTAGAGCGGTTGGAGTGGCCAGCCCTAATGCGCAAGGACATGCAATCACTAAAACCGTTACAAAGGCAAGGACTCCCTGAGTAAAGCCATTTTCACTCCCCAAAAGTATCCAAAGAATTAAACTTAGTAGAGCGATCCCTATGACAGCAAAAACAAACATTCCGGAAATTTTATCAACTATTTTTTGAACCGGTGCTTTGCTTCCCTGTGCTTGCTGAACCATTTGAATGATATTCGCTAGTACCGTTTCTCCAGAAACTTTCTCAGCAATAAACTGAAAACTTCCTTTTTGATTGATCGTACCTGCAAAAACCTTAGCGCCTGTATTCTTTTCAACCGGAAACGATTCGCCACTTAATAAACTTTCATCTATAAAAGATTGTCCGCTGACAATGGTTCCATCCAATGCAATTTTTTCACCAGGTTTGACCAATAGTTTATCTCCTGGTTTTACGGATGAAACGGGTATTATCAATTGGTTTCCATCATCGTAAACGATCGTTACAGATTTTGTTTGCAGACCCATTAATTTTTTAATTGCAAAAGAAGTTTTTCCCTTTGCTTTTTCTTCCAACCACTTTCCAAGCAATATAAAACTGATTACTACAGCTGCAGCTTCAAAATAAACGTGAGCCTGTAAACCACGAGATTGCCAAAAGGATGGGACGAGTGTATTAAAAACACTAAAAACATAAGAGATACCAGTGCTAATTGCAACCAAACTATCCATATTGGCTGTCCCGTTTTTGGCTTGCTTCCAGGCATTGACAAAAAAGGATCTTCCAAAATATAAAACTACGGGTGTCGTTAATATCCACATTACATAATTTGCATAGGGCAAATCCATAAAAAACATGGCAATCACAAATACGGGAATCGATAAAATAACAGAACCCGCCATTTTAAATTGCAGTGTTTTAAAATGAGCTCGTTGCAATTCTTCTAATTGATCTTTTGCAGCCTCTGATTCATCAATCACTAATTCATAACCTATAAAATAAAGCACTTCTTTTAATTTATAAGCATCCATGATACCTGGAATAAATTCTATTCGTGCTTGACTATTGGCAAAATTGACAGAAGCTTGTAGCACGCCATACTGTTTTAATAGGTGCGCCTGAATATGTGATGCACAGGCACTACAGCTCATATTTAAAACAGGAAATTCCTTTATTACACTTTTTACCTGATATCCAATAGAACGAATCTTTGTCACCATTTCAACTAATAGAGACGGAGAAACTTCCTGAGACAAAACAAGCCGCTTATTGTTAAATTCTACCCGGTAGGATTCCGGAAGGCTGATTTTGGAAAGCGCATTGTTGATCAAATGTGCACAATGCTCACTTTCCATGCCTTCAATGGGTAGATAAATAGGACTAATTGATTGGGCCATTTGTTATGAATTTTCTGACAAAGATCTGACAGAATAAAGCATTGATATTATATAATTCTGGATAAATGTTACAGAATTTCAATCAAATAGTGTTTGTCAACTACTTAGTTAGGACAGTAAAAATATAAATTTGTACTTATTTCGGAGTAGAACGCAATTTGTCTAATGCGACCCGCTTGTTATTTCCTAAGGTTTTAAAGTGGCTGGGTGACAATCCGGTAACTTTTTTAAACTGATTCGATAAATGTGCCACGCTACTGTAGCTCAATTGAAATGCAATTTCACTTAAGCTAAGTTCATTATAAATAAGCAGCTCCTTAGCTTTCTCAATTTTTTGACGAATTACATATTGTTCAATCGTACTCCCTTCCACTTCAGAAAATAAATTACTTAGAAAGCTATAATCCCGATGCAGTTTTTTAGATAAAACTTGTGAAAAATTTAGTTTTGGTACTTGTATTGAAGAATGGATATGATCGATTACAACACATTTTATTTGTTCGATTAGTTTTTGTTTCTGATCATCTAAAATTTCAAAGCCTAATTGATTTAAGGATTCTTGTAAAGAAGAACGTTCAAAGGAGTTAAGGATTTTGTTAAAGTGTATCTCACCCAATTGGACAGAATGCACATCAAGCTTCATTCGTTCAGATATCGATTTTACAGCAAGAATACACCGATCGCAAACCATATTTTTTATAAAGAGCACCATTTACACTTAAACTTATAAAGATTAACAGCCACTTGGATGAGTTGTTCAGGAAAATCAATCACGGGTTTTCATGCCTAGTGGAATTTTCTACTGTATCGATGCCCGTATCCGTCGGAAATTAGATCATATAACATTAAATGCTGATCTTCAAACCAAATAATCTGGTTTGCTGGGCCATTGGTGAATTCTAAGTAGTAATATCTATCCGTAGAATTGCTATCAATTTTTAATTGGTAGGGTGATAAAAATATCAATTGCTCGTCTCGATATTCCTTAACAGTATTCGCATTGATTATAAGTGTTTTTGTGTAATGTTCAGTTTGTGGGCTTAATGTCCACCCGCCGATACCGCCAACCGATTTTTCCCAATCCCAGCTGCCTTGAATTTGTTTCGCAAAATCAATCGTAACGTCTTCATGGCAAGAGCTAAATAGCAAACAAATTAAAAATGTATAAAAAATTAGTACTCTCCTCATTTCAAATAAACGAATAAACATACTAAAATTATATATCCGGATCTAAGGAAAATGTTAATAGGTTTGTTTTTTAATTCTTTAAGATTTTATAGCAATGGTTCTGATTCAAATGTTTTGTCTTTATAAAATAAATACCAGCGGTTAAATTTTCAAAATCAATTAAAGATTCAGCTACCAGTTGACCCTGTAAATTATATATTTTAACAGATGAGTCCCATGATGCTATCTGGTCATATCTTGGTAAATTATTAAAACTTTGATTATTTTTAGATTCAAATTGATCTGGATTGGAAGCGGAATTTTTATGATATTGACTGCAACTTTTCCAATAGCGGCCTCTCCAGATACAATCTCCTTTTCGAACTTCCACCGTCAAGGTATTATAATAAGCACCCATCATCATCACGTAAGAGCCGGTGGATCCTGTTGACCATTTAATTTGATATTGAGAAGCATCGATTAATTGACCGTTGGTTTCAAAGAGGCCAACGATAAACATGCATGCACTACTACAAACAGATTGGCAAATAAGATCTGGATACAGGAGATTATTATTAAAATCATAATCGTCTTCACAAGAGGAAAGAATAAATTCCATTTTGGCACAGGGTCCCTGGCAATTTGGGTCAGCTGTCACACTAAGATGCCGTTTGCAAATGTCCGCATATTCTATTGTTTTGGGCAGTCCAGTTGGCCATGAATATATTTTGGAAGTTAAATTGATTTCATCTGTTGGAAATACCAAAATTGGATTTTGGTTTAGCAAGGTATATTCCGGGTGATTGGAGCTGGCTTTTATTTGCCAAAATAATTCGTGATTTCTTGCTTTTGCCTGGATAACTTGTTTATAGGCATTGATTGCTGTAAGTTCCACCATTCCATTGGGCAAACAGCTTTGCCTGATAGATATTTCACAAGAATCAATAGTGCAATTACTGACAAATACAGCTACAGAATCTGTTTGTACGCAAGATGAATCAGAATATTGTAAGTAGTAAACTGTATTTTTAGAAGGGCTGGCAATCGGATTGGGACATCT
>CAYMGR010000090.1:5022-8778 GCA_964389985.1 uncultured Saprospiraceae bacterium
CTTGTGTTTGAATTATAGTCAAGCATCCAATCCCAATAATCTATAGTTGAAAATGCATCTGTTGATTGATCAAAACACTGGAGTTGCACCGGATTTTCGCAGGCATTGATTTTAAAATCAAATTTTGCTTCCGGAACGGAGTTACAAATGCGAACGTTAATTTGAAAATCACGTCTTAATACGGAAAGTAATTTACCATTGCGATATTCTTCCACACAATATGCTACGAGATATTGTGCGATGATTGGAACTGCAAATCCACGCATCACTCCGGTTTTGGAATCAATATTCAAGCTGGGGATTCCTCCAATCATATCATTTAAACTATAATTTTGACTAAAAGTGACTGGTGTAAAGGGAGGCTGGGACGGAAAAGTAGGACGGGGATTTTGTGGAGTTGCACCGGTGAATGGATTACACATTGAATAAACCAAGGAATCCCCTTCAGCATCTTTAGCAGCTAATCGAAAATCTATTGCCTGATTTCCGCAAATGTAAATGGGTGGATAGGAACTCAATACCGGACTTGAATTGCAAGTGAGCAATGCGTCTTCAGTAATGCGAACCGTATAAGTAGCTCCCGTATTTTCAGGATCGACAATATTGAGTATCGTTTTATTTCTGCAACACCGTTGATAGGCCAGAATATATCCTCCGGCTAAGAATGGCAGCTCCAAGGTATCTTTGTAAGTGGTAGTATGTACACACACATCTCCGCCAACAATTCCACAATTCTTAAAAGCAACTTCGTTTAATGTATCATCGGCTCTGTACAGCATATCCAATCTGCCATTGTTTGCAATATTAATTTGACGGACGCCTCTTGAATCAAAGACACCTAGATAAGCAGGATCATCAAAGGGTGGTTGGCCATTGATACAATCGCGTCTTACCGTCATTGTAATTTCATATTGATCATTGCCCAAACAACGATAACTGATATCTCCCCCAATAATATGAGTTGCTCTCAACTGACTGCCAATGCCTATAAAAATTAAACTCAGGATCCAAGCGTGTAAATTTTGTGGGAGTTTTTTGATAAGCATATTGTAAGAATTTGTTTAAAAGCCTATAAAGTTAAACGAACTAAATGAAGATTTGTGTAATTGAAGCTGATATATTTAGATCCTTTTCCTTTAAGGATTGTTGCCTGCCGTTTTTATAATTTTCTTGAATCTTCACAATAAAATTGGTGAGGAATATGTAATTTAGTGCATATTCCACATTATGAAGATTTTAAGTATAGCATGTTTATTCTGGTTTTTGTTAAATGGGTCACAAGGACAAGCGATCCTGGTTGATCACCGTTCTATTCAATTATTTGACAGCATTCCACAAGCCTATAAAGAAGCCGCAGCCCAATTGCACATGCTCTTTATGGACCGATCAGTAGGAGGAAATATTGACGAGTATTTAAATTGTCTCGCATCTCCTTGGAGCAGTGCCCGAAGTTTTTGTAAAAAATATGATCACAAGGACTCAAATTATGCAGTATCGCCAACTGAGGTGTTTTGGAATGGAATCTGGGATCGGAGCAATTGGCGTTATGAATATTGGCCAACGGCCTGTTCCGAAGATGTCCAATGTTTTATAGATTTTATGCAGCCTCGCATGGATTCTTTTGATGTAATGGGATGTCAGTTTAGTTATTTGGCCGTTACCCCTGGTTCAAAAATCGCGGATCCGGTTAATGGATTTTTTGGTAGTAAGAGTTCCAGAAATCATGCAAGCGTTTATTCTAAATTTGCAATAGATCATCCAGATAAAAAAATCATTTGGTGGACCAGTTCACTGGCACGAGGTATTGGAACACCTGAATCAGAAGCATTTAATAATCAAATGCGCAGTTATACTCAAAACAATCAGCTGATTTTATTTGATGTTGCAGATATCTTATCCCACGATCCATCTGGTCAGCCATGTTATGATAATAGAGATGGAATTGCCTATCTGACAGAAAATTATCCGGATGATGGAATCAATATACCTGCAATTTGTCCGCAATACACGACTGAAACCGAAGGCGGTCATCTTGGGGCCATTTCCGCAGGAGGGATTCGGGTGGCTAAAGCATTTTGGGTTTTAATGGCGCAAATAGCCGGATGGAAACCGGGGTTGACAGCAAGCTTTTCCAGTCCCTTGCAGCATGTTCTGTTTTACCCTAATCCAGTAAAAGAGGAACTCAATCTGATTTTAAAAAATTTAAATGATCTAAACGCGCAGCAAATTGAAATTTATAATATAAATGGAAGATTATTAAACAATTTGGAGTTTAAAGTGAATGCCCAAAATAATAAAAATCGCATTACATGCTCAACATCGGATTTGACCAACGGATTGTATTTTATTAAATTTCGATATTTTGGGAGAAATTATTCGTACACGTTTTCTGTAATGAAATAACCATTCGCTCATTCATGAAATCGAGTTTAATCATTCTTGTTTTTCTTTGTAGTCCCTGTGTTGTTCTAAAATCTCAGGCCGTCCTCAATTATTTTAAATTGCAACTGGATGAGAAGCAAGTCATTTTAAATTGGGAATTAACCATTGGGAATACCTGCGATGGCATTGAGATTCAACATTCTGTTGATAGTATACAATTTATCAAAATTGGAGAGATCAGTGGCGTTTGTGGAAGCAAAACGGAATCGATAGATTATCAATTCAGGCATAGCAATCCCATTCAAAATAGAAAAAACTACTATCGTTTAGCTTTAGGTGGGTTTGGAAATCAATACACAGAAAGTATTGCTGTTTACCATTACAAAAATGGCGTTTATCTTACGCCCAATCCTGTCAGAGACCTTATCCAGTTAAGGATTGAAGATCCTACAAAACTAAGTAAAATAAGCATTACGAATATGTTCGGCCAAAACATCTTTGAAATACAACCGGTAAATATGTTTCAGAACATTGTCGTGAATCAATGGCAATCCGGACTGTACTTTTTGAATATTTTCAACGAGCAAAAACAACAGGTAGCTTATTCTGTTTTTCAAAAATTATGAAAGGCTAAAGCTTGCTCGAACCTTAATGGTTGGATTGCCCTTAATAATAACTGAGACTTGTTGTATTGATTAAGTTTCCGGAAAGAGTTTTGATCTGGACGACGCGATTTTGCGAATCAAAAAGGTATTCAAACGAATAACTGTTCGTTCCATTAAAATCCGTTCGTTTGAAGTCGGTGCCAAGGTGAATGGAAGAATTTCCACGATAAGGCTGTCCGTTATTTTTATTTTGAGTCGAACTGATTATTGATGTGTTAAAATTATTGGTTTGCGTAGCCAATACATTGCCAGCAGCATCTTTAGTTTCGGTATAAACAACATCTCCGTGTGCAATTGTAAAATAATTTGTTACGTCAAGATTTCCATTAAAATCATAGCTTAATAGTTTAACCAAATAGTTTGAATTATCGTAGAAAAATTTATTGGAAAGTTGCGCATTTTGTTCCAGCGAAGAATCAATTAAACCTTTACTATTCAGGAAGTAGAGGTTGGTATTCATTAGTTTCCCGGAAGAACTGAATTGTTTTTCGGTAATTTTTTGATTCGTATAAGTCAATTCAAAACGCTCACCGGTGCTAAATTGGGTTTCAATTAATCTATTTTGATTATCATAGGTATAACTAGATTGAATATCATTGATGCCACTTCCATCTGGAAAATCTACCAATAGAGTAGAAACTAAATCATCAAATCCCTTGGCAGGTTCTGGTGAATCATCATTGCAAGAAAGAACAAGCAGAAAACTACT
>CAYMGR010000091.1:0-7526 GCA_964389985.1 uncultured Saprospiraceae bacterium
ATTTATTTTCCTGTTCAACAGCTAAAGGAAAACAATTAGGTGCCATGCATAAACTTTTAGATGATGTTATTCAATCGTATGCTGGAGATCATTACACGCTCGATTTTGAAGGAAGCATGATTCCTGGCGTTGCATCTTTTATGAAAGGATTTGGAGCAGAAGAAGAATTCTACTTCATATACAGTTGGAATCTCCATTGGTATTGTAAACTGGTCCAGCGATTAAGAGCATTCAGAAATCTACTTAGAATAAATTAGTATATCCAAAATGGATTTTTCCATTTCCAAAGTTAAGAGTTTCATTTGCTGCAGCTCCAATAGCATATTGTAAATTAAAATTTCCAATTTTTGTTTGAAATTGAATACCTATACCAAAACTATAATAAAATTTCCAACTAAATTTATCAGAAATACTTTGATTCAATGTAGCTGCATCTGAAAAAACATTGATAAAACTAGCTTGATCTAAAAAGAAACGGTAGTCTAAAGTTTGAATGACATAATCAGAACATCTGAAAAACTCTTCATCAAACCCTCTCAGACTCGAAAATCCTCCTACCCTAAATAATTCATTATTCAATATAGGATTTGTTCCTATAATTGAATTCCAACGGGTACCTAATTTAATCGATTGCCTCGCAGTTAATTTTAAATAATAATCAATCTCCACTGCGCTCAATGCCTGGTTTTTATTTAAATTTAAACTATCGTATTGTTCTTGTACTTTGTACGTTTCTGATTCATAGGCCAACAAAGTTAAATTATCCTGTATGGTCTTCTTTCCAAATCGCACATCCAGTTTTAGATGGATTCCTTTACGGGGGACTAATCGATTGTCTAATACGGTCCATTGATATGTTCCTCCAATCGCTAATAAGGTATAGTCCAGTTGAGATGGTAATCGTTTGGTTCGAATCAAACTCAAAGTATCAGGATTCAACAAATTTGAACTCAAAAAATTAAAGGAACTGGAAATGGTTTGGTTATAGGATAACGGATAACTTATTCCAGTTTGATTTGACAAATCCAAATATTCTTCCTTGTATTTTAACAGACTGAA
Source organism: uncultured Saprospiraceae bacterium (assembly GCA_964389985.1). Classification (GTDB taxonomy): domain Bacteria; phylum Bacteroidota; class Bacteroidia; order Chitinophagales; family Saprospiraceae; genus Vicinibacter. The sequence continues at coordinate 1,060 of CAYMGR010000091.1, forward strand.
ATATTGCGTTATTCCAAATGGTATATATTTAATAAATGGAAACTCAAATCCTGTTTGTAGGCGAGGCGATTGATTACTTAAGTTTTCATAGCGCATAAACATCCTCTCATTTAAGCTGAATGTATTTACTAATTCAAATCCTCCCTCCCCCGTTAGTCTAAATTTTTTAGATGTCAAACCCGATTCCGGGTTGAATCCCAATATAAAATCAAATCGATTAAGTTTGTTTCTTTCGAGATAGACCCAAACGATTCCTTCGTTACCTAAAAACAGGACCTTTGGATCATTAGTCAACTTTACCGCCCGTTGATGTTGAATCACTTTTGGTATCTGGTCCACTAAGCTGTGATTGTAAACATGTCCCGGATAAATACTTGTAAGTCTGTTTAAGATAAAGTCCTTATAGGGCTTTTTAGCTCGCTGTTCAATTTGTCTAAACACAATTGAAGGGCCTGAAGTTCGATTCAACAAAAGAAACAAAGTATCCGATTTAATAATGGCTTCCTGGATCCTAATTCGGGCAAACGGAAAGCCCTGGTTTGAATGTTCCCGAATCCATTGATTAAAATAATTGGTCAGATCATTAAGCTGAATGAATTGGGTATGAGAACCATTTACGAATGAGTTATGTACTCCAGAAGAAACGGAATCCAACAACCGGATTTTATACTTTCTTCCCTTATAATACTTCAGTAAAATCATGGAATCAAGCAACATGGAATCGATTCCAGCCAGGAAAAATCCTGAATTACGTTGCTCTTGCAGCAAATGTCCGATTTTCAATAAGAGTTGGGCACTATCCGCTATTTTTGCACTAAAATATTCTGTAGTGTCGTTTAAACCCAAATGTGTTCTTTCTTTATTTTCTATTTGTGAATACAATGAAACACGAATGAGACAAGTAAAAAAAATAAGCAAGGTGATTTGGATAGTCGAACCAAATAAATAATTTATGAATCCTGCAGGATTATACATACACATTCCTTATTGTAAACGCAAATGCAGCTACTGTTGTTTCCATTTTTCCACGAATTTAACCACCCAATTAGAATTATTGGAAGCTTTAAATCAAGAAATAACAGAACGATCTCACGAATTATCACATTATCAAATTGAAACACTCTATTTTGGTGGTGGAACACCTTCCTTACTTGGAATTGATAATTTAAACCAGCTTTTAATCCGGCTCTATTCAAATTATAATATCAAATCGGATGCAGAAATTACACTAGAAGCCAATCCGGATGACCTCAATGAAGACTATTGCAAAAGATTATTTGAACTAGGTATCAACCGTCTTAGTATTGGCATTCAATCCTTCGAACAAAAAGACTTAAATTGGATGAATCGGGCACATCACGCAGAACAATCCCGAACAGCCATCGAATTTAGTTTGAAAGCCGGCTTCACAAATCTAAGCATTGATTTGATGTATGGCCTACCATTTATGACAGAGAAGTCGTGGAACAAAAATTTGGAAATCATGAAAAGTTACCAGATCCCTCATTTTTCTGCCTACGCGCTCACGATTGAAGAACGCACCGCACTCATGCATGCCGTAAAAAACAATACAATACAAATTCCTTTGGAGCCTGAAACTTTAGCCCAAATGGATCTTCTGCTGGATTTTTGTCAGCGGAATCAATATGAAGCCTATGAAATTTCCAATTTCTCCAAAGAAGGCTTCCGCTCTAAACATAATAGCTCTTATTGGGAAGGTGTAGCCTATTTAGGTTTTGGTCCTTCAGCTCATTCATTTATTGGAACGACTCGTCGATGGAACCGTTCTAATAATAATGAATATATTAAAGCGATTAAAAATAAACAGGCTTATTACCAGGAAGAACAATTAAGTTTAAAAGACCAATGCAACGAATTTGTGATGCTCCAACTCAGACGTATTGAAGGTCTGGATCTTAATCTCATTTTACAAAGGTTTCCTACTTATTATCCGGAGATCCAACACGAACTCATTCGACAGGTTCAGTTAAAAAATATCGAACAAAATAAGAATTACTTTAGCCTAAGCAGACAAGGAAAATATATTGCGGATTCGATTACTTCAAATCTATTTGTAAGCCATTCATAAAATTAAAAAAAGATGCCCTCTGCAATTGGTCATGCTATTTTTGCTGCTAGTTTAAGTCCATTCAGACCTTATCAAAATAAATTACTCCCAACCTTATTATTGGGGATGTTCTGTGCAAGTATGCCCGACCTAGATGTTATTGGATTTTCACTTGGAATCCCTTATCATTCGATGCTAGGTCATAGAGGATTCAGCCACTCTATTCTGTTTTCCATTTTAACAGGAATAATTGTCTGCTACACTTGTTTTCAGGACGAATTTCAAAATTCGAGTCAACGGTTTCAAATCAGTTTTTATTATTTTCTGATAACCATGAGTCATGGTGTTTTAGACGCATTGACAGATGGCGGATTAGGGGTTGGGTTCTTTATTCCATTTTACAACGAACGCTTTTTCTTTCCCGTCAGGCCCATACCCGTTTCTTCGTTAAATATACAGGTGTTTTTCTCGGAAATTGGTTATGCGATTCTTAAGGAAGAAATGAAGTTTATAGGCTTCATTTCCACGCTTACTTTACTATGCGGATATTATTGGAGAAAACGATTATTTAATGGGGTGCTTTAGACCATTGATATTTTTCCCAATTCCATGCAGATTCCAGAATAGATTTTAAATCCCGTTGAGGCTTCCATTTTAATAATTGTAAAGCCTTTGTATTGTCTGCATAAATAGATATAACATCTCCCGGCCTCCTGGCTCCGATTACATAGTTCAGTTTAATATGACTGAATGATTCAAATTCCGAAATCATTTCAAAAACACTATAGGGTTTTCCAATTCCAAGATTAAATGCTTCAAAAGAAAGATCCGTTTTTTGCGCCATTAAGTAATCCAGAGCTTTTGTATGAGCGGATGCCAAATCCATAACATGGATATAATCTCTTTCACAGGATCCGTCACGAGTTGGATAATCATTTCCATAAACTGAAAATTCCCTTCGCTTTCCTATAGCAGTTTCTGTGATGATAGGAACCAAATTTAAAGCCGGCTTTAAAGGTGATTCACCTATCAAAACTGATTCGTGTGCACCGGCCGGATTAAAATATCTTAAAGAAATAGCCTTCTTCTTGTTGCTTTTATAAAAATCCTGAATCATCCACTCCCCGATTTGTTTGGTTCGACCATATGGTGAACTTGCATTTCCAAATGGCGTTGATTCGGTAACAGGCAAATCTGTTGTTTCACCATAAACTGTGCATGACGAAGAATAGATTAGATAAGGAATAGAAGCAAACTCAATCCATTTCAAAATCTCCAGGAGAGAACCCACATTATTATGAAAATATTTCAAAGGCTGTTCAACCGATTCTCCAACAGCTTTAAAAGCTGCAAAATGGATTATGGCCTGCACATCCGGCTCTGCCCTATGGATTGTTTTCCAAGCATCTTGTATGGATAGATCTACAGCATAATTTTTTACTCTCTTCCCTGTAATTTTATTAACAGCATCCAAAACAGATTCCTGACTATTGTCGAGCGAATCAATACTGATGACCTCGTAACCAGATTGAATCAAATCAACCAACGTGTGACTTCCAATATACCCGCAGGCTCCTGTTACTACAACCTTAATTTTTTGATTCGTCATTTACAATTTTATCCTTTTCTGTTTGATCAAAATAATCCTTAACTTTTTTTGACAAGTCGCTTCCTATCAATTCCTCCAAAGCACCTTCATCCGCATTTAACAATCCTTGAACTGAACCGAATTTTGTCAATATTTTTTGCGCTGTTTTAGAACCAATTCCCTTAATACTTAACAGTTCAGATTTAATAAAATTTTTTGAACGTTGGTTTCTATGAAAATTAAGACCAAAACGATGGGCCTCATTTCTTAATTGCTGAATTAATTTAAGAGATTCACTTTTTTTATTGATATGCAGCGGGATCGGATCATGTGGAAAATAGATTTCCTCCAATTTTTTTGCAATCCCAATGAGGCTTAGTTTATTTTGCAAACCCAGTAATTCTATTGACTTCATTGCGGAGGATAATTGGCCTTTTCCACCATCTATAATAATCAACTGAGGTAGATTCTGACCTTCATCCAGGAGTCTCTTGTAGCGCCTGAATATGACCTCTTCCATGGAAGCAAAATCATTGGGTCCCTCTACCCCCTTGATATTAAAATGACGGTATTCTTGCTTGGCCGGCTTTGCGTTTCGAAACACGACACATGCTGCCACCGGATTTGTACCTTGGATATTAGAATTATCAAAACATTCAATATGAAAGGGTATTTCTTTCAATTGTAAATCATCTTGAAGGGTTCTTAGGATTCGCTCTGCCGGCAGCAACTTGGATCCCCGATTGATACGCTCCTTCTTCTTTTGTAATTGATAATACTGGATATTGTCAATGGATAAGTCCAGCAACTTTTTTTTATCTCCTGACTTGGGTACTGTAATTTCAATCGTTGTATCGGGAATGCTAATTTTAAAAGGCACAATGATTTCTGGTGCCTGACTATCAAATCGCTCTCTCAAATTCGGAATGGCCAGGGATAAAATTTGAGCTGGATCCTCATCACAATTCATATTCGCTTCCAAGGTATAGGTATGAATTACAGCACCATCAATTACTTTCATAAAATGAATATAGGCTTCTGATTCATCGGTAGCAATTGAAAAAATATCAACATCCTTTATTGAAGTGCTTACAACAGTTGATTTTCCTTGATAGTCTTCAAAAACATTCAGTTTATTTTTACAGATTTGAGCCTTTTCAAACTCCATTTGATCTGCATAATCTTTCATTTGCTTAATCAAAAATTCTTTGACCTTTTTTAAATGTCCCTTTAAAATATTTCTTATTTGATCAATTTTAAGTTTGTATTCTTCGACGGATTCAAACTGCTGACAGGGACCATTACAGTTCTTAATATGATATTCAAGACAAACTTTATAATGATTTTTAGTTAAGGCTGTGGGAGATAAATTGAGTGCACACGTTCTTAGAGGAAATATTTTTTTTATTAACTCTAAAATGATTTCTGCTTTAAATTTTGAAGCATACGGGCCAAAATAAATAGATCCATCTTTGATCAGTCTACGGGTAAAAAACACTCTGGGAAAATCCTCCTTTTTAATACAGATATAGGTATACGTTTTGCCATCCTTCAGCATCACATTATACCGAGGCTGGTGGGTTTTGATGAGTGAGTTTTCGAGAAGCAGTGCGTCTTGTTCCGTCTGGGTAATGGTAAATTCAATGCGTACGGCATTCCGCACCAATGCTTTCGTTTTAGCCAGTATATATTTCTTATCCCCAAAATAGGAGCTCAGGCGGCTTCTTAAATTTTTTGCCTTACCTACATACAAGATTTCTTCACGGCTGCCAAAAAACCGATAAACACCCGGATCTTTTGGAATGGTGTCTACAATTGATTTAAAATCATCTAAAGTCATCTACGCAAAAATAAAGTAAAAGCGCAGGCTTTAGAACGAAAGTATTCCTATCAAATTTTACAATTCTTAGGCGGATGTTTCTACGATGGGCACCGTTTCTTTATCGGAACAAAGTACAACCATGAGATTAGTGACCAATTTTGCTTTTTCATGGTCATCTAAATTGACGATTTGCTTCTCAACCAGCTGTTTTAACGTACCATCTACCATGCCAATGGCGCCTTCAACAATTTTGTATCTTGCTGAAACGATGGCTTCGGCTTGCTGTCTTTTTAGCATGGCAGCAGCAATTTCAGGGGCATAAGCCAGATAACCAATCCGTGCTTCCATCACCTCGATTCCTGCAATTTGCAATCGTTCATGCAATTCCTTCTCTAGCACTCTGTTCACTTCACTTTCTTCAGAACGCAAAGTAATTTCTTTATGATCATCCACATGGTCATATGAAAAACTTCCCGCTAATTTTCGTACAGCGGCGTCCGTTTGTACTCGTATGAATTGAGCATAATCTTCAACTTCAAACTGAGCTTTAAAGGTATCTCTAACCCGCCAAACCAAAATAACACCAATTTGGATTGGATTTCCTCTTTTGTCATTGACTTTAAGTCGCTCACTTTCAAAGTTGCGGGCACGCAAGGATAAATTACGCTTGATATAAAAGGGATTGGCCCAAAAAAAGCCATCTTGTTTTATCGTTCCAACGTATTTCCCAAAAAGGGTCATCACTTTTGACCCATTTGGATTCACGATAACAAATCCTAACAAGATCAAGCCCAAGGCAAATGAAAAACCAATTATTGGTATGATTTGCTGATATACAATAATTAAGAAAATCAGGATAGCTGACAGCAACAGCATGATCCATCCGGAGATGGGTTTGTAAACTTTTTCATTCATATTAATAAATTAATTGTAATAATCTGGCCGGTAATTCAGGATAGCATATTATTTCCTATCAAAATTAAAACGAA
>CAYMGR010000091.1:7626-8705 GCA_964389985.1 uncultured Saprospiraceae bacterium
CCCTTTAATTTATGGAGGTCAGCCTCAGCAGCTATATAGGCCATCTGATTCCAGAAAGGGGATTTAGCTATCGATTCAAGTATTTGAATTTGTTTGTCGGTGGATCCAGCTAACTCTGCTTTAAGCGCTAAGGCATAAGCTTTAACGGTCCAACCAAGTGCTTCCTCTGAAGACTTCGGTAAACTCCCCAAATCTACTAATTCAGATTCTTTAAGTGATCCTTTCAAATAGAGCATGGCATCCAAATAGGGTTGGCTGACGGGCATGATAAACATTTTTGGATCGGTTGAAGCTAATATTCGTTTGGCATCCTGTTCTCTTCCGGATCGGATATAAGATTGATATTGCCAATAATAAGCCATGCAGTATAAATCCGAGTTATTTGAAAAATCACCACAGACTTCAAACATTTTTTCTGCATTTGAAAAATCGTTTTGACATTGAAAAGCTAATCCCATCCATTTATAAATTTCATAATGCATCCCTGCATTGATCTTTTTCTCAATTTCAGATTTTTCCAACATCCCTTTTACGTCTTTCTGTCCTTCCACTGCCTTTCCAGCTTTCCAAAAATCATTGATCGCGGGTCCAAATTGCCGACTTTGTACAAATCCAATTCCACGATACAGGTAAAGGTCAGCCGTATTGGGAAACTGTTCGATTCCTTTACTCAACACTTGAATAGCATTTTCAACGTATCCGTTTTTTAAATTTTGCGCGCCATAAGCAACGTAAGACTTAACATCTTCTAAATGGCCGAGGTAAAAACTTCTTGCGGCATCCAGATTGGATTTATTTTTTGCCTTAATAGAATCAGGCTCCGGCAATTCTTTTAATGGAACACCATCCAGTGTCACCGCATATGTTGAACCAGAATTCGTTTCATCCGGAGGTAACTGGACTGCTTCAACTTTCTCAGGTAAAGCTTTAGGTTCGGATTTACAGGATTGAAAATAAAACCCGGCGATGATTCCATAAATAAGCAAATGCAAACAGAACTTCATGTTAAAATTTTAAGTTCACAAAATTCCTAAGATTTATTAATTTCATTCATTCCTTTGACAGCCGTTAACAAAATG
>CAYMGR010000092.1:0-8682 GCA_964389985.1 uncultured Saprospiraceae bacterium
GGTTAGTTTCTTTAACAATTTCCTGAAACCCAAGAATACTCAAGATACGATGGGTCGTAAGTGATCTTCTGTATAAGGTTTCCATTTTAATATTTTAATTTATTGATTAATAGGCAATTGTAATCTATTAATGGATGCAATTGGAACGGATTATTCGCTATGGAATCCATTAATGACCCGTTCCCGGCTTTTATTATGATACCTGTTGGGACAGAAGTAGAGTCATTTTTCACAGGGTCATTTCAAGCATCCTTGCGAAGGGCAAAATAGAGCTCTATTTGTATAAAGAAATTTATACCGCCTATTTGGAGTTAAATACAGAACTTAATCCTTCAATGGTGCAAAAAAAATAATTCATATATTTTTAGCCATGTCTAAATTATTTTTTTGATATCTTTGAATTTTAATTTGAGTATGCAGGAAACCTTGAGTTATTTAGTTGAGTTTTTTAAGTCCGACCTCGGTATGCGAACCCTAATCATTTCTGTTTTGGTAGGTTCCATGTGTGGTATGCTAGGATGTTTCATCGTGTTGCGGAACATGGCCTTAATTGGTGACGCCCTGGCCCATGCTATTTTACCAGGTATTGTCCTTGCTTTTGTAATTGCCGGTTATTCAACCCTGGGATTTTTTATTGGTTCTGTCCTTGCCGGTTTGCTTTCAGCATTTCTGATTACCTGGCTTCAACAAAAGGTTCGAATAAAGAATGACGCAGCGATCGGGATCATTTTCACCTTTATGTTTTCCGTAGGGATCATTGGAATCTCATGGATCAGCGGAAAACAAGGGGTTCACCTGGATTTAAAGGATTTTTTATTTGGGAATTTATTATCGGTTTCGCAGGAGGATCTGTACATGAGTTTAATCATGCTGGCCATGGTTAGTTGTATCATCATACTCTTTTACAGACCCTTATTTGTAACCACCTTTCAGCCTGTTCTGGCAGGCACGATGGGTATCAATTCAACGGCCATGCATTACCTGTTGATGTTGTTATTATCCCTTGTGGTGGTTGCATCTTTGCGCAGTGTAGGCGTTATTTTGGTAGTTTCCATGTTGATCACACCTGCATCAGCGGCTTTACTTTTGGCAGACCGCTTGCAAAAAGTAATCATTTGGGCAAGCGTATTAGGTTCTGTATCAGCGATTTTAGGTTTAATTCTTTCTATCAGTTTTGATTTTCCGGTAGGCCCTTCTATGGCCGTTATGACCACTTTTATTTATGTGATCATCGCCCTTTTAGCTCCAAAAAGAGGCTTTATACCCCGCTGGCAGGCCAGAAATAAACTCAGACAAAGAATTTTGATAGAAGACATTTTAAAACACGCTTCTAAAAACATCCATCAACCAGGTATTAGCCTGGAGGAATTAGTCAGCCGAACAGGACAAAAAGCCAGAATTCTATTAGCATGCCTTAAAAAATTGGTCAAATCCGGTCTATTAACAGTTCAAAATGAAACGTACAAGTTGACAGCAGAAGGAATCACCCGTTCAAATCAAATCATCCGGGCGCATCGTTTATGGGAAACATTTTTGGTGGAAGAGCTAGGTTTAAATGCAGATCAAATCCATGAGGAGGCTGAACAATTTGAACATCATTTATCAGAAGATGACTTGATGAAACTAGATGAACAATTGGGTTATCCGGAAAAGGATCCTCACGGTTCGCCGATTCCTAAACAATAATGAGCCTATTTCTCATATTTTTTAAACAAGGCATCGACCTTATACACTTCATCCATCAGATCATCAATGTAGAATTTTAATTCTGGCATGGTCCGAATTTGCTTTTTAATCTTTTGGTGAAGAGCTTGTTTTAAACGGGCATAATGCTCTTCCAGTTGAAGAATAACCGCCTGTTTATTATCTGTATTAAAGATACTCAGATACACCTTGGCCAAACTAAAATCAGGGCTGATGGTCACGCTGGTAATCGTTACCAATACCCCATTCCCATAGATATAAGGTCCCTCTTCTGTAAGTACATAACTAAATTGCCGACGGATCAGTTCGGAAACTTGCTTTTGCCTGATTGAATCCATATTCCAATTAAACGGATTATTCCTGATGAATGTTTATCAGTTTCCCTGTTATTTTGCAGGGTCAACGAGTATGAGTACATTCAGATTGTATCCGGATAGTCCTATTGAATATATCAAGGGAGTGGGCCCTCAAAAAGCCGTGCTCCTCAAGGAACAATTGAATATTCATAAACTCGACGAACTCGTTCAATATTTTCCCTTTCGGTACATTGACAAAACCATTATTCACCGCATCGATGAATTACAGCAAGAAGGTCAGTATTATCAATTAAAAGGAAGCATTCAAAGCATAGATGAGAAAGGCTTTGGTAAATCTAAACGACTCAGCCTTATTTTTCAAGATGGAACCGGTTTTTTAGAATTGATCTGGTTTCAGAATTATCAATGGATTCTACAAAAAATTGAAACTGGAAAAGAGTTCGTGATTTTTGGAAAACTCAGTATTTCGGGATATCAAAAATCGATGGCCCATCCGGAAATTGAACTATGGAATCCTTCGCTTCCTGCCGGCAAATTGCGTTTTGATCCGGTTTATTCCAGCACTGAAAAATTAAGTGCCCGAGGTTTAGATTCAAGGGGTTTACGCAGAATCATGTTTTCTGTTTTTCAAAATCTGGAAGCTCAATCCATTGAAGAAAATTTACCGGAATACATCCTCAAGAAATATCAATTGCTTCCTCGCTTTGAGTGTTTGTTGAATATCCATTTTCCCCAAAACGAATTTATTTTACAACAGGCAAAACAACGATTGAAGTTTGAAGAATTATTTTTTATGCAGCTTCGAATGGTTTATGCCATGCGCTTAAGAAAAAGTAAAAGCCAAAGTTTTCGCTTTAACTGTAATGAAGCTACTTATGTAGATTTTCTCCAAACAAAACTTCCGTTTGAACTCACATCGGCACAAAAAAAGGTTTTGGAAGAATTAAAATTGGATGTTCAATCAGGCATCCAAATGAATCGATTGCTTCAGGGGGATGTCGGAAGCGGTAAAACAATTGTGGCTTTGCTGGTAATCCTCATGGCCAATTCCAGTGGGTTTCAAGCCTGTCTCATGGCACCTACGGAAGTGTTAGCCAATCAGCATTTCCAAAGCATTCAAGCACTCCTTCAGGAAACTGAATTTTCTTGTGCACTGCTTACCTCCGTAATTAAAGGCAAAGAACGGGAAGCACTCCTGGCACGATTAAATTCAGGTGAAATTCATCTTTTAATCGGAACGCATGCGGTATTGGAGGACCCTGTTCAATTTCAAAATCTGGGACTCGTGGTGATCGATGAGCAGCATCGGTTTGGAGTGGAACAAAGGGCAAGGCTTTGGTCAAAATCTAAAACCTGGCCGCCTCATATCTTAGTTATGACAGCGACACCGATTCCCCGAACACTTGCCATGAGTTTGTATGGAGATCTGGATGTTTCGATAATTGACGAATTACCACCCAACAGAAAACCCATCAAAACCCTGCATTTTACGGAAATACTAAGGGGTAAATTGCATGAATTCATGAAGGAACAAATCAGACTGGGTCGGCAAATCTATATTGTATTTCCATTAATTGAAGAATCTGAAAAGCTGGATTTGGAAAACCTGGAATTGGGATATGAAAAACTGTTGGAGTCCTTTCCCAGACCTGAATATCAGATTGCAGTCGTCCATGGTCGCCTACGTCCAAAAGACAAGGAAGCAGAAATGCAGCGGTTTGTTCAAGCCAGAGCTCAGATCATGGTTGCCACAACCGTAATCGAAGTCGGGGTCAACGTACCCAATGCTTCCGTTATGATCATTGAAAATGCAGAGCGATTTGGCTTAGCACAACTTCACCAGTTAAGAGGCCGGGTCGGCCGTGGAGCAGACCAGTCCTTTTGTGTCCTGATGACCGCTGATAAATTAAGTCCGGATGCAAAGAACAGGATTCAGGTCATGGTCCGTACCAACGATGGCTTTGAAATTGCTGAGGAAGACCTAAAAATAAGGGGGCCGGGTGATTTAGAGGGCAAGCAGCAAAGTGGCTTAATTGCCTTAAAATTAGCGGATATCCTTACCGATCAAAAGATACTCTATGCCGCCCGAAAACTTGCTGAAGCCATCATCAGCAAAGATCCGGAACTCGAAAATCCACTAAACCAAGTCCTTCGAAAGCAATTGGATTTGGGCAAACCCGGTCAAAATCTCGCAATTATTTCTTAAATTCCTGTCAAATGAGCAGCATTTAAGAGACTTGTGGTATCTTAGAGGTATAAAATTAAATCTTTTGTTGTAAAATGAAAAAATCAATACTTAGTTTTTTAACCCTTGTGAGCCTGGTTCTTAATTCCTATGGTCAACAAACGCTTCAAACTGCCATTGAACAAACGGATAGCCGTTTTGTAAAAGAGTGGATTGCAGCCGGTCACGATGTGAATAATCCTATTGTGATTCAAGATCAAAAAATGACCCCTTTAGATTATGCTGCTTTAAAGGCTAATCCTGAAATGGTAAATTTATTATTAAACCGTGGAGCTCAGGTTAACCAAAAAATTGAATTTCAAGATGCCCTGATGTTTGCGGCAATGGGCGGAAACACAGAAATCATTGAAACCCTTTTGGCTGCAGGAGCCAATCCTATGAATGAAAATAAAAATGGCAAGTGTGCCCGGGATCTGGCTAAAGATGCAGGACATACCGCTGCGCATCAATTACTCAGCATCGAAACTGAAAAAAGAGTGAATGCTCAAAGAGCACGCAACAAAAAATAATTAAAAATTTAAGCATTTAATAAAAAGGAATCCAAGTGATTGGATTCCTTTTTTATTTTTGACCGATGAGTTGGAATCTAATTATTACGGATGGCCTGGAACAATCGGGCGTACTGGCTTTACAGCAGAATGGATTTAAGGTTGATCTTCGAACTGTTGACGCTGCAGAATTGGCTGCTGTTTTGCAATCCTATCAAGGCATCATTGTAAGAAGCGCCACTAAATTGAGGGCAGATGTGATCCAACAATGTCCAGGCTTGAAATTTATCGCACGTGCTGGAGTTGGTTTGGATAATATTGATTTGGAAGCCGCTCAAAAAATGGGAATCAAAGTCATTAATACGCCTGCTTCCTCCTCTCGCTCTGTTGCAGAATTAAGTATGGCCCATCTGTTTAATTTAAGTCGGGGTTTAAAATTAAGTAATCGCACATTAAAAGACAAGGCTAGTTTTATCTCTCTAAAGAAAAGTTTAGCAAATTCATCCGAACTAAAAGGCAAGACCTTATTTATTATCGGTATGGGGCGTATTGGACGCGAATTGGCTTTAATGGCTGTGGGCATTGGGATGAAGGTCATTGCTAACGATCCCTTCATTCAACAGGTACAATTAAATTTTGAATTACAAGGGCAGTCGATTCCAATTCCAATCACTCTGTATGAAATGGAAGAGGGATTGAGAAAGGCTGATTTTATTAGCATCCATTCGCCTTTTAGTGGTCATCAGATTCTGACCAAATCACGAATCGAAATGCTTAAAAAAACAGCCTGTATTATCAATACATCCCGAGGTGAAAATATCGATGAATCTGCCCTATTAGAGGCCTTGGATCTGGGCTTGATTGGTGGCGCCGGTTTAGATGTTTTTCAGAATGAACCGGAAGTAAATCCAAGGATACTTAACCATCCAAAAATTTCTTTAAGTCCACATATCGGAGCTTCAACACAAGATGCTCAAATGCGTATCGCAGAAGAATTGGTCGAGCAAATTATTCAACTTTATAAAAATCAAATAAGCTAGCTTATTGAATCCCTTAAATTAATTATACTTCCGTTTTAAAAACCATTCATTGTCATTGATGCTAATTCCTAAATGAATGTTTACATAATTTTCTTTAAGCCGTTCTTCCAATTTGCGTTGTCCAAAATCAACACTCAAATGAAACATGGCATCCTGACGCAGAAATAAAATCGGATAAGACCAACCTAAAGTCATTCCTAATCCTGATGCGGCCTGGTTGTCAATGGAACGGTAATCATTTTCTAAATAGAGGCCAAATCGATATGTGGATCGCTTGATAAAATTATCAAAACTATTTTTTCCGGGTTTATACCATGCCCCTATTCCAAAATGATTGGAGGATTGGGTCGCTCCTGTAATGCCTTTTGTAAATTCAGCATGCTTCCAATCTGTCCATTTAAAGGATGCCATTAATCCATAAATACCTTTATGCGCATAAGCAATGCCCGTATTGATTCCAAATGGTAATTTACCTTTTGATTCCTGTTCGTTTATATACAAAACCGTATCGACGACATTTAGGTTATCCTCAAAGCGAGTTTGATGCAAAGCGGAATAACTTGAACTATATTTTACCGGTAAATCAAAAACCAAACCAACAGAAATACTGCGCTTTCGAATGGTATTGTCTTTTTCCGCTTCTTTTTGATTTAATATTTTGCGGTAATTAAATCCAAGAACCGGTTGCCAACCGCTGATATGTACTTTATCATTGAGGTAGGAGTTGTATGAACCATTAATAGAATTAAAATAAAGACTTTGATTATAATTCAAACTGCCGAATAGATAATTCATACGAAGGCCTGCAGAAAAATCTTTATATCGTCCAGCTAAACCAAGTTGAAAATTTTGGATGAGTCCGTCACCCTGTAAAAACCGTCCTAACTGGTTATCCTTATTACTTGAATCGATGGACTCGGATCGGTAGCCAACAGAGGAATAGGGCGCCAAACCAATTTGGATGGCGTAAGATGTATTATATTTTTTCCGGTCCAATAACTCATTAATTGAATTTCTTAGAGGAACTGCCAACTGGATATTATTGAGATTTCCAGACCAATCCTTGATTGAGCTACCTGACGATTCTTCCAGTTTGTTTTGTTTGGCATATATCCCAATTTCAATATCCGTTTGTCTTAAGAATGCGATAGCGGCGGGATTAATCGGATTAAACAATTGGTCTGAGATAAATCCGGTTCCTGAATTGGCCATTCCCGATAACCAGGCCGTCGTTGAGGGTCTCAGATCTCCCAGACCATAGCGTGTCAGAGGAGAATTTTCGTTGTTCTGAGCAATCAGGTTTGTGAAACTCAAAATAAAAAGCCATTGAAGGCAAGCCGATTTTTTATACATCATTGATAATCCAAAATAGTGTTTAGACCTTTGAGAACGAGGTAAGGTTCCGCAAAAATGCTGATTTTAAGGTGATTTACCAAAAAAGCTGCATTCCCCCCACTTAAAACGACATTCAGATCGTGATAATTCTTGCGAAGTCTGTTAAAATATCCTTCAATTTCAAGGACGATACCTTGCAAAGCACCATTTTCCATGGCCGTAATCGTATCATACCCGATAAATGAATTTCCCGGATCGTGTACTTTAATTAAGGGTAAAGCAGCTGTATAATCATGCATTGCTTTACAACGCATTTCCAGGCCAGGTGCAATATTTCCACCTACAAATTCAGCTTGATTATTAATTAAATCGTAAGTAATGCAGGTGCCGGCATTGACAACCAGCAAGGCCGTTTTTCCATATAAAGATTGAGCGCCCGCCATAGCAGCAATTCGGTCCGTCCCTAAGGTTTCCGGAGTTTTGTAATGAATTTTAAGAGGTAGTTTCGTGTTTGAACTCAGTTTGATTAAGTTCCGTTTTGTTTTGAATGCCGTAAGCCAATCCGGTTCCTGAGCCAATACTGAGGAATAGATAGCTTTCCCAAATTCAGCATCATCCAGCCATTTGAGAATATTGGATTCTTCACGATTCCAATAAACAGCATACTGCTTTACTTTACCTTCATGAATCAAGGCCATTTTCACCCGGCTATTGCCGATATCCAAACATAAATTATCTGCCATCAATGTTTAAAATGTCTGATTCCTGAAAATAGCATTGCCAAACCTAATTCATTGCATTTTTGAATGCTTTTATCATCATTTACGGATCCCCCTGGTTGAAGGATAGCGACCACCCCTGCCTTTGCAGCTAATTCTACACAATCCGGAAAGGGGAAAAAAGCTTCCGATGCCATCACGCTTCCGCTTGTATCAAAGCCCATAGCACGAGCTTTTTGAATCGCTTGTTGACAAGCATCAACCCGGGACGTTTGACCACAGCCCATTCCAATTAATTGCTGATTTTTAACCAGTGTAATCGCGTTAGATTTTAAATGTTTTACCAGGATACCGGCAGTAATAAGATCACGAATTTGCCATTCTGTTGCTTGTAAAGTACTTACTGATTTTAAGCCTTCTGCAGTTTGATGGTGGATGTCAACTTCTTGTTCCAGGCTACCATTGAGTATCGTTCGACGGCTCCAGCTTCTCTCCGGTAATTTTTTTAATCGAATCAGTATTCTGTTTTTCTTTGCGCTCAACAATTCAATCACACCATGATCAAAGTCGGGTGCAACAAGAATTTCGTAGAATAAATTATTAATTTTGGAGGCTGTCTCGAGATCCAATGATTTATTACAGATCAAGATTCCTCCAAATGCCGATACCGGATCACCAGCAAGAGCATCTTCCCAGGCTTGGACAAGTTGCTCCCGGATGGCCATACCACAAACATTGGTATGTTTAAAAATAGCAAAACACGGAGCTCCTGAATAGATATCCTCCATTAAACTACAGGCCGCATCCAGGTCTAATAGGTTATTATAAGAGAGC
>CAYMGR010000093.1:0-8518 GCA_964389985.1 uncultured Saprospiraceae bacterium
AAAACTAACAAAATCCGGATGTTCTGCCGGATCAAATTTACCAGCAATATACCGCATATCATCCATAGCTAATACCTTGGGTTTTCCGGAAAAATGCACTAATTGATCGGACATGGTTTGTACAAAATAGAAAAAATTAAATGCAATGATATATAGTATAGGGTTCAAGAGTTTTGAGTATTTATTAAATCAATAAAATATAAAATCAAAAAGAGGAAAATCAATTATACCAGCGTTTGGACTGAACTGCAATTTGCTTGTAGCAAAATATTTTTATTTCAAATTAAAATTAAAACCTAAAATTACCACTGCTTGATCGAATAGTTCATGTAATAACATTTTACTTATTTGCAAGTTCCAGATGATTTTTCAACACTAAATCATGCAGGAACTCAGGCGAAAAGTCTGCACCATTTGGCCAACAAATTGTCCAGGTATCCAAAGTGAAACTCTTAAAAAAATCAAGATTTTTTAAAGGTTCAAATATTTGACCATATAATTCCTTTTCAAGATCCACGACGCCATTTGCCCCATCATTGAAATAAAGCATGATTTTGAATGCTTCCACATAATCCGCTTGAATAACTCTTATTAATTTCATATTTCGTGATGTAAAGGATTAATTTTAAATAATGATTCACGTGCTATTGAAAGTTCCCAATTTCTTAGAAGTTCTTCTTTATGGATATCGAGCCATTGGAAGATTAAATTGATTTGCTTTCTTGGCATCTCTCCTTTTATTGTCCCATCTTCAATGTGTATTATTGCTGCAAAATCTTGAAATTCAACATGAAAATGGGGTGGATTATGTTCATTATAATACATTTTTATTATTATTCCAAAAAACCTAGAAATCTCAGGCATGAAAGTAATTTATGCTAAGATACAAATTTCTAATCAATACGGAATAACATATAATTTAATAAATGCTGAGATCAACAAATAAGTGCAATTTTTCAAAAAAAAGGAAAAAAAGCTTTTAAGGGCTTTTTTCCTTTTGACCAAGTAGTGCAATCTTTGGATTGTCTATGTCAAAAAATTACAACCAGCTCAGCTTAGAACAAAGATACCAGATTGAGGCTTTATTTGAAGCCGGTTTGAATCAAAAAATAATTGCCACTAAAATTGGAGTTCATCCTTCAACGGTGTGTCGGGAATTAAAGAGAAATATTGCCCAAAGAGGCCAAACTGCAGGTACATATAAAGCGAAGAATGCTCACAGAAAGACAAGAATGCGGCATCAAATCAAACCCAAAAGAATTGTATTTACAGATAAGATAAAGTCATTTGTGGCAAATCAGCTTAAACTTGTTAAGTGGAGTCCCGAGCTAATTAGCAAATCTGCAAAATTGAACAAAGCAACTATGGTAAGCCATGAACGTATTTACCAATGGATATGGGAATGTAAGCACTCAAATGCCAAGGATCACAAACAATATAAGAACCTATACAAGTATCTTAGACACTGCAAGCGACGACGCAAAAGGGGTAACAGAAAAGACAACAGAGGAGTTATTTTAAATCGAACTCCAATTGAAAAACGACCCAATGTAGTATCCAAACGCAAGCGATTGGGTGACTTCGAAGTAGATCTTATGATGGGTAAAAATCATAAATCTGCATTATTAGTACTAACGGATAGGGCTAGTTTACATACCCGAATAAAAAAGTTATCAAGCAAGGATTGTATAAATGTTAAGAAAGGTATTATATCATGCTTGAGGAAAAATAAATACAAGCCACGGACCTTAACCTTTGATAATGACTTGGCTTTTAGCCGTCATCATGAAATTGCCAAGCTGTTTAATGTTCAAACTTATTTTACAAGACCATATACAAGTCAAGATAAGGGAACAGTCGAAAACAGAATCGGCGTAATAAGGAGATACTTCCCTAAGAAAACAAATCTTATATTTGTAACAGATAAACAGGTCAATTATGTTGAAAAGATGTTAAACAACAGACCTATTAGGAAATTTAATTATTTAACTGCTAATCAAGTGCTACTTGAAAAAATTGCACTTATTAATTGAACTTACATTATGTTAAATTGAATCCTTGAATTCATTCAATTTCCTTTATAAAAACTTCAAAAAATAAACTATAAACTTGCTCTTAAAAATCCCGCCCTAAATAGCTTGAAAAATGGAAGAATTGCAATTCCCGGAATTCAAAATTCCTTAATTGTCTATCTTTGTGCAAATTTTGGAACTCAAATGAAAAATCTGTTGTTATGCTTTAGTCTGTGCCTTTTATGGGCCTGCAAATCTGATCAAATCAATACAAAAAATATGGTAGGAAGCTACAAGGTACATTTAGAGTTAGATCCAAAATCTTTTGATAAACAATCGGTTAAGGATAGTGTCACTCAGGCTTTAAATAAAGCTAAAGATGAATTGTCTAAAGCGCATTCAGAATTTTCCCAACAAATGGATACGAGTTCGATTGATACAAGTACCGCAGAAGGTAAAATGGAATTTATTGCAAAGTCTTTTGCAAAATCCATCACCAGTTTTGGAAAAGACCTGGGTCAACTCGGGATCTTAATGGGTGAAGCAGCCGGCGATGTGGCAGTAAAGGCTATGGATATGACGGAAGAGTTGGTCCAAAAAATCCATATGGATGTTGAATTAAAAGCCGATGGTAAAATTGTGTCGAGTTCTAATTTTGTCAATAACATTCAATTTGTTGGTTCCAACTGGGAAGTCAAAGACGATCAATTTACGTTTATAAGCAGTGATCAACAAACTCGACATGTTTATAAAATCGCAGAACTAAAAGACAGCGGATTTACCTTAGTTCAGGATAAATACAGATTAGTATTTACTAAGAAATAGATTAGACAATTTTTTGAACGATAGCGTTTGAATTCATTTTCCATTCCTCTTTATCCTGATAAATATTCTGAATCCAATTTAATCCTGGTTTTTTACCAGGCTCTATGCTTCCTGCCCAATCAGCAATATTTAAAGCACAAGCCCCATTATAGGTGGCCCACCGTAAAACGGTTTCCAGATTTAGAGAGGATTGATATTTTAAAATTGTTTTGATTTCTTCTAAAATCGAAAGTTGCCAATTCGAACTGAGACTATCTGTACCAATACAAAGGCAGGCATCTTCAAACTGTGAATAATCCGGTAATTGATTTTCAATAAATAGATTGGCATTGGGACAAGTTACAAAAAAAGAATTTTGATTCCAATTTAAAATATCCCTTATATGTTTTGCTTTCGTTTGGGTATTATGAATGAATAAGCTTGGAAGATTCGGATCCATGTTATCTAAGGCGTAATAAACAGATTCTTTTCCGGTTGCCTGAAAAGCTTCCATTGAAAACCCAAATGATTCCCAAAATCCCACGAAGCCTCCAGACTTATTGATAAAAAGTTCATCCTCATCTTTACATTCCTGACTATGAATACTTACACAAGTTGAATGCTGTGCGTTTATAGCATTGATCAATTCAAAGAGTCTTTTGGATACGCTATAGGGCGCATGCGGCACCATAGATTTGGGAAGATTGCCAAAGGCATCAAATACTTTTTTATAGGATTCAAAAAATTCCACAGCTTTAGATTCCTGAAGAAAATCAAAAGCTTCAATAAAGGTATGGTAGTAAATGGGGCTTCTTGATTTACACAGCAACGTATCTGTTTTGTTACTGATATCTCCAACTGCAATAATCCCCTGTTCTTGCATTTGCGCATCAGCAGCATGGATGCATTGCATGACATAATCAGGATCCACTTCCCGATTTTGAACAACTGCTTTTAGAAAAGGCAACAGTTGTGTCCCTGTAGAAAATTTATCTTTTAGATGAGATAATTCCAAATGGCAATGTGCATTGACAAATCCAGGTAATACCAAGCCCGGAAAAAATTCGTACTCACCAGTGGGAATGGATGCCTGATCAACGATATCTACGATTAGAGATTGGTCATCCAGTAAAATAACTTTATGTTTTAGCCAGGATTGATTCCCTGAAAAAATAAGATCTGCAGCGATTCGTCTCACAAATTAATCAATCGGTTCATTACTTTAATTCAATATTTTGAATTACAATGCCATTTTTAATTCTTGGCTCAAACCAGGTGCTTTTAGGCGGTAAGACCATATGTTCATCTGCGACTTTCAAAAAATCTCTTTTGCGTACCGGAAAAAAAGCAAAACCTACATGGTCTGGTTGCTCTAGAACTGATTTGCTGATTATTTTAATTGGTTTGATTCCTTCGATGTAATGCACCCGATCACTCGATCGGATACTTTGCACGCCCAGAATATCTCTTAAAACAATTTCATTAAAAATATCAATATCAAAGGCAATTCCATTTTTCTGCTTAAAATATTGCAACACCTCTTTGTGCCAGTATAAACAATAACTTTGAGTTGCAGAAATCATGATTATTTCATTTTTCTTAGAGCTTGCCACTGCAGTTCTTATTTTCTTTATATCCGCATATTTAGAAAGTACTTGAATAAACGTATCGATATCCAATACATCTGTTACCCGTATCAACCGATTGTATGGAAGGATACTCAACTCATTAAAATCAAAGAGCGCACACATGATGTAGTTAAGACTTTTCTTACTCAACTCTGGATTCTGCAAAATATGTTTACAGATTGCAGCCATCCGGTGATGTCCATCGGCTATGTAGGCTTTTTTTACTTTGGATTTAAATTCTTTTTGGAAACTTGAGATTAATTTTTTGTCAGTAATTTCAAAGAACTCATGAATTTGTTGTTCCTTATCAAATTCTATTTTAAATCTGGGTTTAATACCCAGAAAACTACGTGCAATCAGGTCTTTTATTTTCTTTTGTTCTTCGTAAGCTATCAATACTGGCTTTATAATTGCTTGACGATCTATCATTAATTTACCAATATTTTCTTCTTGTAAGGTGAGGGTATTTTCATGTTTTTTTACCAGCCCTTTCAAATAATCCTGTATATCTATAGCAGCCAGGATTCCATGATAGGTTTTCAATTTGGATTTGATCCGGTAAACAAACAAGGATTTATCACCGCCTTCCAAAAAAAGGCCTTCATTTCGTAAATCCGGAAAGGTATTTTTAATGGTATTAAAAAAATCTTCCGTTTTTAAAATCCGCTTATAATCCGGATAGAGGTATTGAAAGGGTTTAATATTCACACTTCAAATTAAGGGGCTAAAATAACGAGATTTTGCTGAGGATCAGAGCATTTTCATCAGTGTATTATAAAACCAATGTGAATCTGTGCGGATGAGCAATTCCAAAGCATGGTCTACTTTTTGTGCAAAGCCATTAAGTTCTGATACCATTTTCTTAAATTCCTTACTTTTTTCACAGGTTTCGGTACAATTTACCAAATCATTTAAATCCTTTAGGATCGGATCCAATTCTCGTTTCTTGCGGTTGAGTAAAATTTGCTTGAAAACTGCATGTAAATTCTTCTCAGCAAGGTAATATTCACAGCGCTCTCCTTCTTTATTGACTTTATAAACCAAACCCCAATCCAGTAATGCCCGAATATTCATATTGACATTTCCTGAAGAGATGTCCAATTCTTTGATCAGATGCTCTGCATTTACGGCTTCACTGGAGATCAATAAAAGCGCGTGGATTTGAGCCATTGTTTTATTAATTCCCCACTGGGGTCCAAGTTGTCCCCAGGTAGTAACAAATTGTTGTTTACAATCCTGGTATTCCAAAGAGAAGTTTTACAATAAAGTAAATGAAAGCAAAAAAGTTCAAAAAATCTGAATGAATTTGCTTTCAGACACCATTCGCTTGCTATTCCTTTGAATGATTACAAGAAATGGATGGACAATAACTTACCGAAGCTGAGAATAGACTCTGAGATTAAGAACCCGATTTATAAAAGGGAAGTTTAACCACTTTAGCAGGAACGGACTTAGAGCCCATTTCAATTTTAATGAGCGTACCTTCTTTTGCATACTCTGTTGGTACATAGGCCATACCTATTGGAATATTCAAGGAAGGTGATTGGGTACCTGAAGTCACATGACCTATTATTTCTTCGTTTACATTTATTACCCGATAATTATGACGTGGCACTCTTCGATCTTCAACAACAAATCCAACTAATTTTTTCTGCACTCCTTGCTTCTTTTGTTCTAACATTCCTTCCTTGCCGATAAAATCAGTTTTGTCTAATTTGGTTATCCAGGCCAGGCCCGCTTCCAATGGAGACGTTGTATCATCGATGTCATTTCCGTAAAGACAAAATCCCATCTCCAATCTTAGGGTATCCCGAGCACCTAATCCAACTGGTAATAAATTAAATTCCTTTTCCAATTTGAAAAGTTCATTCCACAAATGAAGCACGTGTCTATTCTCTACGTATAATTCAAAACCACCTGCTCCGGTGTATCCTGTTGCTGAAATTAAAACATTGTCAATTCCTGCCAATGTGCCTTTTTGAAAATGGTAGTATGGAATTGCTGCTAAATCCACGTCTGTCAATTTCTGCAACAGCTTAATGGCTTTTGGTCCTTGAACAGCTAATAATCCGGTGTCATCGGAAATATTAATCATGTGTGCATCATAGATATTATGTTGAAAAATCCAATCCCAATCTTTTTGGATATTCGATGCATTGACTACCAACATGTATGCAGGTTCGTCAATACCACTCATGGATTCGGCTAAACGATAGACCAATAAATCATCTACGATCCCCCCTTGTCCATTGGGCATACAGGAATATTGTGCTTGTCCGATTTTGAGTTTTGATGCATCATTGGATGTCACTTTTTGGATCAGATCCAAAGCTTGTTTGCCCCGAATGATAAATTCACCCATATGGCTCACATCAAAAACGCCTACATGATTTCTGACTGAATCATGTTCCTCCCGAATTCCTGAATATGAAATGGGCATATTATAGCCTGCAAATTCTGCCATCTTTGCGCCAAGACCAATATGAATATCTGTTAATGTTGTATTTTTCATGTACGTTGAAGATTTATTTTATTTGAATGCGTTTAATAATATCTGATTGCGTGATACTCATGAGTACCTCATTGCCACTGATCAATTTTCCAAAAATAGTATATTTACCATCCAGATGGGGTGTGGCTGAATGGGTAATAAAAAACTGAGTTCCTTCTGTATCCGGACCGGCACTGGCCATTCCTATCATTCCCGCTTGTTGATAATTCAATAAGGATATTTCTGAACGGAGGGTATAATCCAAGGCTCCAAATCCATCCCCACGAGGGCAACCAATTTGAACAACAAAATTTGGAACCACTCTATGAAAAACTTTATCGTTATAAAAATCTTTCTTGACCAGATCTAAAAAATTGATTACCGTAGCGGGTGCTGATTTCGGATACAATTCAATGGACAATTCTCCTTTATTCGTTTCAATAACAGCAGCTATCGTATCCCGATAGGGATCCAGCAATGACCAATTGATCGGATGATTGAATTCAGGAATTTTAGCTGAATAATTTTGTTTTTTTCGCGCTGCCAGACATTTTCCAATTTCATTATACGTCTCGATGGCTTCCGGTAATTTTAGTTTGGATTGAGCTAATTGCAGCATGGAATCTGCATTAAATAATTTATTGGGAAGGATGACAGGTTTATTAAAAACAGATGCCAAAACCGCTAACACGCCCGGATCCCCTTCATTGCATTGCCGGTTTAAATAAGCAGCTAGCGAATAATAAATTGGGTTATGAGTTCCTTTGAATGTACTTGTAAAATCAGCTGATTTAAGAATCCGCTCGATACACTCTGTCAGGCTTGTTTTTACAATTGCAGGTGACTTTGAATTTTCTAAACTAAGCAGAAATGGAAGTTCTTTTGTCTGAACTGAAAGTGCTTTTATGTAAGCCGCTTTTTCATAGGAATTTTTCGCCTGGCTGATACTTGTCTTTAAGGTCCATTCAATCGATTGTTTCGTTAATACCAAATAGGAAGGGATGTATTTCAATGCGGCTTCAAATACAATACTTCGAACTTGCCAGGGCAAATTCGTTTGTTCGCAAAGTTGTTTTAACTCTTCTGATATTTCTGAACTTCCTTTATCTTTTAAAAATTGAGCCGCTTCGATTGCAACATGTAAAGATGGATTTTGAATAGCTTTCAAAGCAAAAAACTGAGCTGCTAATCCTTGTTGATTTTGCAATCCCTTGACAATATTGGATTGAATTCTGACATCCAGTCCTCTTGAATATAATTCTTCCAAGGTGCTAATCGTTGCCGGGCCCTGGATTCTGGATAATGCGCTTACCAGACACATTCTGATCTCTGCATTTTTTTCTTCCCGGCAAGCCGATTTAAGTTGTTCGAAATAATCATTCAACTTAAGATTTTTAAACCGTTGCAATCCATGTGCTGCAAGAAGTCGAGCTGCATCAGGAAATTGATTATCGGTTGCCAGTTTCACTAATTTCTCAAGAGCCGGTTCGCAAAATTTTTGTCGCAGGCCAAAACGATAAATTGCAGCAATTTGACCATATACCAATAAGGTATCCTCCGGAGAGTAACTACTGATATTGCAT
>CAYMGR010000094.1:0-8473 GCA_964389985.1 uncultured Saprospiraceae bacterium
TAATAATTCTTAAAATTTGGAAAGAAGGTAATGATGTTCATTAAAACGCGGCCTGAAAAATAGAAGGTCATTCGCCTTAATTTTGTTTGCCAGTTGAGTTGGGTTTGTGAGGGGACCAGCTTACATCCGGTTTCGATTAGAAAATCCAGGCGATCTGTTACAGATTCAACAAAATCAGTGCAATAGATATCTGCATTTAATTCTATACTGGCGTAAGCGCTGAGATGATTCAAATTAAACGAACCGATGGTCATCCATTCACCATCGATGACTGCCAATTTAGCATGCATGACGGTGGATTGCCATTCGAAAACCTGAATCCCATTTTTCTGAAGCCAGCTGTATAAATATTTTGAAGCAGAATGGAAAAAGGGAATGTCAGAAATTCCAGAAAGTACAATTCGAATGCGAACCCCTCTCTTAGCAGCATCTTCTAATGCTTTTCGCAATCGGAATCCGGGCAAAAAATAACTGGCAAATAGCGTAATTGATTTTTCTGAATTACGGATAGCCATCAAATAGGATTTTAAGATTTGACTTCGTTTTCGGAGCCAGTCGTTTTGGCGGATGTTAATATTTAATTGCTTTTTATCCGGATGCGGATTTCTAATTTTCGTTGGCTTACTGATAAAAGCCCTTTCTTCAATTTGATAGCAAATTTTTTCTAGTTGTCTGCAAATGCTGCCTTCAATCAGAATGGCAAAATCCAACCAAGGCGCTTGGTCCACATGGCCTTGGTATTTACTGGCCAGATTAATACCACCTACTAATGCCGATTTTTGATCAAACACTGCAATTTTATGGTGAAGCCGCCGACCGATACTTAAATTTTTGAATAAAGATATTTTCGAAAAAAAACGAAACTCAATTCCTCTTTTAAGCAAACTGGATTCAAAATCAGAACCAAGTTCTATCGAACCAAAAGCATCCACCACTAAATCAACCTCAACACCCCGTGCAACGGCACGACCCAGAGCTTCTGCAATCTGCTGACCTGTTTTGGCATCATCCAGTTTATAGGTTTGAATGGAAATAGAAGTTTGAGCAGAATCAATCTGTTCTAATAGACAATTGAAAAAAGAATCACCACTTTGTAAAAATGAAATTCGGTCTGCTTTCGAAAAACTTTGAAGATATTTTTTTGCATTCCGTTTATCCAATCGCATAACAACTCAGGATGAAATTATTTTTTTAGGATATCGATTTTTATAATTTCCAACTATTTTTTTCAAGGCAAAATAAATAATCACACTGCATACCGTACTCAGCAATAAAGACCCTAAAAGTAATGCGATACCCACTTCATCTAATTGCTTATACCAGGTTTTAAAATCAAATTCTAAATTCTTATTTAAAAGGACTGCACCAATCTTATAACTTAATGCCATAAAAAACGGTCCTGTAAAAACATTTGAAATTAAACTACCCCCAATGGCAGACACCAAATTGAAATTGAGAAATCTGTAAGCCAATAAAACTAATAATGTCCCGGCACCAAAAGTTGGGAAAATACTGATAAATGCACCGATGGCTGCGCCAAAGGCAATTTCATGGCTGGTCCCATGAGAACGGAGCATTTTGATAAATTCAAACCGGATCCTTCGAAACATGTAGGTAAAACGAATTATTGAGCGAAAAGATCTTAAGAAGGCTCAAACTTAGAATTATAAATTGGATTTGGACTCATTTTCCCTGTTAATGGACTTCAAATCAATATTTTAGAACAATTTTCCCTGCCATTCTGTCATTAAATAAGCTATGGTATGATTTGTGTTCCATTGGCATGAAATCAAGGCTTTTTTGGTCTTGAAATATGTAATTTTGACCCCTCAATTATGTTTGGAGTATTAAAAAAGATTTTCGGCAGTAAACAAGACAAAGATGTTAAGGCCTATAGTCCCAGAGTGGACGAGATTAATCGGTATGCTACTGATTATCAACAACTTAATAATGATCAACTTCGGGCCAAAACATTGGAATTTAAGGCTCGGATTAAAGAGTTTCTAGCTAGCATTGATGCAGAAATCGCTCAACTCAAAAACCAGGCAGAAGAAGAACCAGATGTTTTCAACAAAGAAGATATCTATAATGAAATAGACAAAAAACAAAAAGAGCGCAATCAACAAATTGAAGAAGTACTCTACCAACTATTGCCCGAGGCATTTGCTGTAGTGAAGGAGACAGCCAGGCGCTTTTTCTATAACGAACAATTGGTTCTGACGGCAACAGATCACGATAAAGATCTGTCCATTTTTAGAAATTATATCAAGCTGGAAGGAGATCAGGCGATTTATTCAAATAAATGGACGGCCGCAGGTGGTGAAATTACCTGGAATATGATCCACTATGATGTGCAATTGATCGGTGGAATGGTGCTCCATGATGGCAAAATTGCTGAGATGGCAACCGGAGAAGGTAAAACCTTGGTGGCTACCTTGCCTTCATATCTGAATGCCCTTCCTGGAGAAGGGGTTCACATCGTTACCGTAAATGATTATTTGGCACGAAGGGATTCGGAATGGATCGCTCCTATTTTTGAATTCTTATTGATGACGGTGGATTGTATCGATAAATACAAGCCGCATTCACCTCAACGCATTAAAGCTTATCAGTGCGATATCACCTATGGTACCAACAACGAGTTTGGTTTTGATTATTTACGGGATAACATGGTTCGTTCTGTAGATGAAAAAGTTCAAATCAAACATCATTATGCTATGGTGGATGAAGTGGATAGTGTATTGATTGATGATGCACGGACGCCTCTTATTATTTCTGGGCCCGTAGATGTAGATGAAGAAAGTGAAGAATACAATGTATTAAAACCAAAAGTTGAAAGACTCATCAACGAACAAAAACGCTTAGCCAATCATTACCTGACGGAAGCACGAAAATTAATTGCGGAAGGCAAAACTGGCTATGCAGAAGGAGAAGGAGGTATGTCTCTGTTGCGTTCTTATAGAGCCCTTCCCAAATCCAGACCCCTAATAAAATATTTGAGCGAAGATGGCATTCGGAATATCTTGCAAAAAGCAGAGAACTATTACATGCAAGAGCAGTCCAAAAATATGCGCATTGCAGATCAACCTTTACTGTTTACAATTGATGAAAAAAACCGCCAGGTCGAATTAACAGCATTGGGAATCGATTTTCTGTCTAAAGGAGAATCAGATCCTGATTTTTATGTGATTCCAGATTTATCTTCAGCTATACAAGACATTGAAAACAATACAGAGCTTACACGGGAAGAACTCATCAGTCAAAAAGAAAAAACTTTAGAGGATTATTCTACAAAATCCAAACGCCTGCATTGTGTTAGTCAATTATTAAAAGCATACGCCATTTTTGAAATTGATGAAGACTACGTGGTGATCGATGGACACGTAAAGATTGTGGATGAAGGAACCGGTCGTTTGTTGGAAGGTCGTCGCTATTCAGATGGATTGCATCAGGCGATTGAAGCAAAAGAACAAGTTAAAGTAGGTGAACTCACGCAAACCTATGCAACGATCACCCTTCAGAATTATTTCCGCATGTATCATAAATTGGCGGGCATGACGGGAACTGCCGAAACAGAAGCGGGAGAATTCTGGCAGATCTATAAATTGGATGTAGTGGTGATTCCAACCAATAGAAATATTATTCGCGATGATCGCGATGATTTGGTTTATAAAACAGCACGCGAAAAATTTAATGCAGTAATTGATGAAATTGCAGCATGCACCAGTCAGGGAAGACCGGTCTTAGTAGGTACAACTTCCGTTGATATCTCAGAGAAATTAAGCCGGATGCTTCAACTGAGAGGGATTGCCCACAATGTATTAAATGCTAAGCAACATCAGCGGGAAGCTGAAATCGTTGCGGAAGCCGGTAAACCCGGAAAAGTAACCATAGCTACCAACATGGCTGGCCGGGGAACGGATATAAAAATATCAGATGAAGTTAAAAAAGCAGGTGGATTAGCCATTATCGGTACAGAGCGGCACGAGTCAAGACGTGTGGATCGCCAGCTGAGAGGTCGTGCAGGCCGCCAGGGAGATCCGGGATCGAGTCAGTTTTTTGTTTCGTTTGAAGACAATCTGATGCGATTGTTTAACTCGGATCGCATTACCGGAATCATGGATAAATTGGGTCACAAAGAAGGCGAAGTGATGCAACATTCTATGGTTACAAAATCCATTGAAAGAGCTCAGAAAAAAGTAGAAGAAAATAATTTTGGAATTCGTAAACGCTTATTGGAATACGATGACGTAATGAATATCCAACGGGAAGCGATTTATAAAAAGAGAGACCACGCTTTATATGGGGATCGCTTGTCCGTAGATTTAAGTTATATGTTTCATTCCACTATGGAAAATCTGGTCAATCGCTTTAAACCCACTGGCGATTATGAAGGATTTGAATTTGAATGTATCAGTACCCTGGGTATGGAAACCGGAATGGATGCAGCTTTTTTCCGGGAAGCAAAAGATAAAGATGTCGTAAACCAATTGGCTCAACATTTTTATAACACTTACCAGGCCAAAGAAGAAAATATTAAAAGTGTTTTGATGCCTTTCATCAAGAATATTCACCAAAATGAAAGTCAAAAATATCAGCGGATATCCATTCCATTTTCTGATGGACATTCTGAACCTCTACCGGTAGCTGCAGAAATTGAAACGGCAATTAAAACGAATGGCGCTAATATCATGCGGGATATCGAACGTTCGGTGGCCTTGATTCGACTGGATTATGAATGGAAAGAACACCTCCGCAATATGGACGAATTAAAAGAATCCGTTCAGGCGGCCAGTTTCGAACAAAAAGATCCCTTGGTCATCTATAAACTAGAAGCGTATAAATTATTTGAAACCCTGGTCTATAAAATGAATCAGGATATAACGTCTTACCTTTCTAAAGGCAAGTTATTGATCAATGTAAATCAAGAAGTTCGGGAAGCAAGATCACAGCGAACCGACTATAGTAAAACAAAAACAAATCGTGCGGAAGATAATATGCGTCGGGCTGCAGAATCAGCAGGTAGATCAGAACAAGCACCAGTACAACAAGTGAGAAATACCGGTCCGAAAATTGGCCGCAATGATCCTTGCCCATGTGGAAGCGGGAAAAAATTTAAAAACTGTCATGGCGCAGAATGATGAAGCATTGTATCATTGTTGTAGTTTTAATAGGATTTAGTTTGACGCTCAATGCGCAAGCATCTATTACTGTGAATGAAGATCCAAAGGTTAGCCTGATCATGGATCAGTATCTAAAAGCAAATCGGGCAATTAGTCATATTACCGGTTGGCGGATAACAGTCATTACAACTACCGATAGAAGATTGATGGAAGAAACCAAGTCCAATTTTCAGCAGCAGTTTAGTTTAAAAAGCAAATGGGAATATAAAGAACCCTACTATTATTTGAAAGCAGGCGCATTTTTATCACGCGCAGATGCAGCCGTTTCGTTGGAAGGTATCAAAAAGAAATTTCCCAGTGCGTTTCTATCGGTTGATAAAATTTCCTATGAGGAATTCTAATTCTAATGATTCGAAAACCACGTACCGCAGACTATGATTGGATTACACTGGGAATCTATTTCAGTTTACTGATCATTGGCTGGCTTTCGATTTATTCTGTTACCTACTCTCAAAATATTAATCGGGATTTATTCGATCTTTCTGTTCCAATTACCAAGCAGTCTTTATATGTTGGGATTGCACTGATCTTATTTTTTATTAGCCAATGGATTGATGATAAATTTTGGCATACGTTTTCCTATGTCATTTATGGTTTGGGCTTATTTCTGTTAGTTGTCGTATTATTCGTTGGGACTGAAGTGAAAGGAGCTAAAGCATGGTTAAATATCGGCGGATTGTCGATACAGCCGGCAGAAATTGCAAAATTTGGAACCGCACTTGCACTGAGTTCGTATCTCAGTTACTTTAAAACCAACCTGAAACACGCCAACTATCAATTCATTTCTTTTGGAATTATTCTGGCACCGGTTTTCTTGATTTTATTGCAGCCGGATGCGGGATCTGCATTGACCTTTCTGTCTTTTTTTCTACTGCTATTTATAGAAGGACTTAACTCATTTTATTATTTGGTCATTTTCTTATTTTTTGCAGTTTTTATTTTTTCATTTATCTTTCCAATCCCATTTGTTTTATTGGGATTGTTGCTGTTATCCCTTTTTTTATGTTGGTATTATTTTAAGCCTTTTAAATTTCAGTGGATATTTTTTGTAATTTTTATTTCAGGACTCTTTTCACTTAATTTTTTTATTCCGGTTTATCAAGTCGTCCTGGCCGCAGGAGTGGTGTTGTTTGGTTCACTAATTTATTTGTGGCGGTCAAAAGAAGAACGGCTGAGCTTAATTGTTGCGTTTGGCTTTGGAATATTGGCACTTTTTAGTTACACCTCCATTAATTTTTTTAAAGGACTTGAACCCCACCAACAGGAACGAATTAAAGTGTGGCTTACACCTTCCCAATGTGATCCGAGAGGATCGCTCTACAATATTTTGCAATCTAAAGTTGCTATTGGTGCCGGTGGATTTTTTGGGAAAGGTTATCTGAATGGCAATATGACAAAACTTAAATTTGTACCGGAACAATCCACCGATTTTATTTTTTCTTCTATTGGGGAAGAGCAGGGTTTTTTAGGATCCTTGACGGTCATTATTTTATTTTTTATTTTGATTTTTAGAATCCTATTGATGAGTCAACGAAGTGAAAAGAAATTTTTTTCAAATTATGCTTTAGGGGTTGCAGGTTTATTGCTGGTTCACGTTATCATCAATATTGGAATGACCATGGGGCTAGTCCCCATAATTGGTATTCCTCTTCCTTTTATTAGCAAAGGTGGTTCAGCCTTAATTGGTTTCTCATTAATGTTTGGGGTCTTGTTTAAAATGCAGCGTAAAGCCTAAATGAATATTCAATTTAAACTTCAGGCGACCGATGCAAACAGCCAGGCTCGTGCAGGTGAGTTCACAACAGCACATGGTAAAATTGCAACACCCATTTTTATGCCGGTGGGTACTTTAGCAAGTGTAAAAGCCATTCATCAAAAAGAATTAGAGGATCAAATAAAAGCCCAAATTATTCTGGGGAATACCTATCATCTATACCTTAGACCGGGCACAGAAACTATTGAGAAAGCAGGCGGACTACATGGATTTATGAACTGGAATAAACCGTTGCTGACTGATAGTGGTGGGTATCAGGTTTTTTCACTGAGTTCGAACCGGAAAATAAAAGAGAATGGTGTCGTTTTTTCTTCTCACATAGATGGTTCTAAGCATTTATTCACTCCCGCCAGTGTAGTAGACATCCAGCGCAGTTTGGGCTCTGATATCATGATGGCTTTGGATGAATGTCCTCCTTATCCTTCAGAAAAAACCTATGTAAAAAAATCAATGGACATAACGCATCGTTGGATAGACCTGGGGATAGAGCATTTTGAAAAAACAAAAGGCCTCTATGGTTATCCGCAATGCTTTGTTCCAATTTCACAGGGATCCGTATTTGAAGATTTGCGCATTCAATCCATTCAGGCTATTACACAATATCCCAATCCAATTTATGCAATCGGAGGATTAAGTGTAGGCGAACCAGAAGAAGAGCTCAATCGCTTAGTTGCCATCTGTTGTCAAAATATGCCACAGCAAAGTGCACGCTATTTGATGGGTGTTGGAACGCCACAGAATGTATTAAACGCGATCGAACAGGGCATTGATTTTTTCGATTGTGTACTACCGACACGAAATGCCCGGCATGGAATTATTTATACAACAAAGGGCATTTTACATATTCGAAATCTGAAATGGAAAGATGATTTTAGTCCGATCGATGAACAATTAGATCTGGAAACCAGCCAGAATCATAGTAAAGCGTACCTTAGACATTTATTTATGTCTAAAGAAATATTGGCTGCACAATTGGCTAGTTTGCAAAATTTGCGATTTTATTTGTGGCTCGTGGAAGAAGCCAGAAGACAAATACTTCATAATAATTTTAAAGCTTGGAAGGAAGAAATTCTCCCCATTATTCAAATGAAACGTTGATGAGAGATTGGCTGCGGTTTAAAATAATGGATCGGTATATTATTGGAAAATACGTCCGGACGTTCTTATTTATTATGATGCTCTTCTCTTTGCTATCAGTAGTATTTGATCTGAGCGAACGAATTGATAAGTTTATTTCAAAAGGATTGAGTTTTTGGGAAGTTACCTCACAATATTATTTTAATTTTTTGCCCTGGATTAATTCTTTGTTGTTTCCCTTATATGCTTTGATCACTGTAATCTTTTTCACTTCACGAATGGCCGGCCAAACCGAAATCATTCCTTTATTTAGTTCGGGCGTTTCATTTAAAAGATTGTTGAAACCTTTTTTAGTAGCCGCATCGGTTTTTACACTGATCCATCTGATAGGCAATCATTACTATGTTCCAAAATCCAATAAAATTTTACGTGATTTTGA
>CAYMGR010000095.1:0-8372 GCA_964389985.1 uncultured Saprospiraceae bacterium
ATAGAACAAGGCATGATCATATAAAAGTTGGCTTAAAATTTCATGTTTGGAGGAAGACAAGATTCTTGAATAAATAAAGCTTGAAAGATCATTGCCATTAGCCTGAAAAGATTCAGTATAATTTGACAATTCTTGGGTTGAAAGGAAGGTAGTTGCCTGTGAAATTCTCAACTGGTTATTTGAAGTAAAGTCTGATTGCAATTCATCCGTCAGTCCGTATTTATGCTGCTTTTCATAGACGATAGAAAGACTTCTAAGTATTTTTGAATAATTGGGGTGTCTAATTCCAAGCAAATCCGCCATTATCCGTTTTGCCTCAATTAAAAGTGGTTCAGCCAGGTGTATAGAATCCATATTTGTATAGAGGACGCCTAAATTATAAATACTCTCTGCATAATCGATACTTCTTTCACCGCCTATTCTTTTGTACGATTCTGCAGTACTTGCAAATAAAGTTGCTGCTTTATTATAAGAACCAATATTGTTATACAAAACTGCAAGGTTTGTTAAGCTTAGGATGTATTTAGGGTGATCTCTCCCCAAAAGCTTTTCCCTGATTTCAAGTGCCTTAATGAAAAATAATTCTGCTTTGTCTAATTGATTTTGTTCCAGGTATAAATTTGCAAGATTATTAAGGCAGGAAGAATATTCATAACCTTCAACTTTTTGCATATTCTCCAATATTGATTTTGATCTCAATAATAGACTCTCTGCCTTTTGATAATTATTTAAATATTGATAAGTGATAGAGAGATTTAAAATTGTTTGAACGTAGTCGAGATTATTCTCTCCAAGAAGTTTTTCTTGAATACCCTTTGCTTCAAGGTATAAAGGTTCGGTTTTATCATAGTTGCCCATTTTCATGTATAATACAGCAAGATTTCCGAGTATTAGTCCATATTCATAGTTTTCTTTGCCGAATAATTTAACGTAAATTCTTAAAGATTCCAAATACAATGGCTCTGCACTTTGATAATCACCAAGTTCCATGTAAAAAACCGATAAACTGTTTAGACTTTCCACATAATCATAAGTTTCAATTCCTAATGATTGCGCTCTAATTCTTAAAGCTTCAAGTAACAGTGGTTTGGCTTTTTGATATTGTCCTATTTGGCAATAGATTGTCCCAAGGTTATTCATACTTAAAGAAACATCAGGGTGGTCTGGGCCATAGACTTTCTTTCTTATTTCTATTGCTTTCAGGTACCATGTAATTGAATGTTCATAATCGCCAATAAAACTGTAAATTCTACCGTAGTTGTGACAGCAATTACCGAATTCTTTTGATTCAATTCCAAATACGGTTTTTGAAAACGCCTCTGCTTTTCCTAGCATTTCTAATGCCTGATCACAGTGAGTTTCATTTGCAAAAGCTCGGGCTCCTGCAATAAGACTGTCCATTTTAGCTATATTGGAAGAATCAATTGCTTGACCAAAGCAAAAAATGCGAATAAAAATCAAAAGTAAAACTTGAAAGGTTTTCATGCTTATATCAAAATTTTGCAACTTGATTTTCGAAGGTACATTCATTGTTCTAGAATTCAGAATAATATCCTGCTATTTTAGTTTTGACATTGGAGTGAAACAACATAGCTTATGTGGCCCTGAATGATTTAAATACTTTAATTCTAAGCAATTAAGCTCAGCTGAAATCAACAAATAACGGCAATTTGATTCTAGCTTAGGTTTTAAGCCAAAAGGAAACCTATTTTGCAATGGACGATGATTACATTAGAATCTTTCAACATTTTCATTAGATAACTAACAAAAATGTATGTATTGTTTATGAATTTTAAACGGATCAATGATGTCGAATTAAAAACTCAACCTGTAATTAATCACCGGCAAGAATCCTAACTGATATTCCGTTCTCACCAAGCCGCTTACTGGATCGAAAACC
Organism: uncultured Saprospiraceae bacterium; assembly: GCA_964389985.1. Taxonomy (GTDB): domain Bacteria; phylum Bacteroidota; class Bacteroidia; order Chitinophagales; family Saprospiraceae; genus Vicinibacter. Next base: position 1,901 of record CAYMGR010000095.1, read on the forward strand.
CTGGCCAACGGATTTGAATTAGCCAAAGGAAACCAGTCACAGCGAATTCCTGGAATTTCAGACTGAGGCTTGCTGCGAATGGGGATGATATTAGTGAAATCAATCATGAATTCATGAGTTAATTTTCTACTGTTGTATTTATATGCAAGACGCAAGTCAGTTCGAAAATAATTAGGAAACTGGAGGCTGTATGCTAGTGAATCTACAATGATCGTCCTTGAAGCAGCAGCTGATGCCGTTTCATCAACAGGTGAATATCTTCTGGCTCCAGCCCAGGAAGACTTGATGCCAACAGAAAAAGTGTTTCGCTGATTCCATTTAAAATCTTTGCCACCAACTAAATTCAAAATAAAGTTGCCATTTGAATCCGTATTGCGCAAAATGCCATCACTACCAGTGTATTTGGAATCAAAGATAGAAAGGGTAAATAGATAATAAAAACCACCTTGGTAGTTTCGCTCCAAAGTCAGCTCAATTCCATAATTGTTACTTATACCCTTGTTTTCAAGTGCGCCAGGATAAGAAAACTTGAAGTCAAGACCCTGATTCACCATTGACCACGCAGAAGATTGGCGTTCAACTGGGATGTTAAAAAGATGTTGAAAGTAACTTTCAATGGTGAATTTTATTCGTTCACTAATGATAAAATCATAAGCAGTTGATACCTGAAAACTCCTTGACGGTCCGATATGCAAATTGGGGGTTTCGCTATTGGCGCCAGGAATCTGTTGATAATTCAGGTAGATTGGTTGAATCTGGCTGTGCAGGCCTGCTGCAATTCTGACTGCCCGGTTACGCGCAATGTTCCAGTTTAAGCCGGCCCTTGGGTCAAGACTAATAGTATGTCCTAAGCTGAAAAATAAGGTATTGAAACCTAATGCGAAGGATAGATTTTTGTTAATCCGGTGTTTCCATTGCACGAATGCTTTTAACAGAAGCAATCGATCGCTGACATTTTCTTTCTGGACTTCGATTAGAGTGTCAATAAAGTTTACATTTTGCCACTCTGCATTGCCACCCCATTTTAAAGTATTGCGAGCACTTAGTCTGATCCCCGACTTGATCATTAATCCGTGATTTAATTGAGTTAACTCGGCAAATTTTTCACGTCTGGAACCTATGATATTTTGTGTACTGTCGCGGAATATCCTGATTCTTTTACTGGTCAACCCGGCAAATGTGCTGTAAACGCCAGCTCTGATTTCAATGTTCTTTGATGGATTCGTTTGAAATATCATACCGCTTGCACCCATTTCGGTACTAAAGTCTACATCCTGTCCGTGATCTTGGTATGAAAATGAACATGGGTCGCGGTTGACTTCTTCAAACTTAACATTGCTTTTGCCGCCAATACCAAAAAATTTAATACTGCTCCCAGATTTAAATGGGATTTCAAATTTAAAAGCGATGTCAGAAAACTTCGATATTGCATCTACTCCGAATTTTCTTGCATAGGAAAGCCCGGGTGATCCGGACAGATCAGAAATCAGTCCCAATGTACTTGTACGCAGAGAGAAAAGGTAAGTGCTAGCTTTATTTTTGTTGAGGGGTCCTTCTGCCATGAGTTCAGTAAAAATACTTCCAGTTGCAACGGAGAACTCATGTGATTTGTCATTGCCTTTTCTCATTCGCAAATCAAAAACACCTGCCAAGGCGTTGCCGTATTCGGAAGGCATTGTACCTGTATAGAAATCTGACCTTTCAAGGATTTTGTTATTCAACAGGTTTACACCTCCTCCAGAAGTACCAGAGATAGCATAATGGTTCGGATTGGGTATATCAATGTCTTCAATCCTCCATGACAGAGCAAAAGGGGCATTGCCGCGAATAATTATATCATTTCTGGAGTCATCGGCTCCACGGACTCCGGCAAAATTGGATACCATCCTAGCTGGATCGTCGCGACTTCCTGGATAACGCGATGCTTCTTCCGCATCAAATGTTCTGACTCCAGCCGTTGCCATTTCATTCATTGGGGTTGGCAGTTTAAATCCAGAACTGAAATGTCCTGCATCTGTGGATTCTTCGAGTCCGATACTTAGGACGACTTCATGTCCAGAATTCACTATTATGTTGCCTAAGTTGACTTCCTGATATCCCGGACTGACCACTTTAATTCTGTGTCGGCCCAGTGGAATACTATGAAATTTAAAATCACCTGAATTACTAATCGATGAAGCTCCGAGAATGCCTGAATCACTTTGAATCAGCACCATTCCTTCTGATAATGGAAGGGAAATGGATTTGTCATAAATGTGACCGCGCACGACTTGGGTAATGGCATTCGGTGTCAGATTTGACTCCAGTATTTGTTGCAGGAAATATTTATAAACAGCAGCACCTTTCAAAAGGGAAGCTATTTCAATTCGCTCATTAAAATTATGAATACTTTCGATAACAGGTCTTGGCATGTATACAGGCAATATGCCAAAACAGGCTAGCCCATGTGAGCGAAAATAATTACTGTCGTCAGTTGCTGGAAAAAGTATCGGGATAACTGCAGCGCCTGGAAAAATCTGCAAAATCGCTTTTTTGAGCATATGGAAAAAGATATCAGGCTGAGAGTCATCTGCGCCTCTTGTCTCATTTAAAATTTCAATTCTGACTCCCGGCAGATTTAGAGTTTTAATAAGGTGTTGAATAAATTCGTCTGTATTGGTTTCAGGCAGCAGACGGCAATCCAGGATGGCTTCAACCGATTGAGGAACCATGTTATTACTACCTTCCGGATTATTCAATTTAGTCAGGTTGATCGTATTGGTCAATATAGCCTGAATAACTGGTTCTTTTCGAAGACCCTTTTGTGCGATGGATTTGAAAAAGCCAAGATGACGAAGTGCAAATCCTTTGAATCCATATTCATTTTCACCAATTCCGCTAAACATAATACGCGAAGATGAATTCAGGACCAGTGGATTCTTTCGCCGACTAAGCCGATTGAGCCCATCAATCATCATCTGGTTGACATTGTTATTCGTAGGGACTGCACCATGCCCTGCACCTGCGGAGCTTAATGTCAACTTTAACCAGAGACTTCTTTTATTATTAATTGCGATACCAAAAACTGGTCTAGTCAGATTTGAACTTAGGATGCTGTCCATTCCTGTTCCTCCTTCACCTAGAAGTACGATGGGGTTAAGCTGTTCAATAAATTTATCTGCGACGATGGCTGCTCCGTTTTTACCGCCGACTTCTTCTCCCGATACACATACGAGACTCGCATTAAAAGGAAGGTCACTCTGCGCAGCTAATGGAACAAACTGTCGTAGCGCCTCGAATTGCATAGCAGCCATTCCCTTGTTATCAATGGATCCACGTCCCCAAATCTCGCCAGCGGAAATATCACCACTAAAAGGATCGTATTTCCATTCTTCCTTATTGCCAGGATCAACTACATCAATATGATTAAGTAAAAGGATATTCGGTTTACCAGTTGACAATGGATATAACGAAGCTACAAAATTGAATTTACCGGAATCATTAGTAAGTGTCTGTACGATCAAGCCTGATTTTTCACATTCCCTGGCGAAGTACTCACCAGCTTTATTTTCATTTCCGGAAACTGATGGAACTGCAACATAACGTGATAGAAATTCCACAACGTATGGTGTGGAAGAATTCTGAGCGGAACAAAAATATACTACTAGTATCCACAATAAGCATCCTGTTCCGATTCTCTTCGGCCGAGATATGAAAGGCGATGTATCGACATTCATCCGCATACTCTCAAAGATAACAAGATATAAGGGTAAAAACAAAATATTTTTGAGTATTCATTCCCAACATCTAATTGGCATTTCGCAATTCGTTTCACCTGTACTACAGCGTTAAATATCTCTAGCATGTTGATAAAACTTATTCAACAAATTCAAGTTGTACAATTAAATATTAAACTCTGTTATTTTTAAATAGTAATAAGCTTGGTTTGGAATCTGATTTCCCAAATTGAATCAAGCTAAGTTTGGAGATCAAATTCTATTTATTCTTTATAATTTATTTTTGATTAGTTTATTCAACATTTTAAACGGGCTTTCTATTATTAATATAGTTGAAATGAAGTCAATAAATTGAGCATTTGAGAATGCAATGAGCCAACTATTCAGTAAGAACTGTCAATAGAAATGTTTACGATATTTTAGTATAAAATCAATTCGAATAGAAAAATAGTAATTTCATTTTGGAGTTATTTTTCTTCAATGTTATTAAATTATTCCACCAATACAAACCTCGCCAGGGTTTAGAGTGAAAATGAGAGTGAGAATGAATTAAATTAAAAGCAATTCTACTCTATGAGCACAAACCCCGCCCACTGATAAGGATCAAATCCCAAATCCCGCAACTCTTTTTGCGCACCATGAAATGCATCCGGAATAGACATTTTATTTTCTAACCACTTCTTATAAAAAGTTGTCATCAACATACTCGTCTGCTTGTCGGGCACCTGCCAAAGGCTCATGATGATGTATTTTACCCCTGCGATTTTGAAGGCTCGTTGCAAACCATAAACGCCTTCGTTACCTTGAATATCTCCGAGACCGGTTTCACAAGCGGAGAGTACAACCAATTCCGTATTGGATAAATTCATTTGGCTGATTTCGTAAGCCGTCAGGATTTCGTCTTCCATTCCTTCCTTCCAAGGTTTACCTGTTTTCCAGGCAAGGTTTGCACCCGATAACAATAAACCGGAGCGAATCATTGGATGCTCCGAAATTTTAAAGGCTGGTTGGTTGTCATTAATATTGCTTAAATTGGAAATAGCCTCTTTCGCGGTTCTCTCACTTGTCGCACTGTCGTGCGCCACTCCACTATTCGTGGAGATCGTTCGGTCAGGAAAGAAAAAGCCATGGGTTGCTAAGTGCAATATTCTTGGAGACTCCATTTCTTTACTTAAATATTTAAAACGTTCTTCAGTTGCAAGTTTGCCCTTAAAGATTTGATATGGATATTTTGTTGTATTGAGGATACTTGCAATTTCATTAACTTCCTTTTCTGTGCCCGGAAGATAATTCCAATTGCCACCTCTATTTTGTGAAGGAAGATCTAGAAAGCTAAATGAAACATCAGTTGTTTTGGAAACAAAGAGATCTTTTGTGGAATCCAAATTAAATTGCATGGTATCCATTTCATATTGTATTCCTCCAAAGAGAACTACTTCATTATTAACATTTACCTTTGTTAAATCCGGAACTACAAGAGATCTTGTGCTACTTAACCTAATTAGATTATAACGATCTGAAAGTTTTACATTTTCACTTATCGGAATGGCATCAAAATTAATTTGATGAAATAATCCAGTGGGCGAATAATAAATTGTTTTTACTCCATTAAGTAAAGAATCCAAAGGCATCCAACAAAGGCTATATAATCCTTCACTTAAAGCCATTGGAGTTATTGGAGAGACACCTCTGGAATAAATTTGGGCAAGCTGTTCATTGTTTTGTTGATCATTTTTTTGTGATAAGAATTTCTTAAGTTGTTTCTCTTCAAAGAGGGGAACGAATATCGGTTGTTTAATACCAGGTTTGATAATAAGTGCAGCATATAGAATACTATCCGAGGGCTTTGGAAATATAATTTTAAAATGAATAAATTCAATTGCGGCCTCATCAACCCTTAATACATTTTCGACTTCCTTCCATTTAACTTGCCTTTTTGCATCTGATAAACCAAAAACCAATCGAGCCAGTTCTTTTTCAGTAGTATTGGCTTTTTCCTCTAGTTCAGTTACAGATTTACGTTCTTCAATAGGTTTTGAAAATTCTGATGCAAGACGGCGTCTGTAGTCTTTAAGTTGCTTATTCAAAGTTTGTGTCTCAGGTAACAATAAAGGTAAGTTGTTTAATCTATAAGCCGCATTTAAAATAAATCCTTTTTGGAATAAGCTTTGATCGTAAATCAGTTCTGGAAGGGCTCCTGCATTTATTCCCTTTTTGAACCGCGATATAAGAAATGAACCTGGCTCGGAATCGAGATCTTTTAATGTATTCTTGTAAAAGGAGAGTTCACGCTCAGAAAGAAATAAAATTGAGTTTGCAAGTCTAGATTGTTCTAATTGTAAATATTCTTTTTCAAAAGTATTGGCATTTTCAAATTCACCCAAATATTCTGATACTATTGCTAAGTTGCTTAGACTCCATGCATAATCACGGTGTTCTTTACCTAAAGTTTTTTTACGAATTGCTTCATTTTCCAGTAAGAAAAGTTTGGCTTTTTTGTATAATCCGAGTTCCGTATATAATATTCCAAGATTATTTAATATGTTGGCATATTCAGGATGGTCTTTACCAACTATTTTTTCCCAAATCGCTTTTGATTCGAAAAGCAGTAATTCTGCTTTTTCGAAATTGCCTAAATCCTTATATAAACTCGCTAAATTAAACAGGCTGTTAGCGTAAGTAGGATTCTCCTTTCCCAGTAAATCCTTCCAGATTTCATTGGCTTTTAAATACAGAGGTTCAGCTTTATTATCCAT
>CAYMGR010000096.1:0-8341 GCA_964389985.1 uncultured Saprospiraceae bacterium
TATCGAGACTCAAATTATTTTCTCTTCAAGAAACAAATACAGAAATTATTCCTGAGAAAAAAGCAAAAATAATGATCCAGGATTGTGTTTATTCAATGCTCGATTCCAATGATTCCAATTATAAGGATACAAATAATATATAACGATCGGTACATTTTAAACTTGGGTTAATTATCCATATAATGGAATCCATAAGACGTGCCAGAAATGATTCGAATTTTGATTCTTTTGGATTACGAGTTTATTTTGCAAAGTATTCGAATAATTCCGATTACAAGGATCGCTATACAAGTGTTTTAAAGCTGACCTATAACGATTATAATATTCCTGGAGATAGTACGACATTCAATTTAGGAGGATTATGTCCTCCCAAGTGTGCACCTATGGCTTATTTAAAAAAAGATCCCTTGTTTCATTATTAATTGTCAGTCATAAAATCAAGGGTTTGAGTATTATTATTATTTACAAGTTGATTTTAGTATTTGCTCTTATTTTGAGTTTTACAATAAATAACAATACTAATTCACTTGGTTTTTTTCGCTATTATTTAATTTTAGCAACGATATTAGATGCTATTGTAGGATCCTTATTGGTCTATTTTAGAATGAATAATTCCTGGATTTACAATATTTTCATATTAATTCAAGTTCCCTATTTTATCTGGTTATTTTCCCAATTTATCATGGATTCCGGAAGCTGGAAGCAATTACATAAAATCAATCTGGCCATACTAATTATATCATTTTGTAATTTTTTTTTCATACAAGGCATACACCAGGTTAATAATTTCAGCTATTTGCTTGGGATGAGTTTTTTGACTGTTCTAATAGTAAAATTTTATTTTATTATCCTTCTAAGTGATTCTACCGATCCGATTGTGAAAATGCCTTTGTTTTGGTTATCTGTAGGTATCCTTGCATTTTATACAGCAAGTTTTCCAATTTTAGCCTATTTGAATATTATTATTGATTCTCAATCAACATTAACTGAACCACTGTATGATTTAGTAGGTATTGGAAATATTTTTTTAAGCATTAGTTATATTTTTGTAATAGTATGTCCCTGGATGACCCAAAAATAATCAGACTAATTATTCTAACTGCATTTCTAATGCCGATCTTATTGTCTGCCTTATTAATCTGGTTTTTGATTTTTTATCAAAAGAAAAAGCTAGCTCAACAAATTGAAAAAAAGGATTCCTTGCTCCGAGAGAAACAATTAATTATCGAAAAACAGGAATCCATACAAACGGAACGAAATCGCATAGCTTCAGAAATGCATGATGATTTGGGATCGGGTCTTACTACAATCCGTTACTTAAGTGATCGGGCATTGACCAAAGCTGCTTCTGAAGAGGAGCGAGCTCAAATCGGCCGTATTGCCGCCCAAAGCAATGCCCTGATTGGCAATATGTCGGAAATTATATGGGCTTTAAATATGAGGTTTGACAGCTTGGATAGTTTGCTCGCCTATCTACGACGTTATGCGGCTGAATTTTTGGAGGAACATCAAATTGCCCTGGCGTGGCAGTTGATTGAATTGAGTGCAGCACATCCCTTAAGCGGAGAGATTCGACGCAACATTCACCTGACAGTCAAGGAAGCTTTAAACAATATTGTAAAGCACTCTAAGGCCACAAAAGTAGAGTTCTCATTTAACGAGGAGGATACATTTTTTGTCTTGAAAATAGCAGATAATGGTATAGGTTTCAACCAGAATGCAGATCTTTCTGAAGGGAACGGAATACACAATATGCAAAGCAGGATGAAATCTATTCAGGGTACTCTGACGATTGAATCTAAACCATCAGGTACCGAACTGATTTTACGATTTCCACTACCTGAGGGTAAAATCTAACTAAAGTTATATTTATATACAGCTGGATTTCTATGAGCTTTGTATAAAAAACAGAATGAACTTAATTAAAGTCTATATTGAAGATGGAATTGTATTAGAAATTCGTCTTAATTTTTTGCTGCTTGAGCAAATATTTATAAACGGGGAGTTGGTAAGTTCCAAATTTTCGCTTTTTGGAAGAGTCCACAGGTTTAAATATGCAGGCCATTTGTACAAAGTAGTTTTAACTGCGGGAACGTTTGGTTGGTGGCTGGATCTCTATATGGATGATAAACCTATTATTGAATCTGCTAAGCACGGGTGTTTGTTTTTATTAGGTATAGGAATTGCCTTTATTTTAATGGCGGAATTTATATATAATCATTTTAATTAGATTAAATTTGTTTAATATTATCCATTCTTGTATTTCCTATTATGAAAATAGCCATTCTGGAAGACTTAAAGGAGGTAGCCCTGATGTTACAAGATTTATTTGCAGGACATGCAGATATCAGTTGTACTCAGGTTTATCATACAGCAGAGGATGCTATGCAATTCCTTCGGCAAAATCCAGCCGATATTTTAATTGTTGATATTGGATTGCCTAGAGCTTCCGGAATAGATGCGATTAATTTTCTTGTAAAATATTGTCCTGCCATGCAGTATTGTATGTTTACGGTATATGAAGATGATGAGAAAATTTTTAATTCCTTACAAGCTGGAGCAAAGGGATACATTTTAAAAGGTTCAGATCCCATTAAAATTGTTGAAGCAGTTCGTGAACTTTATCAGGGTGGCTCTCCTATGAGCCCCAGCATAGCGCGCCGTATTTTGGATGTATTTCAAAAAATGAATATCAAGCCAACTATTTCTAAGTTACCACTCACTTCACGAGAATTAGAATTATTGGAATTACTGGCTAAGGGGCTTTTATATAAAGAGATTGCCGATCAAATGGGAATTACCACTGGCACTGTAAAGCAACATATACATAAAATATATGATAAGTTACAAGTGACTAACCGAACTGAAGCCATTCATCTTTACCACTTTGGTAAAATTTAATATTGTAGGCTAAATCGGTCTCCTTTTATACAGAATTTGTACTCCACAACTCAATTGTTTAGACTTTTGATGAGTGTTTCATTTCTCCAATTTCGAATTATCTAACCAAAGTTATATTTTCCGGAAAATAGTAGTCCAATACTTTTGCTTTCATTATTCACAATTTAAAAAATGAAAAAATGAAAACAAAATTATGTCTTATTTTTTGGTTCGCATTATGGTACTTCAGTTTGCATTCTCAAGCATCGTGCAGTTCCATTTGTCCCATTCCATCCATTAATTGGACTGCCTCGCAATGTGAACATTACGAGTCTTTTAGTTCTGGACAAAGTTTAATCAGTTCAGATTGGAAAGTATTTCCATCTTCTTCAGCTTACAAGCCTATTCCGGCTACCGTTCTATTAGGCCATATTGGCTTAGGTTGGAGATATTTTGCAGATTTTTCCTGTTATGATGACACCCAGCCGATTGATAATACTTACACTTTCAGAACGAATGTGATAGACTATCGATTCAGCTTTGATATGTATTGCTTACCCGGAAAAGTTGGATATTTTTCCATGTTAAATTCGAGTCTCAGTCCTGTTTTTGATATTTTTATTAATGGATCAGGACAAATGCTTGTTATTAATTCAAGTGGCAGTACCGTTGGAACATTCAGTTATCCTCAAAATGAATGGATGCACTTTAATTTGTTTTACCATACAAGTGATAAAAAAATTGAAATTTTCAGGAACGATTTTAAAGTTTTCGAACTTAAAAATTTATCTAATACCAATTCAGGATTTCCTTCCGTAGCGAATTTTTATACTAAAAATTCCGGTGCTGGTTTTTTCTTAGGCGGTGTTTGTTTAGTTAAATTAAATAACTATAACGTAGTATGTACTCAAGAATATAGTCCCGTTTGTTTAAATGGCACCAATGAGCAAGTTGGAAATAATGCTTGTTATGCTGGAATAGCAGGTTATTTGCCAGGAGAATATCACAATTGCACGATATCAAACAATCCTTGCGATGATTGCGATGAGTGTTTTACCTATAAATTTGATTGCTCTGATTCAAGAACAGTGCATTTATTTAGTAGTTATTGCCCTGATGGAATTCTTACATCACAACAAGACAATCAAGCAGGTGAAGAATTTGAATGGGAATTTAGGAATAACTCGAATAATATTATACAAGTTGAATATCTTTCTGGAACGAATTCAACATCTGCCAATCCTTTATGCAGATTTCCGACTGCTGGTACTTATACCATCTGTTTTAGGGTTTATAAATATAACAGCTCTGGTCGTTTTAAATACTATGAATGTTGTTATGTAGTAAAAGTTGCAGGGGGCTGCACTAAAACACCCAGCTTATATGTAAGCTCGACCAGCCCAAATTCCAATTCTGAAGTCAGTTTCAACACTACAGGTTCAGACATTGAAACGTTTTCCTGGCGGATTGATGATCCATCTGCATATATTTCAAATGTGTCAACATCATTAAGCACGTTTAGATGCAAAATTCCATCAGGTAAAGATTGCATTACGGTCTGTCTGACGGTGGGTAATGGATGTGGGATGGTGTACAAATGCTTAAAAATCTGCCGGCCCAATTCCAATTGCGGAAATAAGCCAGCTCCGCATTCTCCCATACTTTATACTGTAAATCAAAACAAGGAAGTCAACTTTCAAAATATACCAACCATGGATAGCTATAATTGGACCTTACCCGATGGTTGTATGTTTACAGGTGGCACAAGTGCCACAAGCAGAAATCCGATTATTAAAATTCCTGATCCTGCATGTAGTTATATTGTTTGCTTAAAAATGTTTAGTGGAACTTGTTATTCCTTTTGTTATTGCTTTACGATTAAAGGCCAAAGCGGCGGCGGGGTTACTTTTGATCCAGAAGAAATGAGTTGTGCAAACAGTGGACAAGAAGTATTGGTTCCTGTGCGTGTAAAAAATTTTACCAATATGACTTCTGTCGACATTACAGCACTAGTTAATCCAACAAATGTGGCAGACTTCATCGGAGCTGTTCCGGGACCATCGATTAATCCAAATGCCTTTGTTTATCAATTACTTTCTTCCTCAAAATTAAAAGTAGCCTGGGCAGGTATTTCAAGTGCTTCAACCACCCTGTCTGATAACGATATATTCTGCTATTTAAAACTGAAATTAAAAGGAGCTGCAAATTCAACTGCTACTATAACATTTGAAACAAGCAGTGCTATCGTTAAACAAGATCGAAACACGGTTGTCCCCAATTTTAAGACAGGAAGTGTTTGTGTAAATGGTACGTTTACAATTTGTGGTAAAATAGTTACTGAAGAGAATAAACCAGTTAAAGATGCAACCGTCGATTTAATTGGTCAGTCTACTCAAAGTGTAAAAACAGATGTATCAGGAAATTATTGTTTTACAAACGTGCCGGCAGGTACTTTTACAATCAAACCTAAAAAATTATTGAATCCAGGAAACGGGGTCGAAATTGCAGACATTGCAGATATTCAAGGTCATATATTGGGAAGTTTCATATTGAATTCACCCTTTAAAATCATCGCAGCAGATGTGGACAATAATAAAACTATAAATTCCACTGATATTGGTCGAATTATTCCAGTATATTTTAATAAAAATCAGCCATTTTCTGCAGTAGAGAGTTGGAGGTTTATTCCTAAATCATTTAGTTTTCCAAACGTAACTAATCCATTTCAATCCAACTTTCCTGAGTCTCGAACACTTCAGATCAGTAAGAACGAATCAGATATTGATTTTACCGGAATAAAAATGGGTGATGTGGATCTCGATTCTGATCCGCAAAAGTTTGACAATCCTAATCAAGAGAATTCATTAAAAACCAGAACCCAAAAGCAACAAGCGAGTCTCGATTTAAAAATAAACAAAGCACAAGTAATGCCTGGAAGAAAAATTGTGGTTCCTGTTTATGTAAAAGGATTTAAAAATGTGATCTCCTTTGGTTTCTCGTTAGCTTGGGATGCCACCAAATTTAAGTATGGTCAAATAACTGGCTTCAATCCAAACTTAAATATCAATGCTTCGAATTTCAATTTAGCGAATTCCGATAAAGGGAGATTAGGCGTATCCTGGTATGTCTTAAATCCAAATGGTATTAGTTTAAATGAAAAGGATACTCTGTTTTCTATTGAATTTACTGCCATAGGAAAGGATGGTGACTCCACAATATTGAATTTCAATGATTTTCCTATTACAACCACATTTTCAAATAACATTGAAAACTTTAAGTTAAATATTACAAATGGTATAATTAACATTCGTTCCGTTTTAATTGGAGTCAATACCAATGAAAAGAAATCTGCCTATGCTTTATTTCCAAATCCGGCTAGTAACCAGATGCAATTAAGCTCAGAAGACGAAGATCTTGTTGGTTCCTCCATAAAAATAATGGCATTAGATGGCAGAGTTTATTCTACTAAGCTGGAGATCCTCTCTAATAATATGATGATCGATATCAGTCAGATTCCAATTGGATTATATCATTTATGTATTGTCAACAAAAACAAGAGTTACAAAATTCCATTTAGTAAAAATTGATGTTTGTGAATATTTAATTGGAGGTAAGCTAACCAGCGAGCCTCCATTTAAATTTTTTTTTCAGAAAATTTTACTCAGCATTAAATTAATTTTTTCTTCACTCCAAATACTTCATTATGAAAACTAAAATATTTTCATTGATAGCATCTTTCTTACTATTAATTGCCAATAATGCTCATTCGAAGTCAAATAAACTGCAAATTGACCCTTCTCTAACCGACACTGGAAAAGTTACTTTATCTCTTGGTGCCAATATGGATTTATCAGACGGAATTACTGTAAACACGTTTTATGGGAGACTTAGCTTTGTTTGCCATAATATTCTTCAGTCTGAAAAAGCTTGGTTTAGAAAAAATATATTGTCAAAAATGGGGATCTATGGCGGATTGTACCAACATAAGTATAACTCTACAAATGAGACTAATGATAAAGCCAACTACTATTACTCCTATATTAATAAAGATGCTTCCAATCATTTGCTTATAGAAAGAAGTTATTCGAAACTTAATTTAAAAAGTTCCTTTAATAATTATGGGCTGATCCTTACCCTTCCATTTAATCTGACAAATCACGTAATATCCGCAGAGAAGATAAGGCATAATATTTATTTTACACCTTTTGACTTTGAAGCGGTAATGACTATAAAAACAACAGATTTCAGCTTTAAGGATATTCAGACTGATACCATTACAAGTAGTTATATCGTTCTGGATAGTCTGCATAATCTATATACGATAGAAAATCAGTTTGTAGACTACTATTGGGGATTCAGCAATTTGCAGTATTTGTATGACGGCAATGCTTACGACTTTTTTATTAAAGCTACTCCCTTGGGCTTGAATTGGCGCGGAGGTAATTCACGTCCTAAATTAAACTATAGTTTCTATTTTGGGATTACTGAAAACAATTTTGGGATTCGAATAGGTGGAGAATTTAAGGGAATTTATGGTTATCCAAAACCATTTTTTAATTTATTCATAACGAAAACATTTGCATTTTCAAAGTTTGGAGATTTAATGAAACCCTAATCAGTGCGGGTCTAAAAGATCTTCCAGCTTCTTTAACTTATTTTCAGGTATCAACTTGTTATCTTTAATTTTCTCATAATAGCTTAATGCCTTGACTCTATCGCTTTTCATTAAGTAGAGCATACACAGATGATAATGAGCTTCAACCTGAAAAGAATATGAGACGGTAGAAGATAAATCCATTAAAACACCTTCTGCTAAATTATATTCTGCTGTTTGCATATAGATATGAGCCAAATATCGTTTAGCTTTTTCGTCTCCTGGAGTGATGGAAAGATATTGAAGTAATTCACTTTTGCTCTGGGAAAGATCGGAATGGTCAAAATGATAAATCGCTGTATCGAGTAAATCTCTTTGCTCAGATTCAGATCGAATCGATGCGCTTGCAGGTCTTTCATATAGACTTGCAAAAACCTGCTGTGAATTCAATTCTGGGGTCTTGGTAAAATATTTAAACAAATAGATTCCACCCAGGCAAACTAGTAACAAAGCAGCTATTCTAAAAATCCAAGGAACTAAATGGCCTGCTTTGTTTAACTGCTTCAATTGCTGTCTGGTTTCAAATTCTATGAATCGCTTAGACATCAATTTAGCAGTTTGTAAATCTATTAATTCCTGGGATAGTTCTGCATCTGTCTCAAGAGCAGATTCCAGTTTCTGATTTTCTTCCGGATTTAATTTTCCGGCTAAGTAATCTTCCAATTGATCCAAATGAGAGCTCATGCCGATATTGCTGCTTTAATATCCGGGTTATTTCTAACTAGTTGAATGAGTTCTGATAAACAGACACTCTTTTTCTTTCGGGCCATGCCTTCCGATTTATAACTCAATTTTACCGAAATCTCA
>CAYMGR010000097.1:0-8252 GCA_964389985.1 uncultured Saprospiraceae bacterium
CGCATTGCAATTATCAAACTGCTTCTTAAACGGCAAAGCTGTGTCTGCGGTGATCTCGTTAATGAAATCGAACTCGCCCAAAGTACCATTAGTCAGCATTTGAAAGAATTAAAGGCCGCTGGACTTATTCAGGGTACGATTGACGGACCCTCCGTTTGTTATTGTATTCACCCTAAAAACTGGAACTCCATGAGTGAACATCTGATGAAGTTGTTTGAGGCTGGACAAAAAAGTATATCGAATTGCTGTTAGGCCTAAACCTTTTATCGTAATATTACGTTTTAATATAAAAAACTATATGAAAACAGAATTGGAACTTAAAGAAATGGTCAGACAGAAATATTCTGAAATTGCCTTACAGGATAAGGAGGTGAACCAAGCTTCTTGTTGCGGAGCATCTTGCTGCAGTACGGAAGTCTATAATATAATGACTGACGATTATTCAGAGTTAAAGGGTTATCAAAAATCTGCTGATCTTGGTTTAGGCTGCGGATTGCCTACCCAATTTGCAAAGATAAAACCTGGTGATGTCGTGTTAGACCTGGGGTCCGGTGCAGGCAATGACTGTTTTATTGCCCGGGCAGAAACCGGAGAAAACGGAAAAGTTATTGGGGTGGATTTCACTGAAGCTATGATTCAAAAAGCAAGAAGTAATGCAGAAAAACTTGGCTTTCATAATGTTGAATTCAGGCAAGGTGATATTGAACATTTACCCTTAAGTGACAATAGTGTTGACGTAGTTGTAAGTAATTGCGTTTTAAATCTGGTACCCAATAAGGAACAAGTTTTCTCCGAAATATACCGGGTATTAAAACCTGGCGGACATTTTAGCATTTCAGATGTAGTCCTATTCGGTCAACTACCAGAAAATGTGATTGAAAGTGCAGAGATGTATGCCGGTTGTGTTTCCGGTGCCATTCAAAAAGAAAGCTATCTGAATCTCATTCAAAAGACTGCATTTACCTCGATTCAAATACAAAAACAAAAAGCCATCTCCATTCCCGATGATATTTTGAATCCCTACTTAGATCAAAATAGACTTGATCAATATCATAAGGGTGAATTTGGAATCGAAAGCATAACAGTCTTTGCAGAAAAACCTACAGAGAAAGCCAGTTGTTGTGCACCGGGATGTTGTAGTTGATTAACTACACAGTACGGCCTGTTGCTTTTCTGGAATAATTAAGGATAATCTAATGGTTCAATTTTGCTGTAAAATTGAATCATTAGATGGCCCTTAACCAAATTCATGAATCGGCAGAATGCAATCATCTATGAAAACGGATAGAAAGAACAGTTCATAGCCGGTATATTCAGCAATAAAAACAGTTTTAGGATGAACTGCATAACTTACAATTCGTGGCATTTCATGGAATTCATTGGAGATCGGGTATGCCCTACCGGATAATCCAATAACATACCATTTATTATTCCATTGATTTAGCTGCATCTGATTTATCAACAAGCAGGTTTGACGGATGAATGGATTCAAACTTATGATTCGACTGTATTCGAGCATTACCTGATCCATATCGGCAGCTTTCAATTGCAATTCTGCCTGGTTGAAGATGGAATCTGTTTGGATATCTTTTATCCGTGTGGGCCATGCGGAAGGATAAAATTGCACGGAACTTTTATAAACAGAATCCGTTTTGAAAAATTTTACTTGTGAAAAACGGTTAAACTGATATTCAATAAAAACGAAACTTCTTTGACATTGAACTCCGTAAAACCAATTTCTTCGAATCAATAATTTTTCTTCTTTTTCAATCCGTGTTCCTAAATACAACCAGTTGTCCGAATAAAAAACCTCTGTTTCAAAATCTGCTTTACCAAATGGTATTCCACAATACGTTAATACATCTTCTTTCTCAGCCGTATTGAGTGAATCCACAACTTGAATTAATTTTATTAAAACATAAAATTCACCAATTTGACGAACGGTAAAATCCATCCAATCGCCATGATGGAGCATCCGTTCCGGAATCAGTCTTAATTTTCGAGCAAGACCTTGCAGTCCCATATCGACCATCCGGGTTGCAATTTCATCTAATTTTGCAGGATCATGTTGTAAAACAGAAATTCCCTGTTGCACCCATTCATCCAACCAAGTTTTGAATCGTGCAATTCCTGATAATAAATTTTGTTCCTTTTGAAACGGCAGCCGTTTAAAATACAAGGCTTCTTTCATGGTTTAACGTCCCTTAATCTCTTTCAGGATCATCTTTTACTCCGAGTTGCTGTATGGCTGATTCAGAAGCAATTTGTTCGGCGCTCTTTTTATTGTAATCTTCAGCTGATGAGATCTCAATCCCATCAATAAACACCCCAACTTTAAATCGATCTCGCTTATCCACTTTGTATTTACTCAACACTTTAAAATCGATTTCTTTTGAATGTTTTTGACACCATTCCAATAATTGGCTCTTATAATTATCATCAAATTCTTCCAATTGATCCATATTGATGAATTTCTTAAGAATCCGACTTAAAATAAATGTTTTGGTATATTCAAATCCTTGTTCGATGTAAATAGCACCCACTAAAGCTTCTAACGCATTGCCTAACATGGAGGAAGAAATAGCTGTTTGATTAAATTCCATCATCAGATGATCAAGTCCCATTTGTTCTGCGATGTAATTGAGCATTTTTCGCTTCACGATTTTGGAGCGCATCTTGGTCAGAAAACCTTCATTTGCAGAAGGATATTTTTTAAATAAATATTCTCCAACTACAAAACTGAGAAGAGCATCCCCCAAATATTCCAGCCGCTCATTGGATTGATAAAGTCCATTGGCGTCATTTGGAAAATTATTGAGTGTTGACTTATGATAAAAAGCCAATTTAAAAATGTAAATATTGGAAGGGGTAAAGCCTATCAAGTGGCGAAGCCGTTCTGCAAAATGTTTATCTTTTGAGAAAAACTTATGATTTGTCTTTTTGTAATACTTGACTAAAAATCCTAGCATCGTTTAAAAATCACTGAACTGTTATGCCCTCCAAACCCAAACGTATTGCTTAAAAATGCATTGACTTTACGGGCTTGTGGTTCATTAAAAGTAAAATTAAGTTTAGGATCCAAATCCGGATCCTCAGTAAAGTGATTTATGGTAGGTGGTATAAAATCATGTTTAATCGCCATAAGACCTGCTATCACTTCTATAACCCCTGCAGCACCTAGTAAATGGCCTGTCATAGATTTCGTTGAACTGATATTGAGTTTGTAGGCGTCTTCTCCAAACACATGACAAATCGCTTTGGCTTCTGCTATATCCCCAAGCGGTGTGGAGGTACCATGTGTATTAATATAATCAATTTCAGATGTCGATAAGCCTGATTCTTTTAGAGCCAGTTTCATTGCAGTACTTGCCCCTAATCCTTCCGGATGGGGTGCGGTAATATGAAATGCATCTGCAGTAGCTCCGGAGCCTACCATTTCTGCATAAATGGTGGCACCCCGTTTTTTCGCTGATTCGTATTCCTCCAGGATCAATGCTCCTGCTCCTTCTCCCAGTACAAATCCATCCCGATTCTTGTCATAGGGCCGAGAAGCTGTCTGATAATCATCATTTCGTTCGGATAAAGCTTTCATGGAGGAAAATCCCCCTACCCCAGCTTTAGTAATTGCTGCTTCCGAACCTCCAGTCATCATCATATCAGCCTTATTCAAACGGATATAATCAAACGCATTCGTAATGGCATGGGCAGATGAAGCACAAGCAGAAACAGTTCCATAATTAATTCCCATTAAGCCATATTTAATAGAAATATGACCAGGAGCGATATCAGAAATCAATTTTGGAATCAGAAATGGACTATATCGGGGAGTTCCAGATGACAAAGCTGCTTCTGAAATGTCGTGCTCCAATGTATTAAAGCCTCCAATTCCGGAGCCCCAGATCACACCAAACCTGGAAAGATCTATCTGACTTAAATCAATGCCAGAGTCTTTCATCGCTTCTTCAGCAACTATCAGCGCATACTGGGAAAATGGGTCTATTTTTCGGGCTTCCTTTTTATCCAGATAATTTTCAACATTAAAATCTTTAAGTTGACAGGCAAACCGGGTGCGAAACAGACTAGGATCAAAATAGTGTATAGGACTAGCTCCGCTCATACCAGCCTGTAAACCAGCACGATAGGCATCTTGTCCAATGCCAATAGGCGTTAATGCGCCGATTCCGGTAATGACAACCCGTCTCATTCGCTATTTATGGTTTGTATGCCTTTTATCCTTCAAAAGGCATGCTAAAAATAACAAATTATTAAATTGATTACTTGCAGTTTGCTTCCAGGTATGCTATTGCATGACCTACGGTTTGAATTTTTTCTGCCTGATCATCCGGGATAGAAGTATCAAACTCTTTTTCAAACTCCATGATAAGTTCCACAGTATCAAGGGAATCTGCCCCTAAATCGTTTACAAAACTAGCTTCGGTAGTGACTTCAGCCTCATCTACAGCTAATTTATCTACGATAATTTTTTTTACTCTTTCAGCAATTGTTGACATATTAATTTAGATTTTTTTTATAATCAGGCGCAAAATAAGGGATTCATTAAAGGATTACCAAAATTATTTTGGCTTTTTTTAATGACCTTAGCCCTGTTTTACGTTGTAAACCAAAGTTTTGAAAATTAATTCCCTAAAACATAAAATTAAGAAATGATTCACCATAACACTAAAATTATTGCCACAATCGGCCCGGCTTCCGCTTCATATGAGCAATTATTAGCTTTAACGCTGGAAGGAGTTGCCGTTTTTAGACTTAATTTCTCCCATGGTTCCCATGAAGATCATGAAAAAGTAATCCGTTCGATTCAAGAAATTAATGAAAAATATGCCACACATGTTGGAATCCTTTGTGATCTCCAAGGCCCTAAATTGAGAATTGGGCAAATAGAAAATGGGAGTATCCAGGTTCTGCCAGGGGAATTTCTTTTTTTTGGAAACGAACCTTGCCTTGGAACCAAAGAAAAAATTTACATGAGCTATGAACACTTTCCTTCCGATGTAAAAGTTGGAGAAACCATACTCATTGATGATGGTAAATTGGTCTTTGAGGTGGTCGAAACCAATGGAATGGACCTTGTGAAGCTCAAATGTGTTTTTGGAGGTACCTTGTCTTCCAATAAAGGCGTTAATCTACCAGATACCCAAATTTCATTGCCTTCGTTAACTTCAAAAGATTTAGAGGATCTTCAATTCATTTTAAAATTTCCGGTTAATTGGATTGCTCTTTCGTTTGTGCGCGCCGCTAAAGATATCGAAGAACTTATTCAATACGTTGAAAAAGCAAACCATCCAGCTAAAGTCATTGCCAAAATTGAAAAACCTGAAGCCATTAAAAATCTGGATGCGATTATTAAGATTAGTAATGGAATTATGATTGCCCGGGGCGATTTAGGGGTTGAATTTCCCATTGAAAAATTACCAACCATTCAAAAATTGATCATCGCAAAATGTATCCAAAGAGCACGCCCGGTTATTGTCGCCACACAACTCATGGATAGCATGATTAACAATCCCAGCCCAACCCGCGCCGAGGTCACCGATGTTGCCAATGCGGTTTTAGATGGTACAGATGCCGTCATGCTGTCTGCTGAAACTTCGGTAGGCAAACATCCGGTTAAAGTAGTGGCTGCGATGAATAAGATTATTTTTGAAGCAGAACGCCATTATGCCATCTTAACGAAAAGACCCCGACCATCTGATAAATCTTCTACCTTCTTATCCGATGTCGTTTGTTTTAATGCTGCCAAAACAGCTGAAGACATTAAAGCACAAGCCATTATAGGCTTGACGATCTCAGGTTATACCGCCTTCAAAACATCAAGTTACCGGACTCATTGTCCGATCTATATATTTACCAGTGCTGCCCATATGTTGGGAACCTTAAATTTGGTTTGGGGCGTTCGGTGTTACTATTATGATAAAATGAGTTCGACGGATGAAACCATTGAGGATCTCATCGAAATTCTTAAAAAAGATCATAAACTTAAGGCCGGTGATCTCGTTGTAAATACTGGAAGTATGCCCATTCATAAAAAATTAAGAACCAACATGCTTAAAGTGACCGAAGTTGAATAGTCCATTAATATTATTTGTTACAGATTATGCTTAGAAGTTTTTGTATTGGATTTGCAAGTTTACTTTTTATCGTTGCTCCGTTAATTGGACAAGATGCCGAAAAATCTATTGTCAATCAAGGCATTTTAATTGATGCACTCAAAGAATTGCAGATTGGGAATATTGAAAAAGCTCAGGAATTATTTATTAAAATAAAATATCTTCCTGAAACCAAAGGAATCAGCAATTATTACCTCTCCCGCATTTATCGAGGCCAGGGAAAGTATGATGAAGCCTTAAGTGCCATTGACGCGAGCATAGAAGCTGATTCCAAAAACAAATGGTATCTGGTTATGAAAGCCAATTTAGCAGAAGATCTGGGCCAATTTGCTTCTATTGGAAAAGTTTATCAATCACTTTATGAATTGGAACCTGATAACTATACTTATTATGACAACGCTGCGCTTAATTTTCTTAAAGCAGAAGATCCAATCAATACCCTGATCGTGCTTGATGCAGCCCAATTAAAATTCGGACTGGTCCCACCCATTGCGATCAAGAAAGCTAAAATTCTAAGTCTGGATAAGAAATCTAAAAAAGCCATCTCCCTTTTAGAAGAATGCCTCGCACTCTATCCAGGTCATCAGGAACTTATAGAGGAACTGCTTCTCATTGCCCGGGAAGAAAATAATGCCAGCTTGCTAAAGAAATATCAACCGACCCTAAAACAAGAAGTGAATCTGTCCCCAACAAATGAAACGGAGCTTTCAAAAATAATAGAATCAACTCATGTTAATTTGGATGATAAATTAAAAGCATTGATTAAACAGCTTTCTGATTATGTACTAAACAACAATAAACAAGGTGTTCAGAATCTTCTTCCCTATGCGGATAAACTGGCTAAAGATTTTCCGGATCAGGTAAAAGTATATGCATTTAGGGCAGATTTATTTTATCAATTAGATGATTATGTTGCAGCAACTTTAAATTATACTAAGTGCATTTCAACAGGAGTTGTACCCTTTTCAGTTTGGGAAAATTTATTAACTTGTTTGCAAGTCTTAAAACATTGGAATGCGCTTTTATATTATTCAAACCAGTGTATGGATTATTATCCTGCCTCTTATTTACCAAATTATACCTGGCTAAAAGCCAACTATCAGTTAAAGAACAAAGAAATTTCTCAAAACGAGCTAAATACTTTGTTGACAAAGGCTAAAACAAATTCCTTACGAACTACCGAATCTCTCATTTTGGCTGCACAGATCTACAATATGATGGACAAAAAAGTGGAAGCCGACTCCGCTTGGAATCAAGCACTTCGAACCGATTATAAAGAATTAGCACGTTTAGAATGGATTGTTTCCCAATCCACCCAGCCAAATTTTAAACCAGATGTCCATCTAGCTAAACTCATTTCTTCCGATCGCATTCCACCCGCATATAAAAATCAACTCCTCGCACAGCTCTACTTTAATATGAAAGATCTGACATCCGCCCGCACCTATCTCGAAGAATGTTTGAAATTTCCAATATCCCAAAATAAAGAGGTGTATACCTTAGCTGCTACGATCTATAAGAGTCTCAATGATATTCAACAAGCCAATCTTTCCTTATTAAGATCCAATGAATTATCTGAAGAACGTATGGAATACCCTTTCTTGAATCAAAGTAAGGTTAAATGAAACTTGTTGCACCCATTTTAATTTTATTGATCGTATTTATTACCCAATGTCACCCGGCCAAAAAAAAATTAATGGAAGCGGTGCCTATTGAAAAAGAAGTAATTACCTGCGGACTATCGTGCTTACTGGATAAAATATCTTTTGAAAACACCCTTGACAATTTTACAGCAAAGGGAAGTATCCGTTATCAATTTGAAGGCAAAACACAAACCGCTCGGATTCAAATATGGGGTATTAAAGACAGCCTGTGCCTGTTGTCAGTAAAAAAACTTGGAATTGAAGCGTTTAGAATCTTGATGCTTCCTCATCAATTAACAGTTTTAGATCGCCTGAATCAGGAATATCAGGTTTTACCCTATCAAAATGTAAAAAATGATTATAATCTGGACTTTCATTTTGACTGGTTGCAGTCCCTACTCAGTTTCGGTTGTTTTCAAATGAAGGATTTAAGCTATCAACTCATTGATAGTTTTCCGCATTCTAAACTAATTGGTCTATC
>CAYMGR010000098.1:0-5129 GCA_964389985.1 uncultured Saprospiraceae bacterium
AAAAACGAGCTCATTCTTGAAATGGGGAAACAGGTGAGTCATCCTGAAGATGCCGTTAAAATCGACTTGCAAGGCAAACATATCTATCCTTCCTTTATTGATCCTTTTACTGATTATGGAATGGTGGAAGTCAAACGCAGTCCAGGTCGAACCAATATGATCAGCTCTAAAGAAGGGGCCTTTTCCTGGAATGAAGCCCTGCGGTGTGAAACCAAGGCATCCGAATTATTCACCTACAAAGACGAGCAGGCTGCTAAATTTAGAGAAGCAGGATTTGGGATCGTCCAAACTCACCAACCCGATGGTATTTCCAGAGGCTCGGCTTGTATCGTCAGTCTCCGTCAGGCCAATGAGCACGAACTCATTCTAAAATCAGAATCAGCACATTGTCTCAGTTTTAGTAAGGGCAGTTCAACGCAAGATTATCCTAACTCGCTGATGGGTTCTATTGCCTTGTTACGGCAAGCCTATCTCGACGGACTCCAATATGAAGCTGCGATTAAACCTAAAGAAACAAATTTGTCCATTGAGGCCTGGAGCAAATTGCAAAATCTAAATCAATTATTTTATTGTTCCAATTCCTGGGATGTTTTGCGGGCCCTTAAACTTGGAAAAGAATTTAACACGTATTACCAGATCGTAGGAAGCGGAAAGGAATATCAAATGATCGGTGCTCTTAAAAATGTACAGGCAAAACTGATTTTACCCATAAATTTTCCTCCAGTCTATACCGTTGACGATCCGTATGATTTATTGAGGATTGATCTTTCTGATTTAAAGCATTGGGAAATGGCTGCTTCTAATCCGGCCCTCTTATCTCAAAACGGAATTCCATTCGTCTTTACTGCCCAGGATTTAAAAGATAAAAAAGAAATACTAACGAACGTTCGTAAATCCATTCAACGAGGCTTGCCGGAATCTTATGCCTTTTATGCTTTAAGTCAGGGCCCAGCAGAATTTCTTGGAATCCAAACGAAGACAGGTAATTTAATACCGGGCAAATGGGCTAATTTTATCGTTTGCGATCTGCCTCTTTTTCAAGAAAAAAATAGTATCCGGGAAAATTGGATTCAGGGAGTTCGTTATAATTTTTCCAAATCAAAAACAGACAGCCTATCCGGCATCTATGAAGTTAAACTGGATACATTTAATTATAGTTTAACCATTGAAACCGATGCTGAAAAAACGGATTTTAAACTCAGATCAAAAGATTCGCTCAAGCTCAGTTTTAATGCCAAAATTCAAGAAGCTTATCTTACCGGAAAATTAAATCGCGGAAATCCATCCGGTGATGTTTTGTTTTCGTGCGCTAAAACAAAAGATGGCTGGAAAGGAAATGCTCAATTGGAAAACGGCAATTGGCAATCTATGATTATTGTAAAAAAGTCCGGTTCCAAAAATGATCTGGTCAAAAGAGATTCCTCTCTAACTAAATCCGCAGATACTTTGGGACCGATGTTGTATCCTTTTGGTGCTTTCGGTTGGAAACAAAAACCACAACAAAAATCTTATCTCATTAAAAACACAACTGTATGGACTAATGAAAAAGATGGTATTCTTAAAAATACCGATGTGCTCATTCAACGTGGAAAGATTATTGCCCTTGCCAAAAATCTTCAAGCCGCAGATGCTATCATAATTGATGGTTCAAACAAGCACCTCACTGCTGGAATCATTGATGAGCATTCACACATAGCCATTCAGGGTGGAGTCAATGAATGTTCTGAATCGAATACTTCAGAAGTTCGCATTGGTGATGTGATTAATTGTGAGGACATCAATATTTATCGCCAATTAGCAGGAGGTGTTACCACCGCTCATTTGTTGCATGGTTCCTGTAATCCCATTGGTGGTCAAACGGCATTGATCAAATTACGTTGGGGATCTTTTCCGGAAGAAATGAAATTTGAAAAAGCAGATGGCTTTATCAAATTTGCATTAGGCGAAAATGTAAAACGGAGTGGTGGAAATCAAAACGGTCGTTATCCCGATACCCGGATGGGCGTTGAACAGGTTTATATGGATGCCTTTACCCGTGCAAAAGAATATGATGAACTCCGTAAAACGGATCCCTTACATACGCGTCAAAATCTGGAACTCGATGCCATTGCTGAAATTCTCAATAAAAAACGATTTATTACCTGCCACTCTTATGTTCAGTCAGAGATCAATATGTTGATGAAGGTAGCAGAAAAATTTAACTTTAATGTCAACACCTTCACCCATATTCTGGAAGGATACAAAGTCGCAGATAAACTAAAAAAACATGGGGCCGGGGCGGCAGGTTTTTCAGACTGGTGGGCCTATAAATATGAAGTGTATGAAGCCATTCCTTATAATGGGGCATTGTTACATGATCAAGGGGTTGTGACTGCATTTAATTCGGATGATGCTGAAATGGCCAGAAGACTCAATCAAGAAGCCGCCAAAGCAGTAATGTATGGGAATGTATCAGAAGAAGAAGCTTTAAAATTTGTTACACTCAATCCAGCCAAGCTCTTACATATTGATGACCGGGTAGGAAGCATAAAAAAAGGAAAAGATGCAGACATCGTTTTGTGGAATGATCATCCTTTATCGATCAAAGCTTCTGCAGATAAAACATTTGTCGATGGTATTTTAATGTTTGATAAAGAAACCGATTTACTGTTACGAAAGGAAATCAGTGCCGAACGAAATCGCCTGATCCAAAAAATGATCAAAGCAAAAGCCAATGGTGAGAATTCAGAAAATTTTAGTTCGAGACCTCGCCGTCTGTATCATTGTGATTCTATTGGTGAATAAATAAATTTAAAAAAATGCAAAACAAACACTATATATTAATTTCATGTTTAATCCTCTGCCTGCCATTCTTTTTATCCGCACAGATTGCGCCGGCAGCAAAGCAAACGGATGACATTGCCCTAACCGGTGGAATCATCCATGTTGGAAATGGAGATGTCATACAAAAGGGAGTCCTGATTCTTGAAAAAGGAAAATTAAAATATGTCGGTACTGATTTCAATAAAGCAGCTTCCATTAAAAAACAAATCGATGTAAGCGGCAAACATATTTATCCAGGCTTCATTTGTATGGCTACCAATTTAGGGTTGGCAGAAATTGAACAGGTTAAAGCAACCATAGATTATGAAGAATTGGGTCCTATGAATCCAAATGTACGATCCCTCACGTCCTATAATACAGATAGTAAAATCATTCCTACGGTCCGAAGTAACGGAATGTTGTTGGCTCAAGTTATTCCAAATGGTGGAATCATTTCCGGACAATCGTCTGTCATGCAATTGGATGCCTGGAATTGGGAAGATGCAGTAGTAAAAGCAGATGAAGGTATTTTTTTAAATTGGCCCTCTCCAAATCCTCCAAGAAGATTTGGATTGGATGCAGATAAATCGCAGCCTGATTCTGATCGCTATCAAACAGAAGTTAATAACATTAAAAATTATTTTGAAGAAGCTCTTGCCTATTCTAAAGTACCCCATAAGACGGCAATCAATTTGGCATATGAAGCCATGCGCGATCTGTTTAATGGCAAAAAGCGTTTATATATCCGCACACAATCTGCGAAAACGATCATCCAGTCTGTTCAGTTTGCAGAAAAGTATGGTCTCAAGCCTGTATTGGTTGGGGCCTCCGAAGCATGGAGGGTCCTTGATTTCATTAAAGAACATCAAATAGCTATCATCCTGGGACAGGTTCAAAGTTTACCTCAACGTGAAGATGACGATTACGATCAAAGCTACAAGAATCCTAAAATCCTGAGTGACCAGGGAATTGTATTTTGTTTTTCGATTAATGGATTTTGGGAACAACGCAATTTGCATTTTCAGGCCGGTCACGCATTGGGTTTCGGTCTGGATTATGAAAAGGCGATTCAAGGCCTTAGTCTGAATCCGGCTCGTATTTTAGGTCTGGAAGACAGATTGGGTAGTTTGGAAGTTGGTAAAAACGCCACCTTAATAGTCAGTGAGGGAGATATCCTGGATATGAGAAGTTCACGGGTGATTCATGCCTTTATTGATGGCCGGGCCATCAATCTGGATAACAAACAAAAAGAACTATACAGACGTTTTTATAGCAAATACCATCCAGAATAAGAAGTGGGCTCATTAATCGTTACATAGTGATGTATTGGAATTTCATTTTGATGGTTTGTTTTCCGTTATGCTTGCATTCACAAGATCTTCCTAAAGAATACCAAACTATCATTGATGGGCAATCCGTAAAAGTAGTGATCCAAAATGGGGATACCTTATTTGAGATTATGCTCGATAAGGCCGTGGTCAGACCCTTGATCCAATTTGATGATTATAAGGCAGAAAATCTGTATCATAAATACCGTCGTTATGCAGCTGTTGTGTATCCTTATGCGGTGCATGCTGTGCGCTTGTATAATCAATTACAGGTATTGACTGCAGGACAATCTGACAAAGAGCGACGCAAAATTGTCAAGCAAATCAGCAATACTCTGGAAGAAGAGTTTGAATCCCCGTTAAAAAATCTAACGAAAACGCAGGGATTGATTTTGACTAAAATGATCGAGCGAGAATTGGACCAAGCTTTTTATGATATCGTCAAAGAATTAAAGGGTGGCTTTTCGGCATTTATGTGGAACGAAGTTGGAAAAATGAATGGGTACAAACTCAAAAAAAAATATGAAAAAGGCCAGGATAAAATAATGGATGCCGTTTTAGAAGAATTTGATATGAAAGTTGACTTAGAATAATAAGCTTATGAAAACAGTTTGGGAAGCACCATCAAATATTGCAATCGTTAAATACTGGGGAAAAACGGATATTCAAATTCCGATGAATCCCTCCTTGAGTTTTACTTTAAATGAATGCAGAACAAAAACAAGTGTTGAATGGGAATTAAATTCCGCGGCGCAGGGAATCGAATTTGAATTTTTTTATGACGGTCAAAAAAAGGTCCGATTTGAACATAAACTCAAAACGTTTTTCAACCATGCCGAACGCTTATATCCAGAATTGCGTTCTGTCTTTCTTCACATTGACTCAATAAATAGTTTTCCTCATTCCGCAGGAATTGCATCATCCGCATCCTCTATGGCAGCTCTGGCTTTATGTTTGATCAGTATCCACAATGAAATTAAAGGGATCTCTCTACCGGAA
>CAYMGR010000098.1:5229-8251 GCA_964389985.1 uncultured Saprospiraceae bacterium
GGCTTTATGTTTGATCAGTATCCACAATGAAATTAAAGGGATCTCTCTACCGGAAACGGAATTTTTACAACATGCCTCCCAGTTAGCGCGCCTTGGTTCGGGCTCTGCTTGTCGCTCTGTCTATCCGCTTGCAGCTGCCTGGGGAACAACCCCAGCTTTAATTGGTAGTTCAGATGAATATGCGATCTCTTTTGCTGATCAACTGCATGATTCCTTTAAGCAGGTTCAGGATTATATTTTCATTGTGAGTCGAACGGAAAAAAAAATTTCTTCCAGTGCGGGACATCAGCTCATGCAGCACCATCCTTTTCGACTTGCACGTATCGGGCAGGCCAATAATAATTTTAAACTATTAGTAGAAGCTCTGCAATCCGGAAACTGGAATCAATTTGCACAAATTTCTGAAGAGGAAGCCCTCACCTTACATGGTTTAATGATGAGCTCCAAACCTTCCTTCATCTTACTTGAACCAGCATCTATTTTTATTCTCAACGAATTAAAAAAATTCCAACAGGAGTCCAAACTACCCGTTACATTTACTATAGATGCGGGTCCAAATATTCATGTACTCTTTCCGCTTTCCATAAAAAATCAAATTGAAGATTGGATTCAACATTGCTTAAAAAATTACTGGGAAGAAGAATTGATACTTTTTGATCAGCTAGGCTAAACTCTCTCATTATATTAATTCCCTGATAACGTGATGTACAAAATATAATATTTAAAACCTGTTAAAATGAAAATTGCCAATATTTTTTTCATTCTGTTCATTTTAACTTCGTGCTCCTTTATTTCAAAGAACGGAATTAGGGTTGAAATACTTAACGGGACTGATCTTCCGGTAACAAATGTTAAATTTTATACCAGCGAGGAATTAGCCTTTTTAACATTCAGTTCTCTTAAAGCCAATGAAAATGTAACTGGCTTTCTTTCCATGACAAAAAATAAATTTGATGGTTCATATGTTTTAGAATTCCAACGCTCAGAGGGTAAAAAAGAATATTTATCAAATGGATATTATACAAACGGAGGTTCGCTAGATGAGAAAGTTCAAATCACTATTAAAAATGACTCAGCAATTTGGGATTTTAAAATTAAAGAATATTGAATATATAGACCATATCACGGCCTAAAATTGACAACTTCTGGCCTCTTTAAATATTCACATCGATATTATTTTTGATAAAGCAAAAAATAATTACTATTCATAGCAATTTAGTCAGGTTTATCCTGGCATTATTGCTATAAAACATAATTATTTTACTAGCTTTTGAACAAAATGGATATTTAAGCTTTGTCCGGATAATCTTTAGCATCGGACAGGTTGTATTCATTTATACCTTAAAAACTTCCTTTTAGTAACTGAAATCCTATTACATCTAAAGTAATTAATAAAATAATAAAGCCTATCATAAAGTATATCCTATATTTGTCAACCGCATATATCTAATTGATTATTAATTAATTAAATATTATAAACAAAATAATTTTTGACTCAATTGTCTTAAAACGATTAAAAATTAGACTTATATCTTGGTAAAAGAAAATAAATAATTTACTTTTATAATCAAATCAACCTTTATGTCTAGTAAATATCCATTATTTCTTATTTTATTTTATTTTAGTAATTGTTCAGATGAGAACAATAAACCAAGTTTATCAGATTGTGAAAAGGGGTCAATTGTGATCTTTGAAAAACCAACCACTTTTGAGATGAATAGAACTAGTAATCCAATGAGAGATACTTGCTTCTATTGGGATTTAGTAAATGCATATGTAATCAAATTAGAAATAGACAATCCAAATCAAAACAAACCACTTGGCACTATTTACTTTTCAAATCCATTTATTGTAAATGTAAATATTGGCGCACTTCAACCTACTATTGGTGATTACGTTATTGAAAAACCTTTTGTGGATCCAACCAAATTGGTTTCAAATGGAAAGGCAAGCATGATTGTTGATGGTAATATCGCCTTAGAAGGCAAAATTAATTTTAATAAATGTGATGATGATATAATTATAAAGTTTTCCGAAATTAATTTCGTTACTCCAATGCTTGATACCATCTATTCACTAAGTGGACAATTAATTTGTAAAAAATAAAAAGATGAAAAATAAAATTATAACAATTATTTTAAATATAGTATTTCTAGCTTCAAGTTTTTCCCAAAATTGTAGTTCTTCAATTAGTGAAAGTTTTCAATCTTTTTCTACCTCAAATAAATTCATTTGCCAAGTTCAAAATGACCTTTGTTGGACTACTTGGACTGGTAATAGAAATTGCTCTGGTAATTTTGAAGATGCTTATATAGGTTCCAGTGGAAATAATAAATATCTTAGTATAATAGCTGATAATTGCACTTACAATGGAAATTCAGATATTATTAGAAGGTTAGGAAGCGCTACATCTGGTGTTGAAGAATTTAGTTTTGATATATTAATAAAAAAAGGGAAACAAGGTTTTATTACTTTTTTACATGATTTTACTCAAAATGGTACAAATTCAGATGAGTCCTGGGCGTTTGATTTGAAGTTTGACAATTGTGTTCTTTATATTTCTCTCCACGACAAATCAGTTCTTAGAAACTATACGTTTGTTAACTATTCTCATGATACTTGGTGTAATATTAAAGTAATATTAGATTATGACAATGATAAGTGCAATATAATTTATAATAATTTTAATAATTTCTCCTTCCAAATTTCAAGGTATTTCTCAAAGGTTACTTCAAATGCAAAATTCATAAGGTCAGTTGATTTTTATGCCTTATCATGTTCTCACTATTTTATTGATAATGTATTGTATAAACCTAGTACCAATACAAATCTTAATTGTAACATATCCCCATTAAATTTTGACCAAGACTTTAATGGCGCAACAAAAAATTTATCAATCGTAACAAATACCAATTGGACTATTCAAAAATCTTCTAATGCAAATTGGATTCATTTTTCAACTCCTAGCAACTTATTAAATTCTCAATCTGGAAGTGGGAACGCCAATCTTTCAATATATATT
>CAYMGR010000099.1:0-8144 GCA_964389985.1 uncultured Saprospiraceae bacterium
AATATCCAAATAGGACTCTATAGAAGTCTTCGTTCGCTGTATAATAAGAAACTATATCTGGATGCCGTTTCAATGGATTCCGTTTTGGTCAAAATAATTACATATGATGGGGAAAAGACCTCCAATTTTAGTCAGTTTATTGAGCATTTTAAAAGTAAAGATTCTATTAACTCAAAACCACTGCAGCTCAATTTAAAGGATTTGCTGCTTACAAATGCTATAGTTTTAATGGAATCGAAATCAACCTTAATTTCATCTGCGTTTAATCGCTTAGAATTGCAACTGGATTCTTTAAATTATCTGACGAATTTTATTCGCATTCGAAAAATACTATTAGATCAACCGCATATTAAATATATAGTTGGATTAGACCCGCTAAAAAGTCAAGAGGATAATTTAGAGTCATTTGAAGACAGCTGTTCTATAAAGCCAACATTGTTTCTCCAGTTTTTAAACGTGAATGCAGCTGAAATAACATATATTAATAAATTGCATACATCAGAAGAAGGTCTCCGGTTTACTCAATTTAATTTAACAGCAAAAAATCTATTTCATGGGGATCAATTGGAACAAATTGAATTTTTACATGCCAATTTAAAAAGCCCCGATGATTTTGCTATTAAGAATGCAGCGATACAAAATTTAATATTAAAAAGGAATAAATTTAATGTCGATGATATTCTAGTTGAAACGCTAGCAAGTTCATTAAGATTTCACTTATCAAGTGATTTAGCTTATGGTTCAGCAAATAATCTTGATTATAAGAATTCATTTGTGAATTTGAAAATATCAAAGGGTACATTCAATTTATCTGACTTTACAAAGTTGTTTCCAAATTACCAATTAGAGAAAAAACTGAATATTTCTGAAGCATCATCTTTTCTCTTAACAGGAAATATTTTTGGTAAATTAAACAGCCTTAAAGGGAATAATATTATTTTTAAATATACGGATAACTTTTATTTTACCGGCAATGTTGGGACTAGAAATTTATTTGTAAAAGATAAGCTGGTCCTAAACCTTAAAGTGGATGAGCTGAAAACATCTGCTGCTTTTCTAAGGCGCGTCTTTAATAAATACAATATACCTGAGGGATACGAACGATTTGGTCGCATCAAAATGAATGGCCAATTTGATGGTTATTTAAATGACTTTGTGGCTTATGGCACATTTTATACTGATCTGGGAGTGATCCGATCAGATATTAAATTAAATTTTGTTTCTTCTGACAATCACGAAGCAAATTATAGTGGGGGTATTTCTACGTCAAATTTACAATTAGGCCCACTTTTAAAATTGGAAGATCTGGGTTCAATTAATTCAGATATTAAAATTGAAAATGGACGAGGGCTTTCGTTAAAAAATCTTACTGCGAGTATAAATGGAAAAATACAAGAAGTGGTCTATAAGAATTATCCTTATAGAGGGATCGCCCTTAAAGGTAACTTCAATAAGGAACTACTACAAGGTGAATTTACAATTGAGGATGAAAATGCAGTTGCTTCCATTAGGGGTAGTTATGGAAAAATTAAGGGGATTCACTCCATTAAATTGGCTGGAGAAATTCAAAAATTGAGTTTTAATAAGCTAAATATATCTAATTCTATTTCAGCGTATTCCGGTACCTTAAATGCCGATTTACAGATTGGTCCGGAAACCTCGGTGCTTGGGCAAATTGCTATTAAAAATTCTAATATTAATATTCAAAATCAAATTTTAAAATTAAATACTTTACAGCTTAGTCAACAAAATATTGCTAAAAGTAACAAGGTAGCACTGTTGTCAGATTATTTGGATATGGAATTTTCGGGTCAGTATAATATTCATACCATAAAAAATGATCTAGGCCGTTTACTTGTAAATAAATATCCCTTTTTAGAAAACTTAATTAAGATAGATAGAGCGCAGGATTCTTCAGTTCTTTCGGGTAAAGGTTATGTTCTAATTAAAGATTCGAAAGCAATCTCCAAATTTATAAAATTTCCAATTGAAATGGACCTAGCTGATGTTGATTTTACATTAAACAATCTTGCTCCTTCAGTTGAAGTGCATTCGAATAGATTTGACTTAAAATATAAGGCATTTAATTTAAGTAAATTAAGCTTTTCATTTTCTGCTGATAAAAATTTGAAAGCCCTTATTACCTCAGATTATATTGAGATGAGCGGAATAAAACGCAGCGGTAACGTCAAATGCATGGCTAATATGGTGGACTCAATGGGTTCGTTGAATGTATTAGTATTTGATACTTTAAATTCAAAATTGCTGACAAATGCAAACTGCGGTTTGGTGTACACAAATGATAAGCTTGCTTTTAGCTTGCAAAATAAAGATTTGTATTTTAATAATATCCGGTGGACTGTAAATGAAGCCAATTACATTAGAATTTCAAAATCGGGCATCCGGATTTCAAATTTTGAAATGAGTGACTCCATCCACTTTTTAAGTCTAAGGGATTTAAATGAGCAAGGACTGGTTTTGTATGTAGATGGATTTGACATTAAATTTGTTAATTCGTTTATTAGAAATAAATCTATTTCATTTTCTGGTATTTTTTCAAGCAACATTTCCATTCCAAATCTAAAAAATTGGGATGGACTGGAGGGCCACTTTGAGTTTTTTCAACTGCATTTTAATAAGGATAATTTTGGTCCATTTAAAATTGATTATATTGCAAATAACATAGATGAGCCTTGGAATGTGAAAGTGGAGAATATCTTTCAAGAGCACATCATTAAAGGTCAGGGTAGTATCAATATTCCAATTAAAAGGGCTGATTATAAGTATACTCCTTTTGATTTTAGCATTGATTTAAATTTAAAGGCCTTTCCGTTTAAGTTTTTGGAGAATTTTATTAGCTCCGTATCTCGTTCGACAGGAGGAGCTGATGGCAATCTACGCTTTTATAGTGTAAATAATAGTTTATATTTAACTGGAATTTTAAATGCTGCAAAAGGTAGTACCCAAATTAACTATTTAGGAGTTCCTGTTCAATTTGAAAATCAAGTTATTGAGTTCAAAGAAAATGATATTATTTTTGATCAAGTTGATTTGATGGATAAATTTAAGAATCCATTAAAACTAAATGGTCATATTTCTCATAAAAATTTTAAGTCATTTGCCGCTGATGTACGGATAACTTCGCCTAAAGCCCTGATTTTAGATACCAAAAAGAGTGATAACATTTACTATTATGGGTATGGGATCACATCAGTGGATGCTAAGTTTTTGGGACCTTTTAGTGCAATGGATCTGGACGTTAAATTGGAAAGCTTGAAAGGTACTAAGTTTAATATTCCCGTTCGGTATGATCAAGTTGCTACAGATTCAAGATTTGTGCGATTTACATCATCTGCTAATCGGATGGATACGTCTTATAAAAACACATTTACGCCCATTTCTGGGTTGAATGTTAATATGCAATTAGGTATTACTGAAGATGCGGATATTTCTATCATTTTTGACGAGTTGGCTGGAGATATCTTACGAGGTACCGGGAGAGGCGATTTATCTGTAAAGAGTTTAAGGACAGGTCTATTTACCGTAAATGGCTTATATGAAGTTGAACAAGGCCAATATTTGTTCACACTTTATAATTTTGTCAATAAGCCTTTTGCAATTTCTCGGGGGGGGACTATTAATTGGACCGGAGATCCTTTGAATGCAACGATTAATTTAGAAGCTGTATATGAAGGTTTATCAACAAGTCCATATATTTTAATTCAGGAATATTTGGCGACAGATCAGCGATTGATTGAAGAAGCCAAACGAAGGACTGACGTTAAACTAAAAATGTTACTAACCGGTTCGCTCTTACTACCTGATATTAAATTTGATATTGACTTGCCCAATTTAACCGGACAATTAAAGAATTTCTCTGATAGTAAAATTCGATATCTTCGATCTAATCAAGATCAATTAAATCAGCAAGTATTTGGATTATTGGTTTTGAGAACATTTTTGAATTCATTTGACCCTACCGAAATTGGTTCTAATTTAAGTACGACGACCATAAATACGATGAGTGAGATGTTGTCCAATCAATTTTCACTTTTTGTAACAAGCTTATTAAGCAATGCTTTTGATGATGTCAATTTTATTTCAGGGGTAGATTTTAATATTGGTTATGACCTGGATAATTCCATTCCAGGTTCTACAAAATTAAATGAAGGAGAAGTTGTATTTAGTTTGAAACACAGACTTTGGAATGATCAGTGGATTGTAACATTAGGTGGTAACTACAAGTCATCTAATTCTTCCATTTATGGTAATTCATACTTTAATCCAGAAAGTGTTATTGAGTGGAATACTCCAGTGCCTGGACTCAAATTGAGAATTTATTACAAGGGAGACGAATCCATAGAAGGATTAAAACATAAAATTGGAACTGGTGTTAACTATCGCAAGGAGTTTGATTCTTTATTTGATTTTAAAAAAGGGATTAAACAACAGCGAAATAAGCAAAATCAATAAGCACTTTGAATCGTTTATTAAACAAGAAGCAATCATTATTTCTTAAGGCGCAGTATTTACTTGAGTTTGATAAAGTATTATCAGCCATTAGTTCGTTCGCTGTTTCAGAAAAGGCTAAAAATATTATTTTAGATCTCATTTTTACTGAATTACAACTAAATCCTCAGACTGAATTATACTTAACTGAAACAACAGCTCAATACTTAAGTAGTTTTAATTTTTCCATTGACTTGTACGAACCAGTGGAGAATGATTTGAAACAATGTAAACTACCCGGATCGCTTATTTCTACAGAAGTTGTAATTAAATTAAGGAAACTTTTAAGAAACAACGATTTAATACGCCAACTAATTAATGATTCTTGTAAGGCAAACTTTGGTCGTTTATATGAGTTTGTCTCGTTGTTTCCTGATTTAACAGAGCCAGATAATCTTATTAATGTGATTTTTGATGCGGACAACCTAATTAAAGACTCTGCTAGTCCTGCATTAAAGAAGGTTCGAGTGGAATTATTCAATTTGAAAAGATCCATTTATTCAACCTTTAAAAGGGAGTTGGAATTCTATAGGTCTAAATTGTTCTTAGCCGAAGGAGAAGAATCTATCCGTAATGGCCGATATGTATTGAGAGTGCAGGCAGAGTACAAACGCCAAATAAATGGCAATCTAGTAGGTGAATCTGATAGCGGCAAAACAGTTTTTATTGAGCCTCAACCCTGTTTTGAATTGAATAACCGTTTGATGGAATTAGAACTGGATGAGCAAAGAGAGATATTTAAAATTCTACAATCCCTGGCTTCTCAATTGCTTCCCTATTTTGACCAGTTTATTGAATTATTTAATTTAATATGTTCTCTGGATATTTTAATCGCCAAAGCAAGATATGCTAACTCAATAAATGCCTTGCTGCCAAACATAAACCAGGATCAGGAATTTACCCTAATAGAAGGATATCATCCTTTGTTGTTGAATAAGTTGAAACTCGATGGAAAATCTGTCGTTCCATTAAATCTTAAAATTTCATTTCAAGATCGTATTATTTTAATTTCAGGTCCGAATGCAGGTGGAAAAACAATCGTATTAAAAACAATCGGTTTGTTGCAGATTATGCTTCAAAGAGGATTACTCATTCCTGTTTCCAGGCTCTCCAATTTTTATTTATTTAAACAGGTTTGGGTGGATATTGGAGACTGGCAATCTATTGATGAAGGATTAAGCACTTATTCTGCCAAATTGAAATACATGAAACGATTGGTTACAGAGGTCCAATCCCCGGCATTAGTTCTTATGGATGAATTAGGCAGTGGAACTGAACCCAAAATTGGAGGAGCTATAGCTGAATCTGTGTTAAATGAACTCATACAATTAAAAGTTTTTGGGATCATAACCACGCACTATTCAAATCTAAAATCTTTTGCACATAATCAAGCAGGTATTCAAAATGCATCCATGCTTTATGACGAATCGCTCATGAAACCTTTGTATCAATTGGTTCAAGGTAGGCCAGGAAGCTCTTATGCCTTGGATATAGCAAAGAAATTAAATTTTCCTAAGCGACTCATAGAATATGCAAGGCGGAGAGCAGGTAAAGATCTTGTTAGAATGGAAGAATTAATTGCCAAGCTGGAACGTGAAAAAGCTGTTTTAGAGGAAACCGTTTCACAATTTCAGCTCAAAATTGATTCCCTCAATAAACTGATAAAAGCCTATGAAATGATGCAAAAGCAATATGAAATAAAGCGATTGAAACTAAAAATTGATTCGAAGCAAATTGAGTTTCAGAGAAACCATGAACAAAAGCAAGAAAATAAGAAAATTTTACAGGAGATCCTATCTAAGTTGGATTTTATTGAGGCAAAAAAGCGTGTAGAAGTATCCCAGATTAAGGAAAAGGAAATTGCTAAAGAATTAGAACATGCTGAAAAGGAATATTTTCAAATGGTTCAAAATGCAGAGCCCTATCAAATGATTAAACCTGGAGATCGGGTAATTATGCTAAAACAAGGACTATCAGGAGAAGTGGTGGAAATCAAAAATGCTAAGGCCAAAATAATTACTGAAAAATTCACCATTGAGTTACCGGAAAATGAACTAAGGCTAGAGAAGGAATCCATCTTCAATGTTAAGAAAAATTCAGTCAACTATCAATTAGTTGATATGCAAAGCACTATCCCAGGAACGATTGATTTAAGAGGTCAAAATTCAATGTTTGCACTTCAAGCGCTGGAAAATTATTTTGATCAGATTTTATTGAGCAGTCTGAAGGAAGCAAAGATTTTACATGGCAAAGGATCTGGAAAATTGAAAACTTCAATACATCAATATTTAAAAAAATTGAAGTTTATAGAAAGCTATTATCATCCTGATGAAGCCGATGGAGGTGTGGGTGTAACAATTGTCCGATTTAATTAAGAGGATATCTGGCCATTGGCAAAAAATTATCCTGGGCAAATTCTCCTCTTAAAAACTTATAATATCCAGATAAAGCAATCATTGCTGCATTATCTGTACAATAACTGAGCTTAGGAATGCTATAAGTCCAATTATTTGCTGTACATAATGTTGCAACTTCCTTGCGCAATTGTGAATTTGCCGATACGCCACCGGCAATCCCAATAGATTTTACCTTATAATATTTTGCAGCGGCTTCAAGTTTGTGGATTAAACTTAAAACGATATTTGACTGGATGGATGCGCATAGGTTATCTAAGTTTTCAACTATAAAATTTGGATTAACTTTTAGTTGATCTCTAAGAAAATAAAGAATGCTGGTTTTTGTTCCACTAAAGCTAAAATTGAAACCTGGAACTTGGGCAAACGGAAATTTATAGATAGCGGCACCTTTCTGGGCTAATTTATCTATTTCGGGTCCGGCCGGATAGGAGAGTCTAAGTAACTTACCTGATTTATCAATCGCTTCACCAGCTGCATCGTCCAATGTTTGCCCGACAACTTTAGTCTCAAGCTGCTCATTAACCAGGATTAGTTGGGTATGCCCACCTGAAACTGTTAGACAAAGTAACGGAAAAAGCGGATTCGAGTCAATAAATAGGGACAAGACATGAGCCTGTAAATGATTTACTTCAATCAGTGGTTTGTTTAAGCATAGGGAGAGGGATTTCGCAAAACTGATTCCAACTAAAAGAGAACCTATTAAACCAGGTCCTTTGGTTACGGCAATGGCATCTAGATCCTTTATGTTAATCTGTGCTTGTCTTAAAGCTTCCGTACATAGTGGTACAATAGCCTCCACATGCATTCTTGACGCAGCTTCTGGAACAACCCCGCCATATTTTTGGTGTATCCATTGAGAACTTACGACATTACTTAAAACCTTATTGTTTTCTAAAACAGCTATTGACGTATCATCACATGAGGATTCAATTCCGAGAATTCTATGTTGCGCAACCACTAATTTATCATTAAAATTCGTGTAAAATTAATATCCTTGCATGATTATACACGGTTTAACGGTTTATAAAACAATAAAAGCAGTGCGTTCAGGATATTCAAACTCTATAATGACAGATGCGGGTTTTGCCATCTCTCTGTCAAAAAAATTCTGTATTATACCTGATAATCAAAGCTTTAGATTAAATTCAATTTTTCCTATATTTCCTAATGAAAAGCTTTTATGTTTAGATGTTCCGGATAGCTTTTCTAAGATTTACT
>CAYMGR010000100.1:0-8031 GCA_964389985.1 uncultured Saprospiraceae bacterium
TTTACAGGCAAGTACTGATTCAAGCGTAATTGCTCGCGGAAAATATTTAGCGTACGGGCCTGCTCATTGTGGAACCTGTCATGTTCCAATGGACCGTTATATGGAAGTTGAACAGGGAAATTTAATACCCTTGAGCGGTGGATGGGAATTGAGTATTCCTCCCGGTGTTTTCAGAGCACCAAATCTTACTCCTGATAAAGAAACAGGGATCGGAAACTTAAGCGATGCTGAAATCGCCAGAACCCTTCGTTACATGGTCGGAAATGATAACCGTTGTATTTTTCCATTTATGCCATTTGCAGAATTAAGCGATGAAGATCTGATAGCAATTATTTCATTTTTAAAATCTCAACCAGCTGTAAAGCATGAAGTAAAACGAACAGAATTGAGTTTACTTGGCAAGGCTTTAATGGCTTTTAATGTAATGAAGCCCGAAGGGACAAAAGGAAATCCACCACAATCGGTACCCATTGATTCCAGTTTGGAATATGGCAAATATTTAGCAAACTCTGTCGCCAATTGTGTTGGCTGCCATACGAACAGAGATTTAAAAACCGGTGAGTTTATCGGCAAACCATTTGCCGGAGGGATGTTTTTTGAAGCTGATGCATTTAGCGAAGGAAAATCATTCGTTTCTCCAAACCTGACGCCCCATCTTGAAACTGGCATCATGGCAGATTGGGGTGAAAATGCATTTATTGCAAGGTTTAAAGCGGGTCGTGTCCATAAAGGAAGTCCTATGCCTTGGGGTGCCTTTAGCCGTATGACTGAAATTGATTTGAAAGCCCTGTATCGATATTTGAATTCCTTGGAGCCTGTCGACAATAAAATTGAACGGACTGTTATAGAGGCTAATTTAAGTGCTTCTCATTAATTCCTCCTTCTAAAAAAGCAATAATACGAACAACATGAATTTACCTTTAAGCATTGAAAATGGATGCGGAGAAAAAATAATTTTCCAGGAATACATCCAAACACCCGAAGGAGTCGAACTCCATTTAGATGGATATTGTGATCCAGGAACAGGACCCCAAATGCATGTTCATTATTTTCAAGATGAATCCTTACAGGTTCAGTCCGGGAAAATGGGTACAGAAATCCTTGGACAACAAGCTGTTTATTTTACTGAAGGACAAACTGTTATTTTTCATAAAGGTATTCCACATCGATTTTGGAATGCGGGAGAGGATATTTTGCATATTAAGGGTATTGTAAAACCTGCAAACAGTGTAGTCTTTTATTTATCCACACTCTATGCTGCCCAAAAAAATTCGGGTAGTATTCAACCTGAAGCTTTTGACTCCGCCTATTTACTTTGCAGATACAAACATGAATATAACGTATTTGGAATTCCAGCATTTGTAAGAAATCTCATTATTCCAATGACCTATGCTATTGGAATTGTTTTAGGTAAATACAAAAAATTTAAAAACGCTCCTCCCCCATTAAGCGCACATTCATAAAGATCTGAATCTGATTTCGATGCTATACTATTTTGCGCTTAAAAGGGTTCATCCATCCCCGGATATTCCAGAAGCTAACTTTTAAAAGCACTTAGATATCGTGCATGCCGGTAGCATAATCCTATTTGTTTCGAAGGTTAAACCCATTTAAATATCATGCGTATTTGGCTAGAGGAACAAACTGAATGTAGTTTATTCATCGGGAGTTCTATTACATTGTCCTACTTTTCATAAATTTGTTTGATTTATTCATCCTAATTGGATTAGAAGACTCGCCAAGTTTAAAGTAATTGGAATACTTAAAAAACCAAAACACATGTCAACATCCCATTATTCTTCTCCCGCCTTTGATGAAGCGTACCGGAATCTAAACGATAGACAAAAAGAAGCCGTTGATTATCTGGAAGGACCATTATTAGTTATTGCAGGACCCGGTACAGGTAAAACGC
The DNA here is from genome assembly GCA_964389985.1 of uncultured Saprospiraceae bacterium. GTDB lineage: Bacteria > Bacteroidota > Bacteroidia > Chitinophagales > Saprospiraceae > Vicinibacter. Next base: position 1,913 of record CAYMGR010000100.1, read on the forward strand.
AAATTCTTGCCATCCGCATCGGCAATATTTTACTGCATACGGATTATAGTCCCCGGAATATATTGTGTCTTACGTATACAGAAAACGGAGCCATTAATATGCGCCAGCGATTGCTCGAATTTATAGGCCCTACTGCTTATGAAATCACTATTTGCACTTTCCATTCTTTTTGCAATATGGTGATAAAAGAAAATCCGGAATCCTTTGATCAATATAGCAGTTTTGAAGTGATTTCTGAATTGGAAAAAAGCCAACTCCTGATCAAAATGATGGAATCCCTGGACCGCAATCATCCATTTTACCGATATAATGGCAATTATAAAAATGAGTTAAGCCGTTTAACGCGTCTCTTCGAAAAAATCAAAAAAGAAAACTGGAATCCGCAGCAAATGATTCAAGATATCGATCAACATTTGGAAGAATTAAAATCCAGTCCAGAGTATATTTATAAACGAAAAAGTGGCCAAAACAAAGCCGGAGATTTTAACCAAGCTAAATATGATACTGACAAGAAAAAATTCGAGCGAACAAAGACGGCTATTCAATTATATACTGTTTATTTATCCGAATTGGATCGGGCAGAACGATATGAATTTGAAGATATGATCCGATGGGTTCTTGATAAATTTGAAACAGATGAGGCCCTATTGGCTAAATATCAGGAACGCTATCAATCAATTCTTGTAGATGAATTTCAGGATACCAACGGGGCTCAAAATCAGCTTTTGAATAAACTGATTTCCTTCTTTGATACGCCCAATATCTTTGCAGTGGGTGACGACGACCAAGCTATTTTCAGATTTCAGGGAGCCAATGTTCAAAACATGATGGACTTCCAGAAACAATACCAACCCACAAAAATTGTATTGACGCAAAATTATCGATCTTCGCAACACATCCTCAATGCTGCTGATGCCGTCATTGTGAATAATACAGAACGATTAAGCAATTTAGATAATCACTTAGTTAAATCTTTAGAAGCTGCAGGTAAGTTTAAAGACCATCCCCTGCAACCCGTTTATTCGGCATTTGAAAATCAGGAAGCCGAAATTTTACATATTTGCAAACACATTAAGCAACTGATTGATGATGGAGTTCCAGGAAATGAAATTGCTATATTGTTTCTAAAAAATAAAGATGCAGAACCGTTTATCAAATGGTTTGAGTATAACCATATTCCCTATCAAACCTCACGGGAAATAAATGTCTTGCATGATTTATTTATCAGACATCTATTAAACATTCTTGAATTTGTTTGTAATGAATATACAGATCCCTATAGTCAAGATCAATTACTCTATAAAATTTTACATGCACCTTTTATACCTGTAGATTCTGAGACCATTTCCAAGTTGGCCTGGTACATTCAATTAAAAAGGGTGGATCTGATGTCAGACAGTTTAAAAGTATCCAAATTATCTCTCCTTAACTGCTTGTCGGATGAATTGGAATTAACCAATGCAGGCATTAACGATCAGCAGGCTTTACTAAATGTTGCCCAAACGATTCATCAATTAAAAGAGCAGGTTTTAGATCTCACTCCTCAAATGGCTCTTGAAAAAATCCTAGTAGATTTTAATATTTTATCTTTTATCATAGGGAGCTTAGATAAAGTTTACTATCTGCAATTGGTAAATAGTTTTTTTGAATTTTTAAAATCCGAATCCCAAAAAAACCCACTACTCGACCTTCCTGCTTTTTTAATACTTATTAAAGATTATATAGACAATGGAATTCAATTACCTCTGACTCAATTTATCGGAACCCGCAAAGGGGTTGTGCTTTCCACTATTTATAAAGCGAAAGGCCTTGAATATGATCATGTATTCATGATAAATAATTCAGCTGATTTTTGGAAAAGTTCAAAAGACAATTCCTTTACGCTCATGTCGCCTTATAAGAATGAATCGATCGATTCAGATGAAGATAAACGGCGACTTTTTTACGTAGGCCTTACACGTGCACGGATCAGTTTAAATTTAAGTTTTCATAAATATAAATCTTCTGAAAAAAAACCGAATACACTGTGCAAATTTATTTTAGAGATGCTGGAGCACGATTCTCTGGTTGAGAAAAAAATAATCATTGAACCGGATGAAATCCTTGATAAAATCCTTATTGATCTGAGTCCTGTTAAAAAAGATTATCAACAATTGGAGGATCAGTTATTTGAACAGTTTTTGGATCGATTTAGTTTGAATCCAACCGCTCTTTCCAAATACTTAAAATGTCCTCTGAGTTTTTATTATGAAAAAGTGCTTCAGATACCTGCAGCTCGGACTCCTGCTTTGGGATTTGGGAATGCGGTGCATTATGGTTTAGAATTATTTATGAAAAACAGAATCGCATTCCAACAAAAAGAGTATCATGCTGTCATCAATTATTTCAGAAAAGGGATGGAAAAATATCGTTCCCATTTTACAAATCGGGAATTTGAAAATTATCTCGCAGAGGGTGAACGGGTATTGCCTTTATTTATCAAAAATTACGCAGATGAATGGCAGACACATTTGGATTTTAGTTCGGAGTTAAAAATAAAAACAGAATACAAAGGAGTACCCATTTCAGGAAAACTGGATCGGGTAGACACCTTAAAATATGGGATAAAAGTGATCGATTACAAAACCGGAAAACCGGACGCATCTAAAAAAATAAAAGCTCCAGAAGATAAACATCCATTCGGTACAGATTACTGGCAACAAATGGTGTTTTACTCCATCTTGTTAAAAATGCATGGACCTACGTCTAAAAGTGATTCCGTTTCAACCCTCTATTTTGTGATTCCCAATTCATCTGAAAAATTTGAATTTAAGGAAATCAGTCCAAGCGCAGAGCAATTGGAATTTATTGGGAATCTGATCGTTGATACGTATGCTAAAATTAAGCGAAAAGAGTTTACTCCGGGTTGTGGAAAATCGGATTGTGAATGGTGTAACTATGTCAACTCAGGAGTCCCCATTCATTTGGCAGAACCGGAAGAAAATGAAGATTTCGAAGGTGCGTCAGACAACTAATTGGCAGAACGGAAATTCCACCATTTACTGTTGATATCGCGAAAGGCCAGGACCCCTCTCCCCGGTTTAAAGTAATAAACGGCTGTGTCTCTATATCTGAATTCATACACATCCGTATAAACAGAGTCTAAAATGGTTACCTGAGGAACCAAAACAAATTTTTGCAATCTGGATTTTAATGAATCACTCATCAGACTAGAATTTCCACGATCGCTTGCAACAAATTCTAATGTAGCAACTCCACCACTTACACTTGGGTTGGTGCGATGAACCGTGAGCTTTAGCTCATCATATAAGACCGGTGATTCAGGTTTGGAATCTTTAGATAGAAAATCTTCATTGATATTTAAATTGCCAATGATTCTAAATTTTCGGGCAGTATCTGCATCTAAATAATCAACTGTCCAATGTTCTGAGAGATAATATTTATCGGCACGGGATTCATCTTCTTCACAAATATTTTCAACGACAGTCTTACTGCTATCGATGATTAATGCTTTTGGTCCAATTAAAAATGCGGTATCTAAAGAGGCACTATCCGTATAAATCAAATAATGAATGTTTTGATAAGGTAAATATTGCTTTGAAATAGTTTCCAGGGATAATCTTCCCAATATCTGATCTGAAGGACAATCATTTTTAGAACTACAGGAGAGTCCGAATATCAAAAAAATGATTCCAATTATTGCAGAATATATACGGGAAAATGAATGGCTCATAAATTCAAAAATAAGTTAAAACAATCTCTATTAGAAATAAATGAAGCCTCAAAAGTACGGCAATACTAGATCATATCAATTTCCGTATTATCCCCAATGTTAAAACTTTGGGTGCGGCCTTTTATCACTGCATCATTTCCAATAATAGAATGCTGCAATACAACGTCATCCAGGCTGGTAAAATTGCCAATTATGGCATCTTTTAAAATGCTGTTATTAATTTGGCTGTTATCTCCAATAGATACATTTGGGCCAATAATGGAGTGACTTATCTTACAATTTTGCCCAATACTAACAGGTGGGATCAAAATACTATCTGGAATTTGTTTTGGCTCCTTTGAAGACGTCCTTCTGCCGAGCATAATGGCATTGGTCGACAAAAGAATTTCCTTTTTGCCGCAATCATACCAGTTTTTGACCTCCATAACTTCAAACCGGCTATTGTTTTCAAGCATACACATTAAGCCATCTGTTAGATGAAAAGCACCCTTTGTTTTTCGTCCGGTCTTAATATTGGTCTCCAGGCAATGGATTAATTTTGGCCATTCTTTGACCAAGTACAGTCCGACAATGGCCAAATTGGAAACCGGAATATGGGGTTTTTCAACTAAGCGTCTTACGATACCCTGCTCGTCCAGCTCAACGACTCCAAATTCTCTCGGATCCTGTACCTTCCGCACCGCCAAGGTGTTAAATCTTGAGTGCATAAAAACCTGAATATCAATATCTAATATAGTATCTCCCAACTGAATGAGAACTTCCTGGTCGTCTTTTATAAATTCGCCGCATAGGTAAATGGCTTGTCCCAGTCCTTCCCGTTCTGACTGAATGACATATTGCTTTTTAATTTTTGGATAACTCTCTTCGAGAAATTCTTTAATTTTCTCACCGAGATAGCCCAAAATAAAAACATACTCTTCAATTCCAGCTTCCATTAGCTGATCCAGAATATAGCCAATAATTGGCTTACCCGCAACCGGAATCAATGGTTTCGGTTGGGTATAAGTAAGTGGCCTGAGCTTGGTTCCAGCTCCGGCAACCGGGATAATGGCTTTCATAGACAGCTAATCCTGCAAAAAACAGGCCGAAATACTTTATTTTAACAATATTGAATCCTCCTGATGCCTTAGAACATCGTATAAACAAGCATAGACTAAGCCGTTTAGATTAATTTTACCATCAAAACCAGTTGTATGTTGCGATTCCAAGTTGTATTGATTTATCTGATCAGCTCTTTACTGATTTCAAATGTTGCTTATTCCCAAAAAATAAATTGGTCAGCAGATCAAAAAATCGTCACCGGAGGTTCCGGTTCTAATATCAGACCTCGCATATTAGCTTTAGATGCTTCCCATGGAATTATTGTCTGGGGCAATGATCGGAGTCAAAGCATTCATTATACCAATTGGGAAGGAGATGTTCTTTCTCCTATTCAAAACATCAATATGAAACAGAGCAAAGCGTTTATAACCAGTTGGGCCAGTACCGAAATTGCAGGACGGAATCATGTGGTTTATATTGTTTATAAAGAAGATCCGGCTGAAACCGGAAATATCTTTTTAGTTCGTTCGATGGACTATGGCAAAAGCTTTGGGGATCCCGTTCCGGTTGTGATACCTTCTGGTTTTTATTCCCGTTTTCCGGGTGTTGCCATTGATAAGGATTTACAACCCATTGTTTCGTATATGCGATTTAAAACGGATTGGTCCGGTGCAGAATATGTCAGTATTCGATCCAATGATTTTGGCAACAGCTTTGATCCGTTTACTGATGTTACCGATAAAACTAAGGGAGAAGCCTGCGATTGCTGTCCGGTATCGATGGAAACCGATGGAGACAACATCGTCGTTTTTTATCGCAATAACCGAAACAACATCCGCAATATGACTGCTGCGGTTTCAAAAAATAATGGAATCACTTACAATATCACTCAGGAATTAGATACGGCAGATTGGTTTTTACAGTCATGTCCATCAACCGGAGGAGATGGTTTTTTTAATGGAACTCAATTGCATACCGTTTGGTCTAGTGGCAGAACCGGAATTTCAAAAGTCTTTTATTCTCGACTCAATTTAAACAACAATAAAATTGAAGGTTTGCAAATCATGAACCACAATCAAGGACGCAATTTTCAACAAAATTATCCCCGGATGTCTGGTGTTGGTGATACGGTTGGAATCGTTTGGAATGAATTAGTCAATACGATGGATATTTTCTTCAGCTATTTTACTAACAGCAATTCAGCAGATTTGATTGCTAATACGATTAGAATCAATACCGATATCAGCGGCACTCAAACAACTCCTGATATAGCCTATCATTCCGGTAACTTTTATCTATGTTGGCAAGATCAAAATGATCAGTCGATCCGTTTCAAAAAAGGATC
>CAYMGR010000101.1:0-7923 GCA_964389985.1 uncultured Saprospiraceae bacterium
GCTGCCTGGCAAGTTGCTTTGGATTTTGCCTTTATTTCAGAAGAGGCCCGGAAAAGCAGCTATCTCAGGGATAGAGATCAGCAGGTCCTCGCATTTAGCCAAAGGATCTTATTTCCCGGAAACTCCATTTCTAAAATCAAGTCTGGATTCAGGGTGTTTGAATGGGGGAGTGTTGCAGACAAAATTCGGCTGTTGATGGATTAAATGCCAGGATTCATTGGGCTTTAAATTTGCTTATTAGACAGTTCATTCAGGCCAGGGAAATCAAAAATTGTGATGATATAAATCATTCCGTATGCGCCTTAGATATTTTCTTACATTTGCTTCGTTATCCGACAAGTAATAGCCTTGCTTGTGATTATTCTAAATCATTTTAAATTTTTATCATGTTAAAATCAATTTCCGTAATTTTAGTATTGCTGGTTGGTGGATTTATACAGTCAGCTACCGCCCAAAAAGCCTTTGATTATGAATGGGAGCATTACAATATTGTATTCACTCTGGCCAATGACTTTAAAGCAGTTACCAATACGGCCGATGAATTTACAGCTTCCGGAGATGGAATGGAATTTGGCATTTTTCCATTCAATGATCATACAGTAGATCATTCAAACATTACCGCCTACACCATTGAAATTGCTAAATCCCTTAAATTGGAGCAGTTGGATGATGTGGATGTCATTGATTTAAATGGATTGAAAGGTGCCTATGTGGAGGGATATAAAGACGGAGTGCGGATTTTAGTGCTTGGATTTATTGATCCGGATTCAGATACCAATTTTTTTGCTACCATTACCTTTGCAGATAATGATCAGGTTGCAGAAGATGAGGCTGTTGAAATATTAAAAAGCATTCGCAAGAAATAAAGCTATCCAGATAGCTTTAATGTCATTCATTAAATAAAAAATGCATCTGAAGTTTAAAGCTCAGATGCATTTTTTTTTGGGATTGAGGAATGCTATTTGTTTTCTTCCTCAAATTGTTTGTGGCTTGCCAATTCAAAGCTCACCTGCCAGTTAATCCCAAAAGGATCCGTTAACATTCCAAAATAGGATTCCCAAAAGGTTTTGCTCATCGGCATCGTCTGGAGCCCTCCTTGAGACAGCCCCTGGTAAATTCGGTCAGCTTCTTCCATGCTATCGGCTGTAACGGAGATCGAAAAATTCGTACCCGGCTGGTAATATTTTGCCCATTCACCACCTGTATCACTTCCCATTAAAACGGAATGGGCCCCAATTGGCAAAGAAATATGCATGATTCTGTCTTTTTGGTCTTCCGGAATCGGAGGCATATTTTCCTGTGGGGGCATTTCACCAAACGTACCGGCATATGGAAACTCACCTCCAAAAACTGATTTGTAAAATTCAAAAGCTTGTTTGCAGGTTCCATCAAAGGTTAAATAAATATTTACTGAAGGCATTTTAATTTGGGTTTAAGAATTATGAATAAGATAATTGAGGTATAAAAATAATCGGTTCATACCTCCTGTGCTAATTTTTGTAAATTGGCATTAAAATTTTAACATTTCAAGCTCATATGAAATTTAATAAATGGATTTCCTGGAGGCATATCGGTTCTCAATTGTTTTCCGATTTAATTGGCAAGGACTCATTTCGGGGAGTAAGCCTGACGTATTCCTGGCTGGCAAATCAATTTGGGCATATGTCCATTGGTTTTATTCATACCATGCTGATGATCCATTTTTGTTGTTGCAATTATTGTGATAGGATATTCCACTGGATCTGTGATGATGACAATCAAAGAGAATTTGCTGCGGCCGCTATAGTCAGTTTGTTTTGGTTGAGTTTTGAAGCGTTCAATTTTTTAGGTCCGCTGTTGACCAAACGGAGAAGTCATTCTAATTTGTTATTTATAGGTGGAATAGAATATCATTTTCTGCCCCGCTGGTGGTTTATAGGATTTGACACGGCCACCGATGTGTGTATTTTTTCATTGGGTGCTTTTTTAGCAGCTTATGTAGTGCATCCCGGGATTCCCGCATTAACTGCAATTAGCATCCTGATGTTGATTATTCTCTGGCCCTGTTATTATTGGTTTGTCAATAAGATGTATCACAAAAGTGCTAATTATCCAATGCAGTTTAATTTAAGCCAGTGGGATCACAAAATTGATGAGAAAGAAAAAACGAGTGTTAATCAATTTATAGAAAGTATGGTGCAACATCGTAATCATGGAGGGGATACGAAACACTTGCTTATATTTGGTTCAAAAAATTCCGGAAAATCCAGTTTGGCAATTGGGATAGCTAGTGCACTTTCTGACAGGCGTTTTGCCTGTCGTTATCTGACTGCAAATAGTTTGTATAGTTTATTTTTTGGTCGTGATTTAGCATATCCCCGCGATGAAACTATCTGGAACTGGAAACAATCAGAATTATTGGTGATTGACGAAATCAATCCAGGCCGTCCAATTTTTAAAAGTTTAATTTCTCCCACACGTTTTTTAAAGTTTATTGATAGGTTTAAAAGACGAATTCCCAGAAACAATAATCGGGATGTGCTTAAAAATAAATTTGTTATCTGGATTATCGGAAATTCAAAATTCAATAGGCAAAACGTTGAAAATTGGAAATCTATGGTTGAAAAATTAGGTCTTAATAATGACCAGATTCTTACAATAGATTTATCACCGTCTAGCCAAAAATTTTCTGCTTTTAAGGCAAAATATGATTCTCATACGCGAAACTAATCAGGTGGGCTAAACTCCTGACATTAAAGCGTCGGTACATGGGTATAATTCTTTTTTCAATAGCGGAAGAAGAAACATTTAAATGGCCTGCAATCTCTTTAAAAGAAAGTCCTTTTGCTACTAATGCCAGCGCTTCTTTTTCTTTATCTGAAAGGGCAAAGTGCTTAAAGAGGGCTTTATTGAGTTCTTCCTCAAAAGTTGATTTTTCAGGCCCATAAGCCGCATAACGCATGACTTTTCCGAAATGAACCCCATTTGCAATTTGAGACCGGCCAATTATTTCTGAAACTTTCCCCTGTTCTGCTTTATAAATTCCAACTCTGGAAATAAGCGGGACCTCATATCCTTTTTTATGAATCTTTTTAATTTCTATTGTAAAACTATAAGCTTCCAGATCTTCCTGGATGGTTTGTAAAAACATCAGCGCTTTGTCGTTTATGTCATTGGTAAACGGTGCATATTCCGGAGCCGTGATACTTACAATTTTCAGCATGGTAATTTCATGATCGTGATATCCGAGAAGGGGTTCCCAACCTTCTGCATAAAGCATTTTGTTTTCTTTAAAAGAATAAACATAAATAGCTTCATCCTGAAACTTTTGAATCTTGTTTTTCAACTCCTTATAGATACTACTATTGAGATCGGCAGGGATATCAGTTACAAGTTGCTGTGTAAGGCTTTTATATTCCGGTAGATTTCCCATTTTGACTGATCGATCGATTAAAAGTAATAAAAATTTGGCTAAAAAACCGGTTTTGAAATACCTCACCTGCGAATTTTCTCAGTTGACAGGTTGGCACAGTCTAGCTAATTTCGTTTATTAATTGAATGGAAAATGGATCTGTACAGGTTTATGAAAAATGAATGTTCTTTTAAGGATGATGAAAGACGCTTTGCTAAGAGGTCACAATAAAGTAACAATTTTCTTAAGATGAAGACTTTGGGATTCAAATTATTAGTGTTTTTGTTTTTTCTAAGTGTTCAAGGATTTGGGCAGGCGAGTCGGGGTGTGAAACCAATAAAACCTGCCAATGAAATGCCTAACAAAAATTATGGGATTGTAATCGGAATAAGTGATTATAAGAACATAACAGACCTGGAATATGCAGATCGGGATGCCCTGGCATTTGGAAAATTTCTATCACAGGTCAGTAGTCCAATCGTTGATTCATCCAATCTGATGATTTATATTAACGATGCAGCCAATCGCATGAATGTTTGTGATGGAATTTCAAAAATGATTAGAACACTTCAAGCTGGAGACCGGCTTTATTTTTATTTTGCAGGCCATGGAGACATCGAAGCACTCAGTCAGGCTGAGAATGGATTACTCTTATTATATGACAGTCCACCGGGAGATTATTTTGGTTTAAATGATGGTGTTTTGCAAGTCAACCAATTAGCAGATTATTTTGGTCGGCTGGCAGATATGGGTGTGGATGTATTTTATATCATTGATGCCTGTCATTCCGGCAAACTTAAAGGAGGTGAGCGTGGCAGGGTGCATACTTCTAGAGCCATTCAATATTTACTCTCTCAGCGATCTACTGTTTTATTGTCTTGTGATGAAGATCAACTATCTCTGGAGGGAGCAGCCTGGGGCGGAGGGAGAGGATTGTTTTCCTATTATCTCGAGCAGGGATTGATTGGATTAGCAGAAGCGGATCAGGATAATTTGGTGAGTATTTATGAATTGGATCAGTTTGTAACTCATAAAACCTATTTCGAAAGCGAAAAGAAACAAACTCCGGTAATCATTGGAAAGCAAAATAAAGTGGTCAATAGAATATCAGCCCAATATTGTGATTCAATTCGTGCATTAGAAGGTAGACAGTATAAAGTTTATTCTAATGTAAATTATAAAGGAAGTGATCAATTATATTATACAAAGACGGATACAGTCATTCTTAAAGAGCTGGAAAGTTTTAAGCAACGCTTGAATTGCAATTCATTATTGCATACCGATTCAAGCAGTTATGCTTATTATAAAAATTTAGCATCTCAGTACAAACATCATTACTTTATTGATTTATTGAAGCGGGCCTTGATCGTAAAATTAAATGCGCGGTTTGATTCTTTGGTGAGTCCGATCATTAGAGGGAAAAATCCTAATTTTAAATTGGAAACCTGTCTAGCCGTTTCCGAAGAGTTGGATTCTTGTCTGGCCTTATTAGATTCTGATCATTATATGTATCCGTATTTTTTAGCGCGTAAGTATTATGTACAAGCGTTAATTAAAGCGCATGGAATTCACATCAATAATTATGGTCCATTATTTCAGGGGAAGCTGGATGAAGCGATTCAACTCCTGAAGGTTTCAAAACAGCTGGAACCAAATGCCTCCTATGTTCATTATACTTTGGGTTTGTACTATCAGACGAAGCAACAACTGGATAGTTCGTATTATTATTTAAATGTTTTTTTAAGCTTATTGCCAAATTCGGAATTGGCTTACAATAGTATTGGAATCACTCTTGGGGATATGAAGTCTTATTCTGAATCCATAAGGTGTTTTAAACGTGCCATTGAATTAAACAAGAAATACAGACCTCCTTATGTCAATTTAATTCAAATGTATGTGGAGACCTATCAGTTTGAAAAAGGAATTCAAATAGCCTGGCAAGCCATTGCCTTAAATCCCAAATTGCCCGAGGGATATAATAATTTGGCTGATTTATACAGGAAGCAGAGAGATTATAATCTTGCATTAAAATGGGTCAATAAATCTCTGACAGTTATGCCGGATCGCCCAAGGACCCTGCTTTTAAAGGCAAAGATTTATTTTGATGCAGGTAATCATGCAGAAGCAGAGAAATTGATTAGTAACTTGATCAAAATCAGACCGGATTATGGCGAAGCTTATTATTACCTTTCATTGATCCAGAAACACCGCTGTCAATATCAAGATGCTATAAGTATTTTGGATCGCTATTTAGAATTGGATTCCTTATCCTTTGAATGTTTTGCAGAAAAGGCGTATTGTTACAAAATATCAAACCAGCCGGATAGTTCGGAATGGTATTTTAAAAAAGCTGTTCAACTTTTGGATGCACATCCAAACCAATCTGAATCATTAGCTGAGATCTATCATTTTGGATTGCGGCAATTGGATTCAGCTATCGTTTATTATCGGGCTTCGCTGGCCAACAATCCAGCGAATGCATTATTGTTAGGTAATTATATTGGATGTTTATTTGCTATGGGAAAAACGGAACAAGCTAGAACTGAAATGAAGGTATTGTTGTCTTTGCCAGAAAACCAAATTCCATTAGCATATGTGAGAGTTTGCGAACAAATTATAAGTGGCAACTACCAGAAAGCTTTAATAAAATTGCAAAAGCTTGTCAAATTGGATTCCAGCTACAAATGGCATATTTTAATAGACCCTTGCATGAGTCGCTTATTAAGTTGCGACCCAAATGGAAGCCAATGATTTTTGAAGCGGAAGGATTAGCAAAATGAGATGGCTGCGAATTACATAATAATAATTGAATCAAATCGGATTCGAATGAATCCAATTAAAACCTTGTTCTGAATTTAAAATTCAAATATTTAATCATTCATGGCATAACCAATCATGGCGTCAATCGACATTTGGCTTCCTTCGGTCCATGCCTGATTAAATAGTTCTTCTGGCATGTGTTGTTTGATACTGTTTTTTGAATTTGTAATGATTGCCTGCAAATCATCCCAGACTGGCATTTGGGTGGTTTCTCTTAAATGTGCTACAGCACTTAATAAGGTAACGGCATGAACTAACTTATTTTCATTGATCGAGACCAGGGCCCAAATTTCGAGTGACCAGGCCAGCGCCTCATAAAAATGTAAGTTCTGACTTAGCAATATGCTTTCCCGCAAATAATTTTTGGCATCTGAGTTTTTTTGCATCACCTCGACCAGTGCAAATCCACTGAGACAAATGATGACTGAAATTTCATTGTGATCGGATTTTGCTAATTCGATGCTTTGCTGATAATATTCCTTTGCCTCCTTCAGGCGATTTCCCATATAAATGGAATTGCGTCCCAATCCACTTAAAGCCAAACTAATGCCGGTTGTCAAACCAATTTTTTTATATTTTTCTAAACTGGAGTTTAAGTATTTGTCAGCGACTTCGTATTGTTTAATGATGGTAGCGACAACGCCTGCAATTAATAAGGCCGTTGCAACCAATTCGTCATCATCCTGCATTTGAATCAATTCCAGATTCTTATACAAAGTGGTTTGATAGGTTTCAAAATCCCTTTGTAAAAACGACATAATACCTACATTGGCTACCAAGAGGCAAAGTGTTTTGTCATCTAAGGGAGACTGGCCTTGCTTTTGTTGGTCCCAGGCTTTTCGCAACCAATTATAAGCTTCTTTTGTATGTGCATTCACCCACCAAAACAACCATAAGTTCCAGGCGATTTGAGTTAATTTTGTAACTTCATTTCGTTCCAACAAAAAGTCTAAAACCTGTCGGATGTTTGGATGCTCTTTTTCTAGGAGTGCTAAGGCTTCACTTTGATCGATTTTATTTTTTTGTAGTTTAAATGAATGCAATGCAGTTTGGTAATAATCTGCCTGGAGCATTTTTAGTGCATCCAGCTTTCCCAGTCCTTTGAGTTTTTCGAGTGAGAATTCTCTAACACTTTCAAGCATCTGGAATCTCACCTGCATATTTTCATCTTGTTTGGTAAGCAGGCTTTTATTGATTAAGGAATCCAATAATCCAAGGGTGTCGTCTTGTAAATCTGCTCCCATCCATTCAATGGATTCCATTAAAGCACCGGCATTAAACAAGCTAATGCGCAACAATAATTCCTGTTCATTTTTAGTCAGTAAATCAAAACTCCATTCGATCGTATTTCGAATTGTTTTTTGTCTGTCCGGTATGTCTCTAAAATTTCCCTTTAAGATATCCAAACGATGGTCTAATTTCTTTAGCAGAAGCTGTGGACTTAATGAATTGATTTGGCCGGCAGCTAGTTCAATGGCCAGAGGTAATCCTTCCAGGCGTTTGCAAATTTGAAATAATATTGCTTTGTTATTCTCGGTTAATTCAAAGTCAGGTTGAATGGCTTGTGCTCTGTTTATAAAAAGAGAAACTGCCGGAGGTAAGCTATTCGCTTGAAGATCATTATCGCTGGTGAACGTGTCAGACAAAGGTGGTACAGAAACAACCTGTTCGAATGACAGAGATAATCGTTCGCGGCTGGTTACCATAATTTT
>CAYMGR010000102.1:0-7910 GCA_964389985.1 uncultured Saprospiraceae bacterium
TGAAGGTTGCTTGCTTTAATGAAAACATTCCATCAGCATAAAATCTGAGACTATCTTCCTGTGTTACTAATTCCTGAGCATTAAGCTTGAATGAAACTATAAAAAGAAACCAAATAAATCGATTGGCATACATGAATATTCTACGATTTTAAGGGATTTTTATTGCTAAGAATGGCAACTTAATAATTTAAGGTAATCTGGCTTGTCAGAAGGAAATTTATGCCGAAACTGCTTAACAATATTGCCTTTTTGAATGATAAATACACCGGGCATTTGAAATCCATCTCCTAATTGTGTTCCAAAGCCATGACCTTTTATTAAGCCAGCTTCAATGCCTCTTAACCATGAACGAAACCCAAATAATTGGTTAAAAGTACCTTTCAATAGACCAAATTCCTTGTAATAGATACATTCGGGATCTGAAACCCTTGGAATATTAACCAGACCATAACGTTCAAAGTATTTTAGGGCAATTTCATCCGTAGACATATGAACAAGTATTAAACAACTTGTTTCAAATTTATTTTGATAATAAAGATCATGAAGTTCTTCTAATGCTTCCCTGCAAAACGTGCAACCAAAATGTCTCAAAAAAACGAGAATCACATCCTGCTTTAGAGATTTATGATAAACAGAAATACCCTCATTGGTCTGCATGTTCTGCATCAAGTCACTAAGAGAAGCCATGTTGTCAGAACACGGCTTTTTAATAAAAGTTTAGTTTACTGCAGGCGGTAGGCTATCATAAACATTCATCGTAGATTTAACTTCCTGCGCTGATTGGTGCAATAATGCAAGTTCCTCCTGACTAAGCTTTAGCTCCAGGATCTGTTCAACACCTGAAATCCCCAATTTAACGGGTACTCCGACAAAAACCTCATTTAATCCATATTGTCCGCTTAATCTAACACAACATGGGAAAATACGCTTTTCGTCTTTTGCAATTGCTTCTACCATTTGAGCTGCCGCTGCACCTGGTGCATACCATGCAGAAGTGCCCATTAGTTTAACCAATTCACCACCCCCTTGCTTGGTCCGTTCAACGATAGCATTTAATTGATCCATGGGCATTAACTCCGTAACCGGAATACCCGAAACGGTTGTTAAACGCGGTATGGGAACCATTGAATCCCCGTGACCGCCCATTAATATAGCTTGAATATCTTTTGGACTGACATCCAAGGCTTCCGCCAAAAAAGCACGATATCTAGCTGTATCCAAGATACCTGCCATGCCTATGACCCGCTTGTCTGACAAGCCGGCTACACGAAATGCAGCATAAGTCATGACATCGAGGGGGTTTGAAACCACAATAATGATTGGATTTTTGGAATACTGTAGGACAGATTTTGTAACTGAATTTACGATTGCTGCATTGGTACTGATCAGGTCATCTCGACTCATTCCGGGTTTCCTTGGCAAACCAGCCGTGATCACTACAATATCAGAATTTGCAGTATCCTGATAATCCTGGGTGCCTTTTAACCTACTGGAATAATAGTCTATAGGTGCTTGCTGCCAGGTGTCGAGGGCTTTTCCAATGGCCATTTCACCTTTGATATCAACTAATACGATCTCCTTTATAAAATCCTTATGAGCCAGGACATTGGCTACTGTGGCGCCAACATTTCCGGCTCCAATGACGGTAACTTTATTCATTTTAGCACGTTATTAAATAATGAGGCAAAACTATTAACTAAGTATTAATTTTGTGCCCTTAATTACACATATTTTAAATTTTTATAATGAATAGATACCTATTTCTCTTTTTTGCACTCTTTCTGAGTCAAATGAGCGGTTTTTCACAATTAATTGGAAGCTGCGGAACAGGTTTGGAAGAAAATCTTAAAATCCGGGACCGAATGTTTGCAAATCGGGAAGCATTTAAAGATCAAATGATTCAACGTGGTGGAGCCCCTTTTTATGTGCCTGTAACCTATTGGATGGTTGCAAAAGCGGATGGAAGTGGAAGAGTCACCATGAAAAGTGTCATAGAAAATTTATGCGCACTGAATAAAATATACGATACGCTCAACATAGTATTTTATTTGAAAGCTGCAAATTCAGTTAATAATACATTTATTTATGATGACCCCAGTAGTTCGTTAGGGCAAGCATACATTAAACAATTCATGCTTTCTAATAAAAATGCAATTAATATTTTTGTTGGAAACGTTGCCAATGCATCTTCTCCAGGAGTTCTTGCTTTTTATACATCTGACGGTGATTATATAGTGAGCGGAAAATTGCATGTTGGCCCCAATGGGACTACCTTAGCTCATGAAATAGGCCATTATTTTTCTCTACCCCATACCTTTATTGGTTGGGAGGACACAGAATACTTGGTGGTTTCAAATAATTGTACAAAGGCTCCACCTCTTTCAATCTTTTACAGAGGCATTGATATAAAAACAGAATATGTTGACCGCCTTAAAGCTGGGACAGGAGGAAAATTATTTTGTAACCAATCCGGTGATGGTTTTTGTGATACGCCTGCCGATTACAACCTTGGATATGGATTTCAAGGACCTGGCTGCAATTATACAGGTTGCGCCAATGATCCGGATGGAATTAAGCTCGATCCGGATGAAACAAATCTCATGAGTTATTTTTTGAATTGTATTGACGACTTTTCAGAAGAGCAAAAAGCAGCGGTTACCAAAGATTATTTATCGAGTGGCCGTAATTATTTAAAAAGTCCGGTCTATACACCAAAACCCGAAATTACTGAAACGGTTAATTACTTGATGCCTACTTCAAATGTTCCCCCATTAGGATATGATACCGTTCGTTTTGATTGGGATGATGTACCTTTTGCGGATAAATATATTTTTGAAATTGCTGAAAATATTGGCTTTAATATCAATAACAAAGTCTTTATTTTATCCCATTCTGATACGGTTTTATACAATTTAAAAAAGAATTCAAACCATTATTGGAGAGTGAGTCCATTTAATTCAAATAGCTTTTGCGTGGTTCCAAAAGTTACCCCATTCAGAACGCCCTCCTGGACTGTCGCAAATGAAAACATTGAGCTAAATGGTATTCAATGCTACTTCAGACAATTTGATGAAAACCTTATTTCACTTTTTATAAACTCAGATAAAGATCAGACGGTTCATTTGGAGCTTATCGCCCATGATGGACATCTTGCCAATCAAACGATCTATATTCTAAAGGAAGGTGCAAATCAGTTTGAATTGGATGCTTTGATTTCAGGAATCTATTATTACAGAATTACCGGTAAAAACGGGAAAAGCAATTCCGGCAAATTTGTCAAATACTAATTGAAAGAAAAATGAAGTTTATATCTTGTTTTGTTTTTAGTATTCTGACAATTGGTTTGTATTCCCAAGCATCGTTTTGTGGAACAGGAGTCCAAGATCAATCTGCTTTAATCAGTAAAAGGAATGATATAAAAAGCTTTTATCATCCGGATCAAGGAATCATTTACATTCCACTGCAAATTCATAATGTAGGTAATGATAATTCAGTAGGTTTCTTTTCAAATCTTACCATTTTTGAATCTATTTGTACGTTGAATCAAGATTTTTTACCAAGTGGAATTCAATTCTACATGGAAAATGAAATTAATTATATTCGGAATACTTCCTGGAATGATCACACAGAATATGATAAAGGAGAAGAAATGATGCGTAAAAGCAATTTTCCTAATATCGTAAATTGTTATCTGGTCGCCAATCCTGCCGGAAACTGCGGGTACTATACCTATCGGGGAGATGCTGTTGCATTAAGTAAAAATTGCGTAGGTAAAAATAGTCATACCTGGGCGCATGAATTAGGACATTATTTTTCCTTGCCACATACGTTTTATGGCTGGGAAGGAATCAGGTATTCCAATGGTAAAAACACTGAGGACTATCAATCCCAGGTTTCTACATCTATTGAAAATGTGGAACGAGACAATTGCAGATTTCAGGCAGATAATTTTTGCGATACACCTCCTGATTATATAAGCAATCGCTGGAATTGTGCAAATGATGGGTTTAGTGGTTCCATTTTAAAGGATACGAAGGATTCCCTATTTCGGGTCGATGGAACCCTCTTCATGTCTTATGCAAATGACGAATGCATGAATCGATTTTCGGTGGATCAGACATCAGCGATGCTTAATTTTTATAATGGTCCTAGAGCCAATCTTAAACGACCTCAAGTCGTTCCCAAATTTGTTGATCCTAATCCGATTGAGTTAAGCTATCCATTGGATAGTATAGTAGTTCCTGCCAACAAGATTTTGTTGTCCTGGAAACCGGTTGCCAATGCAAGTTATTACAGCCTCCAAATTTCAAGGACTGAAAATTTTACTGTTGTTGTAAAGAATATCATGTTGAGTCAGCCTTATGTTGAAATAGATTCTCTAATATCTGACAAAAATTATTGGTGGAAGGTCCGTGCTTTTTCAAATTACGATTTTTGCGGTAGTCAATCCGAAGTAGGTTTATTTAGAACCGAACGCAAAGTAGTATCCGATGAAAATTTAGATGCTCAACCATTCTATATTACCCCCAATCCGGTTGTTGCAAATCAAGCATTCGTTCTGCATGGATTATCGTATTCTGGCACAGATCAATTTATGCTCCATTCCGTTTTTGGAACGAGCTATCGCATTCAGCCATCACAACGATATAACGATCACATATTATTTGAAACAGAGTCATTACCTGGTGGAGTCTATTTCCTAACGTCTCCAACGAATAAATCAATAAAACCGATCAAACTAATACTAAAAAGCTATTAAATGAATTTACACGAGTACCAAGGAAAAGAATTATTAAGCAGATTTAATATTAAAACACAAAGAGGATATCTAGCAACTACTGTAGATGAAGCGCAAATAAATTACGATAAAATAGTTTCTGAAAGTAATAGTGATTTAGCAATCGTAAAAGCACAAATTCATGCCGGAGGAAGAGGAAAAGGTGGTGGCGTTAAATTAGCTAAAAGTAAAGAAGAACTCATCAATTACTCAAAGGCAATTTTGGGCATGCAACTCAAAACACCACAAACACCGGGAGGCATGACCGGACCCGGCAAATTGGTGAGCAAGATTTTAATTGCTGAAGATTCGTATGTTCCGCAATTTGATGCATGTAAAGAATATTATTTCTCTATACTGACGGATAGGGAATCTCAAAAAAATGTAATTATTTATTCGCCACAAGGCGGAATGGATATTGAAAAGGTTGCTGAAGAAACTCCTGAACTGGTGTATAAAGAGTATGTAGATGCAGCTTTAGGATTACAGGAATTTCAATGTCGCAAGATTGCTTTTAATTTAAAGCTTGAAGGGAAAGCATTCAAAGAAATGCTTCAATTTACCAAATCACTTTATGCTGCATTTGTACATTTTGATTGTAGTTTGGTTGAAATAAATCCAACTTTAAAAAATGGAATGGATGAAATTATCGCGGTAGATTGTAAGCTGGTTGTGGATGATAATGCACTCTACCGGCATTTGGATATTGAAAGTATGCGTGATGAAACTGAAGAGGATCCTACTGAGGTTGAAGCGAAGGAGTACAATTTGAATTATGTTAAATTAGATGGGAATGTAGGTTGCATGGTCAATGGTGCAGGTCTGGCAATGGCCACAATGGATATCATAAAACTATCAGGAGGCAATCCGGCAAATTTCTTGGATGTAGGTGGTACCGCGGATGCAAGTCGGGTGGAACAGGCTTTTAGAATCATTCTTAAAGACCCTTCAGTTAAAGCAATCTTAGTCAATATATTTGGAGGCATCGTTCGATGTGATCGGGTGGCTCAGGGCATCGTTGATGCATACAAGAATATGAAAGACATTCAAATTCCAATTATTGTCCGCTTACAAGGGACGAATGCTGAAATAGCCAAATCGATCATAGATGAGTCGGGCCTGGAAGTCCATTCAGCAATTTTGCTTCAGGAAGCCGCAGATTTGATAAAACAAGTACTCCATCAATAATTGGAATCTTTCAGCCTTAGTAAACTAAATACATACATTCGCCGTGCACTGGCTGTTAATTTTCAAGATCCGATTTGGATTCGATGTGAATTATTAAGTGCTAATTTTAAGTCTGGCCATGTTTATCTGGAAGTGGTTGAAAAAGACCCCTCTGATCAAATTATTGCGCAAGCAGCAGCTGTCATGTGGAAAGGCAATTTGAACCAGGTTCAAAGCAGGTCTCCTTATGATATTCTCCAAATTCTATCTCCAGGACATGAAGTTTTGATTCAAATTCAAGTAGATTTTCATGCTCGCTACGGGCTGAAACTAATTATACAGGATATTGATGGTACCTATACTTTAGGTAAAATTGCTGAAGCAAAGCTCAAAACAATCGAACGCCTCAAGCAAGAGTCCCTGTGGCAAAAAAACAAAACCATTCAAGCACCCTTAGTAATTCAATCGATTGCTCTTATTGGAAGCAGCTCTAGCGCTGGATACCAGGATTTTTTAGATCAGCTACTAGTCAATAAGTACCATTTTACGTTTCGGTTAAAACGATATGAAGCCAGTATGCAAGGTGAGTTTACCGTTTCAAGCATTCGAAACGCATTCGAAGAAATAAAAGCCCATAAAAAAGGGACATTTGATGCTGTGGTACTGATACGCGGAGGGGGTTCAAAGCACGATCTTCTGGAATTTGATGATTATGAAATTTCAAAGCTTATTTCAAATTGCGAGTACCCGGTGTTTACTGGCATAGGGCATTTTATTGATGAATCTTTGGCTGACTTATCAGCTTATAAGTCGTTAAAAACTCCTACAGCAGTATCAGAAGAAATTATCCAGACCAACGCAAATTTTGAAGCCCTACTGGAGTCACAATTTACGGATGGAATGTCTTCAACCCTTAAATTATATCAACTGCAACTAATGAAATTCCAGAATCTAAAAGAACAGATCAATTTGAACTTCCATCAGGTATTAAATCATCAGATCCGAAATGTAGATTCATTGAAAAGCGCAACCGAATTTCATTCCTGGCAAATACTCAATACAAACAAACTCAAACTTTCCGATCTTCTGCTTCAAATTGAATCTAATGATCCTATCAGTATTTTAGCAAAGGGCTACAGCATTAGCTTTAAAGACGGGAAAGTAATTCGTTCAATACATCAAATACAACAAGATGATGTTATTGAAACTCAACTTGAAAACGGTATTTTTAAAAGTATAATCTCTCACAAATGGCTCCAAAAAAATTAACGTATCAAGATGCGATGCTCCAGTTACAGTCTCTTTGTGAACAATTGAAGGCTGACTCCATTCCATTGGAAGCCCTTCCTGAGGAAATTCGTAAAGCCCGGGCCCTTATCACATATTGCCAGGAAATGCTACGATCCGTGGAGTCTGAATTGGATCAAAAAAAATAATTTCTTCCTGACTGATTACCTTTTAGGGTACAAGCAATATAAGCTTGTAAATTTATTATTCACCCTAAAATTTAAGTATCATGAAAGCGATTTCTTTAATCGGATTATTTTTAACTATTGTTGCATGTCAAAAAGAGGTCTCTCTGAATGACAGTCCAAAACCTGACTTCCTAAGCGAAGTTCCTCAAAATTTAAAGCAAACAGCCCTACCCTGCGATCCGCGTCTGGAATGCAAAGAGCTTTTAGCTACCAAATTGAAAGAATTGCAATTAAAAGCGGATCAAACTTGTGAAGTGGCAGTTGGAGAAATTTACTGTTGTTCAAATGGAGTAAAAATTGCTTATTCTTTATTTGCCAATCCAAAATCAACTACCTGTTTTGAGCAAAGCATTAAAGATACTGATGCTCCAAAATTGAAAGATTTAAGAATTCCATTTAATGTAGTCGTGCGCGCTAACATTTGCTTCGCGTCAGGAATCACACTTACCCCACAAGTACTCTCTGAAAAACCAGCTGATTCAAATGTTGAT
>CAYMGR010000103.1:0-7892 GCA_964389985.1 uncultured Saprospiraceae bacterium
TATAAATGTGTGGGATTTTTGGTATAGTCGAAAAAGAAACAAAGCAAGATTTGAAATTGGCTTTCGAGTCAATCAAGCATCGCGGCCCGGATGATTTTGGTATCTATCGGGAGGGTGACTTAACATTAGTTCATTATCGCCTTGCAATTCAGGATCTTTCAGCTGCAGGTCACCAACCTATGTGGAGTCAGGATGGTCGTTATTGCATTGTGCTGAATGGTGAAATTTATAATCATTTGGACTTGCGGGTGGAATTAGGCCAGGACATTGAATTTAAATCCAATAGTGACGCTGAAACCATGTTATATAGCTTTGTCAAATGGGGTACCGAGTCGTTTAAAAAATTGAATGGGATTTTATTTTCGGGATTATTCGATAAGGTATTAAATGAACTTTATTTGGTTGGTGTCCCGTTAGGTGTTAAACCTTGTTACTACCTCAACGACTCATTAGGATTTGCATTTTGTTCCGAATTGAAAGCACTTAAACAGTTAACTGATTGGGATCGGGAATTAGATTATAAAGCATTTTTTAATTATTTGAATTTTTTGTGGTCTCCTGGTTCACAAACCTGTTTTAAGAACGTAAAGAAATTATTACCCGGATATTTTATCCATTATTCTGTTTCAACCAAACAAGTTATTAGTCAGGAGAAGTATTACGAAATTCCATTTGATGCTAAGTATTTGGATCATTCTGAAGAAGCTTGGATTGAGTTATTGGATCATGCTTTGCAACGTGCAATCAAGCGGCAATTATTGTCGGATGTTCCCATTGCTTATTTTGTGAGCGGTGGTTTGGATTCCAGTTTAATTCTGGCTATCGCCCGAAAACTACAACCCGATCAGTCCATTAAAGGCTTTACAATACAAAGCCGCCTGGATTCAAAACAAGATGGGTTTGCGGATGATTTACCTTATGCGGTAAAGCTTGCAGAATTCTTAAAAATTGATTTACAAATTGTGGATGGCGACTTTGATTTTATCAAAGAATTTCCTGAAATGATCTATCAATTGGATGAGCCTCAAGCTGATGTAGCTCCTATTTATATTTCAAAAATTGCAGAGCAGGCTCGGAAGCAGAATTGCTTTGTCCTGTTGAGTGGTACGGGTGGAGATGATTTGTTTGCAGGCTATCGAAGACATCAATCCTATTATTTTGATAGTAAAATATTGAGACTTCCTTATTTTATCCGGCATGGTCTGTACCAGTTATCTATGCGCTTGGGATCAAGTTCATCAGCATTCAGAAGACTTAAGAAATTCTTATTTAAATTTCAACATAAAGACGTGGCTTCCATGCTTGCTGAAAACTATAGATGGTTAGATCGAAACAGTTTGCTGGATTTAATGAACCCTTCTATTAAAAGGGAATTGAACACCTATGATCCTATTGAGATATTATTGAATTCATTGCAAAACATACCCTTAGAAAAAAATGGACTCAATCTGATGTTGTATTGGGATCAGAAATATTTCCTTGCGGATCATAACCTGAATTATTCGGACAAGGCAGGCATGCTTCACGGAGTGGAAATTCGTGTCCCCTTTTTAGACCTGGAGCTGATTCAATTGGCCAATCAAATACCTCCTTCATTAAAAATTAAACAAGGAGAACCAAAATATTTATTAAAAAAACTGGCAGAACGTTACCTGCCTAAAGAAATTATTTACCGGCCTAAAACGGGTTTCGGCGCACCGGTTAGGAATTGGATTAAAGAAAAATTTAGTGAGTTTATTACACAAGAATTAAATATACCGCAATCTAATTTTAATTCTTTATTTGAAATGGAAAGGGTTAATAATTTAATAAACGACAATTATAATGGTAAAGTTGATGCTTCGTATGTAATATTCGAACTTTTTACGATAAAGTGCTGGTTAAAGAAATTTGATGATTAGTTAAAATAGGTATAGCTACTCTGCGAGTACTAAAATTGAGTAACCGCCTAAAATTCGATTGGTCCATTTTTTATTTATCTTAAAAAATAAGATGCGAAAAATATTTAAAAATTTTGATTTTAAGCTTTTGTTATGCATTTCAATGGAGCCAGGAGTATAAATATAGTCAATTATTTTATAATTACAATCTATTAATCCCGCCAATGCAGTTTCTTCAGTAAAATAATGAATATGTCCTACAGATTTTCTAAAGTACATAGGCATATTTCTCAATATACTAACGACGGATATATCAAGGGGAATGTGAAATATTTTAAGTTTCGCTTTTGATTTAATATTTCTAATAAAACTAAAATAATCTTCAACATGCTCTATAACATCCATAATTAATAATAGATCAAAATATTCCTTAGATTTAGTAATATCCATTAAATAAAAGTGTAGCGTTTCATTTTGCCGATCCTTCCAAAAGAGCTGTAAATCTGGAGCAATATCAAAGCTATAGAATAATTTATTCTGAGAATGATAATATTTTTGTAATTGTACCAATATTTCTCCAGCTCCGCAACCAACTTCTGCCAATTTCTTAAATTCAATTTTTTGTTTTAATATGAGCTTAAGAATTTGATTTGCTTTCCAGGGCGAATCTTCAACATGCCAAGTGTTATTTAATTTGAAGTACTCCGAATTTGAAGCGCGGTAAATTTGATTCATTTGTAGATTATGTTATTTGATAACAATTAAAATGAAACAGATGTAATACTGTTTTAAAGTTTAGTTAGGTTTTGAAAAAATTAATAGTTGTTTGTTTTTAATTATTATTTTTAATAAATTCCACTTTAGCATTAAATGGACGATCCAATTTAAATATTTTGTATAGCCTTTCTTTTCTAAATAAAAATTAACCGGAAAGGATAATTCATGGAATGATTTTGCGGAGATGATACTTAATTGGGTTATTTGACAGATTCTTTTAAAGTCATTTAGCGAAAAAATTTGCTTGTGGCCATAAGGTTTTTGATTGTACATCAAGTTAAGAAATCCAGGGAAATAGCCTAGACTTAATTTATAAGTCCATTTGCCAATAACATGGAAAAAGCCATTTCGATTGGGCGTATCCAGAATAAGCTTGCCTCCTGGTTTTAATAAGCTAAATGCATTTTGAAAAATTTGCAATGGGTAATTTACGTGTTCGATAACGTCCCAAAGAGTAATGATGTCAAAATATTCCTTGAAGTTAGCTTGCCAAAAATCGGATTCAATTGGATTTGGATAAATTTCTTGAATACCTGTTTGCATACGTGCATAATGTAATCGACCTAAATCAGGTTCAATTCCATAACAGTGAATTCTGTTAGATTGAATTAAAGATAAATACAGCCCGCCTCCGCAACCTATATCTAAAATATTAAGATCCTGACCCTCTGGCATGAATGTTTGGGTGATCTTTACGTGGTTTGAAAATCTATCTTTATTAAATTGAAGTTGATTTGCTAAATAATCTGATAGTTCATCAGAAGGTGTATTGCCAGTTTGTAAGGGATCATTTGTAGGCTCAGGATCGAGATAATTGATGTAGTGAAATTCGCACTTTTTGCACACAATTACATTGGCATATCTTAGCTTATAGGAGATTTCGGAATTCGGAGAATTACATAATTTGCAATTCATAGTAGGGTCGATTAAAATTTATGTATTTTATTCTGATTTAAAAGTGTTTCAATTTGATGAACCACACGATTTGTTGCACTGATTGTATTCATTTCGCATTCCTGCTCTAAGGCTTCAAGCTGATGGTTCAATTGAAATTGTTTATCCTGAAGAAATAATTTTAGTTTCGATAATAGTGAGTCGTAATTGTCCACAACAATAGTACCTCCAAGATGTACAAATTTTTGAATATGGTTGTAATCCAACAGACGTCTGGAAGAATACCAATAGGGTAGTGTAGCATTGGAATCAAACATCGGCGCAATATTGCCTGTGCCGGCCATTAAACTATCCATCGATAGGGTAGAACAGGAATTAATACAGACGGACGCACCGGCTAATACATTGGCTAAATAGAGGTAGTCAAAAGGATCCATGCTCCATAAGAATTTACTATCTGCTAGTTTCGGATAAAAGAGGATGATGCGATCATTACCTAATGCTTCAATTCGATCCAGCCAGGTTCGGTCTGCCATCCATGAGCTAATGTTTTGAGGATGGGGCCGGATGACTAGTTGCAACTCTTCACCAAAATAATCTGTAGCGATTTTGTGAGCCAGAAATTCTACAATCTCAATTTCTTTTGGGACAAAGCGAGGTGAACTCATCCCAAATACAATCCAGGGTTTAGCTGGATTGATTCCAATTTGTTTTAAATACGTTTGATCTAAACCAGTTTTCTGGATCTGATGATGAATATCAAAATGCGGTACGCCACAAATAAAAATACGCTCTTCGGGAATTTGATATTTACTCATAAATTCCGCTTTCATAATAGGACCCCAGGCCAGATAGTATTCTGCTAAGGACATGAAATAACCTTTGCAACTGATATTATCCCAACTTAAGAGATGAATGACCCGTTTTATGTTTAATCGACCGGCATTATGTAACAAGATGCCTTCCATCGGACTCACCGGGTAGGTTGAAATCAGTAAATCTGGATCCAGGCTTGAAATAATTTTTTTTGCATCCTGACTGTTTAATAAAAATGTTTCAAAACGGCGATAGAGTTTTCTCAATACAGGAAACCGAATGAAAAGCAGATAAAATAAATACAAGAAATATGGAATGTATTTTAAGATCCAGAACCTGTGTTTAACATGATGCGTTTCGTAATAATGTTTTTCGTATAAGGCTGGATTGGCCTTGATGTCTTCCAAAAAATACATCCGGTACAACATGTAATTTGACTTCCAGATCCATGCTTTAGGCTTAAAACCAATCAGTTGGATCCCCCATTGTGAGCAGTAGTCTTTCAAATTGGGGTCATTGGCATCCGGAGCAATTAAACTCAGATCATATCCTTTCTGCACCAGACCAGCCAATAAATGGGTTTGCATCAGCATCCGGGCTGCAAATCCATGCGAAACCAGGTAACAAAGTTTTGACTGATGTTTGTTGAATGCATCCATTTCAGTCCTAAAAGTAGGAATATATTAATAAAAAATATATATGTTTTGTTAGGCGATTCTTTGTTGGCAGTCAAATGGCTACGAATTTAAGTTTTAAGCCTGGGCTGCGACTTAAAACAACTTGTAAAACATTGACAATTGATTCACATACTTTAAGTATTCGATAAAGTTTAAATAGCCGGGATCAAACTTATTTTTGCAAACAAAAATTTGAATAATGGATGTTCGCATAGATCATTTGAGCAAAAGTTATGGGAATCAAAAAGCCGTCGATTCTATATCTTTTGATATAAAATCTGGTGAGATCGTTGGTTTTTTAGGTCCAAACGGGGCCGGCAAAACGACCACCATGAAAATGCTTACCCAATATATGCAGCCAGATTCCGGAACGATCTGGTATGGGAATAGTAGTTCCTATGACGTTGATATCCGCCGAGAAATTGGCTACCTGCCGGAACACAATCCCTTGTATGAAGATATGCCGGTGATGGATTATCTGGCATTTGCAGCAGCCCTCCAATCTGTTCCGCAATCTGAAATTAACGGGCGTGTTTTGGAAATGGTAAAGATTTGTGGTTTGGATATCGAAAAACATAAGAAGATTGGAGAACTATCTAAAGGCTATCGGCAAAGGGTTGGATTGGCTCAAGCCATTATTCACAATCCAAAAATTCTGATTTTAGACGAACCAACTACCGGATTGGATCCCAATCAAATTGTTGAAATCCGAGAGCTCATTCGAAAACTGGGTCGCGAAAAGACGGTTATTCTAAGTACCCACATCTTACCAGAGGTGGAAGCAACTTGTGACCGAATTCTAATTATTAATAAAGGCAAAATAGCTGCAGATGGAACCGTTCAGTCTTTGCGTAAACAATCGGAAGCAAAGGGATTATTGCAGGTTCGGATCGTTGGCGCAGCTCCTGAACTAATCGCTGAAGGCCTTCGTCAAATTGAAGGCTTGCAACTGGTTTCATTATTGGATAGATCCAGCAATCGGTTTGAAATCCAAAGCCCATCGGGCGATGAAATAAACCGACTGGTGTATCGTGCCTGCGTCCAGAATCATTGGGATTTATTAGAGATGATCCCTTTTGAAACAAAATTGGAAGACATCTTTAGAGACCTCACCATAAATTAAACTCTTATGAATAAACCTATTTGGATTATAGCAAAAAAGGAGTTGAACTCATTCTTCGACTCTTTAACCGCATACATTTTATTAATTGCTTTTTTAGGCTTTAGTGGATTTTTTACCTGGATTACCGGGTCTGATATATTTATGCGCAAAGAAGCAGATCTTGAAGTGTTTTTTAGTGTATCGAAATGGACTCTGTTCTTTTTCATTCCTGCAATCACAATGAAAATGTTGGCGGAAGAAAATAAATCAGGCACGATTGAATTGTTGATGACAAAAGCCATCACTGCCAGACAAATTGTGTTAGGTAAATTTTTAGCCTGCTTGCTGCTCATTGCCATTGCCTTATTGTTTACAGTGAGTTATTACGTTACCGTAAGTCAAATAGGAAATATAGATCATGGTGCAACGCTGTGTGGATATTTGGGATTGCTCCTGATGAGTGCCGCTTATATCGGAATTGGTCTCTTTGCCAGCAGCATCACCAATAATCAAATTGTCGCTTTTTTATTGGCTTTATTGATTGGAGTGTTTTTTCATTTTCTGTTTGATATGATGAGTTATAATTCCGGAGGATTTGTAGCTCAGCTGCTGAGTGGTTTGAGTGTAAACAGGCATTTTGATTCATTGGCTCAGGGTGTTTTGGATACGAAAGACTTATTGTTTTTTGCTAGCTTAACACTAGCCGGTCTGTTTCTTTCAGAATTATTTATTTCAAAACGGATTAAGTAATCTTTTTATGATGAAGTCAAAAATTAATTTAATCATATTGGTCATTGCTTTATTAATTGGAATCAATTACATCAGCCGTTATTTTTTCTTTCGCTTTGATCTAACCGAAAATAAAGAATTTACTTTGTCGAATGCGAGCAAAGATATTTTAAAAAATCTCGATGATGCCGTAGAGGTAACAGCGTATTTTTCAGATGACCTTCCGGTTGATATTGCAAAGACCAGAGACGAATTGGAAAATCTGCTAAATGAATTTTCAAATATCTCTAAAGGTAAATTGACTTATAAATTTATCGCACCGAATAAAGATCCTAAATTGGAAGAAGAGGCTGCAAAAGAAGGAGTACGCCCAGTCATGATCAATGTGCGTGAAAAAGATCAATCCAAACAGCAAAAAGCATTTTTGGGTGCAGTCATCAAAGCAGGGGATAAAAAAGAACCCATTCCAATCATTCAACCGGGTACTGCAATGGAATATGCATTTACTACAGGGATAAAAAAATTAGTTGGAAAAAATAAACCTCAAATTGGCTTTATCCAGGGCCATGGTGAACCAGCTATTCAGGAAATGGCACAGGCCTATCAGGAATTAAGCATTCTCTATGAAATTAGTTCGGCTTACATCAATACAGATACTGTCGATCTGACCGCTTATAAAACCTTGATAATGGTTCGTCCTACGGATAGTATACCACCGGCAGATTTGCAAAGACTAGACCAGTATTTGTCTAAAGGTGGAAATTTAATTCTGGCTTTAAATCAGGTGGACGCCAATATGCAATATGCAATGGCAAGTCCAATGAGTACGGGGATGAAGGAATGGTTAGCCAGTAAAAACATTGAACTGGAAGATGCATTGGTTAGAGATGCGCGTTGCGGCCAGGTAAATGTTCAACAGCAACAAGGATTCTTTTCGTTTTCGACACCGGTTCAATTTCCATATCTTCCTTTGATCCAAAAATTTCCTAACCATTCCATTACCAAAGGACTTGAACA
>CAYMGR010000104.1:0-7724 GCA_964389985.1 uncultured Saprospiraceae bacterium
CATTTTAGCATTAATTTACAAAGCTTCAACAACTGCGGCAATTCCTTGTCCGCCTCCAACGCAGGCTGTAACGATGCCATATTTTTGTTGGCGGCGGGATAGTTCGTTTAAGGTGGTCATGGTCAGGCGGGCTCCGCTGCAGCCTAAAGGATGACCTAATGCAATGGCACCACCATTTACATTTACAATTTCCGGATTTAAATGGAGTTCTTGAATGACTGCTAAAGACTGTGCAGCAAATGCTTCATTCAATTCGATCAATTGAATTTCATTTAACTGTTTATTGGCTTGGGCTAAAGCTTTCGGTATTGCCGCACAGGGACCAATACCCATGTGAATGGGTTCGACACCTGCGACGCTGCAGGACAAAATTTTTCCCAATGGTTTTAGATTCAATTGTTTTATCATCGTTTCACTCATCACAATTGTGAATCCGGCACCATCCGTTGTTTGGGAGGAATTGCCAGCGGTGACCGAACCACCTAATGCAAACGCCGGTTTTAATTGACTCAATGCTTGTAAATTGGTATCAACCCGGATTCCATCATCCCGATCTACGCTCAATTGTCTTTCTACCCTTTTTTGATTTTCAACAAATACTTCGGTCAGACTAACATTTATTATTTCATTTTTATAAAAACCATTTTCCTGTGCTTTTGCTGCCAATTGATGCGATCGCAAAGCAAATGTATCCTGGTCTTCGCGACTGATTTTGTATTTATTTGCGACAGCTTCTGCAGTAAGTCCCATACCAATAATGTAATCCGGATGTTCTTTAGCGACCTCATAACTCGGCGCCAATTTATATCCTTCCATAGGGATCATGCTCATATTTTCAACACCGCCTGCGAGATAACAGTGTCCCATGCCTGCACGGATTTTTGCTGTAGCAATTGCGATTGATTCCAGTCCGGATGCACAATAACGGTTGACCGTCATTCCGGCTACTTCCTTCCCAATGGCCCGCAATGAAATTTGACGTCCGATTTGAAGCCCTTGTTCGCCCTCCGGATTGGCACAACCAACAATCACATCATCAATCAATTTGGCTTCCAACTGAGGATAGGATTTTAGTAATTCCCTAATGATATATACTGCCAGATCATCCGAACGAGTAAACCGGAATCCACCTTTCTTAGCTTTCGTAAACGCAGAGCGTCCGTAAGCAACGATATAAGCTTCTTGCATATCTTATTAATAGCCTAATTAAGTAAACGCATTATGGTCTCAAAGTATTCGTGTCAATGAGGTATTTTTTCAATTCATCATAAAAATATTCGAGTGCGTTGTAAACCGGAAGTGGGATCCCACCACCCAAAGCGCATAGCGAACCTCTCTTCATTGTATCCAATAAATCACGCAATAATTCCAAATCAATCTTATAATCCGGATCCTTCTGTGCTTTTTGTAAGAGTTCCTTCCCACGGGTCGATCCGATGCGACATGGAAAACATTTTCCACAACTTTCATGCGCCGTAAATGCAAAAAGATGTTCGAGATATTCAATCATTGGAAACGTATCAGGTACAGAAACCATGGATGCGTGTCCCAGCATAAATCCATTAGAAGCAAAGGATTCAAAATCGATGGTCAAGTCATCAACCTTTTGGATTGGAACCAGTCCACCAAGCGGACCACCAATATGCAAGGCTTTCACCTTAGAATGAAACCCACCTCCTAATTGATAAACTACTTCTGTTAAGGGCGTACCCATATCAACTTCATAAATTCCCGGCTTATTAAAATAACTGTCTAAAGAGATCAATTTAGTCCCACTGGATTTTGCCGTTCCGATGGCAGCATATTGTTTGCCCCCTTGCTTTACGATAAAATATAAATTGGCCAGCGTCTCTACATTATTGACAACGGTTGGTTGCCGGAACAGCCCTTCGTAAACTGGAAATGGTGGTCGGACGCGTACTTCCGGTCTTTGGCCTTCAATAGAAGAAAGTAAAGCGGTTTCTTCACCGCAGATATAAGCACCCTGAGCTTTGATCACTTTAAATTCATAAGAAAAACCAGAACCCAAGATCTGCTCACCGGTTAATTGTGCTTTGCGAAATTCTTCAACCGCTAGATTCATAGCTTCAACTGATTCCGGATATTCTGCACGAATATAAATGACACCGCGCGATGCACCGGTCACATAGCCGGCAATAAGCATTCCGATTAAAAGCAGATAGGATTGATTTTCCAGTATATATCGATCTGAATAGGAACCCGGATCTCCTTCATCGGCATTGCAGACTATAAATTTTTGTTTTGCACTTACTTTCGAACAGGATTCCAATTTGAAACTAATGGGAAAACCAGCTCCTCCGCGACCTCTCAATCCGGATAACTTAATTTCTTGTAAAACCGTTTCAGGATGGGTCTGAAAGATTAGACTTAAATCTTTTTTTATTTGTTCAAGATCCGGTGGATTTCCGGTTAGAATTTGTTGCCCTTTATGTTTTACATGATAGCGATCGCGAATTCGTTTTTGACTTCGTTTAATATGATCGATGTCATCAATAGCATTACCGGAATAATTGGAACCATTAAAATGGAAGGCAGCATTTTCATGGCATCGACCTAAACAACACATTTCAGCTATTTCTGACTCGTCAAAAAACTGACTGATCTTTGATTTTAGTTGATCCTGTGTGCGGGCAGTTAAACAAGCGGATCCATTACAGATGAATATTTTTTTTTCCCGATTCGCTTCCCGGGTAAAATCATAAAAGCTTGCTGTACCAAAAATATTTGAACTACCCATTAGGTATTCCTCAGCCAATTTCGAAATTTCTTCATTTGACAGTGGACCCAAACCTTCGGTTTGCTGACCGAGCGTTTCAAATAGATTTTCCTGAAGGCCTTTACGACCTGAAAGATGACTGAGGTTTTTTGACATAGTCTTAAATTTTCGGCATTTGGAGAGTGAAAATTAAGCAATCCCCAATTAATTTTTCAATCCAAATATAATACTATAAATCAATTGTTTAAATATATAAATAATTATTATACAATTTTTATTAACATTTACTTTAAAAATGAATTATCTTGGAAGGTAAACTCATTTACTTAACCTTCAAAAAAACGAACATGGACTTGACTTCAATTTTAATTAACACAGTTGCCGGAGCAGGTGGCGGCTGGTTAGGTAATATGCTCAAAAAAAATGGATTGGGCATGATCGGTAATCTTATTGCTGGTGGTGCTGGCGGGAATATATTACCAATGATCACGGCTGCACTTGGTTTATTTGCCAATAGTACCGGAGATGGCGGTGGAATTAATATCATCAATATTATTATTTCACTTTTAGGTGGTTCAGCAGGATCACTAATAGGTGGATTATTTAAAAAAGCTTAGAAACAAATATTTTGAAATTTGAGCCACTCCGTCTTCGGAGTGGCTTTTTTATTTTTAGGGGGAAGTCTTTAGATAGGAAGTCTTTAGTAAAAAAGGAAACATTGGAATGATCAATCAAAATCCAGATACTCTAACCAGTGTTTGGCTTTGCGTTGTGTAAAATGTTCAATTTGATGACGGCAACTAAATCCGTTGGCAATAATCTGAGTTTGTTGTTCCGCAGCTTCGATAGCAGGAATTAAAGTAGTGCGGGCAATTTGTTCTGAAAGTTCGTAATGTTGTTTTTCATATCCAAAAGATCCAGCCATACCACAACATCCAGATTGAATTTCAGAACAATGCGCATCCTTCATTAATTGATGCATGGCTTGGGTTGTAAAGAGCGCTTTTTGATGACAATGGCCGTGCATTAGATATTGACCCTTTTTAAATTTCACTAAATTGCGCAATCGCTCCTGTGAACTAATAAAATCTTCAATTAAATAAAGATGTTCTTTTAAATTCCAGGCCCAGGCTGTTTCTAATAAATCAGGTATATCATCCTTTAAAGCAGAAGCACAGGATGGTTCACAAATAATAACCGGAATTTTGAGTTCTAAATAGGGTCTTAAATCTTCAAATAATTGTTGGCCCTTTGTTTTTGCCTGATCCAATAATCCGTGAGAGATAGCAGGTCGCTGACAACATTGATTTGAATAAACCAGCACCTCATAACCTGCAGCTTCCAAAAGTTTTTTGGCAGAAATTCCAATCCCGGGTTCATGGTATTTCATATACGTATCTGCAAATAATACTACCTGGTTCTTTGCTTTCGGCATGGCCATTTTCCCAAAACCTGTAAATGGTTTTGAGGTATACTCCGGTAAAATTCTACGTTGATCTAGACCACTAAACGATTGAATCAATTTTCGAACAAGTTTATTTTTCAAACTTGCGTTTACAGCTCCGGATAATATACCGCTATTCAGTTTGCCTAAATCATCCTGCCAGGCTATCAAACGATCTGCAATCGCAAATCCCTTTTTTTGCAGTTGAAAATGGAGTACTTCAGATTTTAATTTAGCCATGTCCACATTACTCGGACATTCAGATTTGCAAGCTTTACATGACAAACACAAATCCAAAACTTCTTGCAACACCGGACTATCCATTCCGTAATCATCTAACTGACCACTCATCGCCAGGCGAAGGATATTTGCACGGCCACGGGTACTGTCCTTTTCTTCTTTGGTTGCCCGATAACTGGGACACATGGTTCCTCCAGTATGCTTACGACACTCACCGACCCCATTGCATAAATGTACAGCATCTTCAAATCCTCCTTCATTCCGATACTGAAACATAGAATGAAAGCTACGGTCTTTATAATCTACACCATACCGCAAATTGGAATCAACCGGCGGCGCATCGACAATTTTACCCGGATTCAATAAATGCAATGGATCAAAAACGGTTTTCACCTCTTGAAACGCGCGATATAATTGCGTTCCAAAAAATTCTTCATTGTACGGACTACGAGCCAGTCCATCTCCATGTTCACCACTCCAGGATCCTTTATATTTTTTGACTAGTTGTAATACTTCATTTGAAATATTTTTCATCCGCTGAATATCCTCAGCATCCCGCAAATCCAATAAAGGTTTCACATGTAATAAACCCACACTGGCATGAGCATAAGCAACTACCGGTGTCCCATTAGATTTACAAACCTGAAATACATCCCGGATATAATTGGATAAATGTTCTAATGGAACGGCCGCATCTTCAATAAATGCTATGGGTTTGCGATGTCCTTTAACACCCATTAAAAGACCCAATCCTTTTTTTCGAACGGTAAACACCGCTTCCATTTCTGTTTTATCTGAAATCACCGGCCAGGCATAAGCTATTTGATGTTTGCGTAAATGGTCTGCCAGTTCTTGTGCACGATAAACCGCTTCGTCTTTTGTATCACCATAAAATTCTACAACCAAAACGCCTCCCGGATTCCCTTGAATAAAATGACAATAATGTTTGGTCTCCAGATTTTCACGACTTCGCTGGATGAGCATATCATCCAATAATTCAACTGCGGCCGGTTTGAATTGGACGATTTCAGCAACATGTGAAATGGAATCAAAAAAATCTTCAAAATGAACAATGCACAAGCTTTGAAACTTAGGGGTAGGTTCCAGTTTTATTTTTGCAGCTAGTATAAATGCGAGGGTGCATTCACTACCTGTTATTATATCACATAAATTCCATTGATCTCCTAAAAATTCATCAAGATTATATCCACCGACACGGCGCATTACCTTTGGAAATCGCGATTCAATTTCGGATCTATTTTCCTGAACAATTTTAAATAAACTCCGATAGATTCTTCCTTCATCATTTTGCAATTCAAGTTTATGCTCCAACTCAGGTCCCGATAAATTTTTGCAATGCAAAAGACTTCCATCAGCTAATACTATTTTCAATTCAATGACATGGTCTAAGGTTTTACCATATAAAATACTTCTTGTGCCACTGCTATTATTTGCAATCATCCCACCAATGGTTGCACGTGAAGTCGTTGCAGGATCCGGAGCAAAATGCAATTGTTGTTTAGCAATTTTTTGGTTGAGCACATCGCGGACTAATCCCGGCTGAACCCAGGCCCAATGTTCAGATTCGTTGAATTCTAAAATCCCGTCCATGTATTTTGTAAAATCTACAACAATAGCATGTGCAACTGTCTGTCCTACTAAACTGGTACCACCTCCACGAGCCATTACCGGAATTTTATGTTCGTGCGACCAACGTAAAATAGAGATGACATCTTCTTCATCTTTAGGCAATGCTACAGCTAATGGCAAGATCTGATAATTGCTGGCATCAGTAGCATAAATCCCTAAATGCAAAGCATCCGTATGGAGTTCTCCTTTTAATCGATTTCTGAGTGTTTCAAATTGGATCATGCGTAGAATCAGCTCACAAAGATACGCCATCTGTCCGGCAGCTTCAAAAAAAACTATTAGTGTATTCCATCATTTTAGCTTCAATCCGTTCAGGAATAAGTTAATTAGACTGGATGAATAAATAATTTTAAATCCCGAAACTTATTTTAATTTTAGGAAACCAATTAACGTCGCTGTGCAACAAGAAAACAAAATCAACTCTAGAATCTATTCCATTGATTTATTGCGTGGGATCATCATGGTCATTATGGCATTGGACCATACACGAGATTTTATTCATTATGATGCGTTTACCCACGATCCTTTGGATATTCAAACGACCCATCTGAGTCTTTATCTGACCCGATGGGTGACCCATTTTTGTGCTCCGATATTTATTTTTCTTTCCGGCTTGTCTATTTATCTGCAGGGATTTAGAAAATCAAAACCAGAATTGAGTAAATTTCTGTTGAAGCGTGGTCTTTGGTTGATTTTTGTTGAGTTTTTTATCATGGGTTTTTTATGGAGTTTTAATCTGCAGTATCAGGTATTTTTCTTACAAGTCATTTGGGCCATTGGTATTTCGATGGTATTTATGAGTGCTTTAATTTATTTTCCTTATTGGCTCCTGTTAATTTTTGGAAGTTTAATTGTTTGTTTTCATAATGTTTTTGATTCCATTGAATCAAGTCATCAAGGATTTTTCTGGGATATCTTACGCAATGGACATTTTGCAGCACATCCGATGAATGAAAATCACACATTAGTCATCGTGTATCCTTTTTTACCCTGGCTGGGTCTGATGATGCTTGGATATTGTTTAGGCAAATTATATGAAACGGGGCGATCCATTGAATTCAGACAATCTTATCTCTTGATAAAAGGAATTGGATTGATCTTGTTTTTTATGGTGCTGCGTTGGTGGAATCGTTATGGAGATCCTGTACCATGGACTTCACAACAGGATTTTTTACATACTTTCCTTTCCTTTTTTAATGTAAATAAATATCCTCCCTCCCTATTGTATTTATGCATTACCATTGGTCCTGCTTTAATCTTTTTAAGCATGATGGATCGCATCAATACAGCACTTGTCCCTGAAAAAAAATGGATAAAAATTTTTAACATTTACGGCAGCGTGCCTTTTTTTTACTACATCCTCCATTTTTATTTGATTCATCTGGTAGCTGGAATTCTTTACTTTGTCAGGGGTCATTCTTGGTCAGAGCCTGATATATTGCCTAACGGCCCTCCGTTTGCATATATGGTATCCGGTGAAGGCTACTCGCTTGGAATAGTTTATTTAATATGGATCCTCATTGTTGTTGCAACCTACCCTTTGTGCTATTGGTTTAGTCATTACAGAAAAACGCATAAGCAATGGTGGTTAAGCTATTTGTAAATCATTAAATGAAGAGATAATCGTTGAGCGTTGAGTATTCGTATTCAGCA
>CAYMGR010000105.1:0-7636 GCA_964389985.1 uncultured Saprospiraceae bacterium
ATGTCCAATTCATTCCGCCATCATCCGATCTTAATAAAGTATTTCCACCAGAGTACATACGACCCCTTTTTGATTTCGAAATAATAAATGGAGCGACAAAACCAGCTGATGAATTGGGAGGAATCAATTCCAAATATTGGTTTCCAAAATCAGTAGATTTGTACAAATTCTGATACTGGGAAGAGATATAAAAAGTTGAATCATTCGTAGGATCAAAAGCATTATAAGTGCCATCACCAAAATGCGTTGAACGCCAATTTAAAGCCCCTAAATAAATTACAGAACGATTATCTTGTAAACCGCCTAAAAGCAGTTTTCCATCTGAGGACTGACTGGCCGTGTAGAATTGTGCAGATAAGATTCCGCTATTGCATTCGAAAAAACTGTTTGCAAAATCATTGGATCGATACAATCCGCCATCCGTAGCAATATAGATTTTATTGGGGTCTTTAGGATTGCTTATAATATCATGCATGTCAGCATGGATTTTGATTTTTCTGAGGATTAAATTAAATAATTGATTTCCTGTGCCGGTTGTATCCAGATAAAGGTCTACGCCACCCATAATAAGTTGACTTGAATCATCATCTTTCACATAAAGGCATTTTGCATACCAACCTTGAAAAGAAGCAACATCTTTAATAGGAGTGTAATATTTGATGGAATCAAATCGATCAGTTGTTCGCAACATGCCGATGCTTTTAAAATCATCAGAATAAGCAGCGTAAATTCTCTTAGGATTTTTTTTATAAGCGGCTAACATGATCCGACCTTGATAGATGCTATCATTAGGAGATTGAACTTTAGTCCAGCTTAATCCACTGTTAGTGGTTTTATAAACACCATAAACAGGATTATTAATACCGCCAATGGCCGAGTATAAAATTTGAGGATTTTGACCATCCATGATTAAATCCATCGCTAAAGGCAAATCTAAATTAAGCTTCCAGTTAGCTCCGCCATCGACCGAGCGATAGACTCCTTGAGTAGTAGCGGCAAACAAAATATTGGGATTGATTGGATTGATGAGAATTTTCCAGACTGCTGAATTTAGGTTTGTTGTCCAATCTAAAGAGATTTTCCAAGTGGCACCTCCATCTATACTCTTTAAAATTCCCATTCCCCTGGAGCCTCTCAAGGTTCTGATTTGTAAACCTCCGTCTGCTCCTTGATAATTATATACTTCCCCTGTTCCAATGTATATTATGTTTGGATTGTTTTCTTGGATTGCAATACTTGCAACAGCAGCTACGGGGTATGTTGTGGCAATATTTTTCCATGCATTCAATCCAATACCTCCTGTTTGAGATTTCCATAAACCTGAGCCTGCCGTTCCTACCCATAAAATATTGGTGTCTTGTGGGTTGATCGCTACACACAAGGTTCGTCCGGCAATTGTTCGGGGGCCAATTGATTTCCATTCCATGCCAGATCGATAGGTATGAGATGATTCATTTCGGATACTGGCTTTGTAAATTGAATAAAACGGATTTGCTAAACCTTGTTCATTAGAAAATTCTTCAATAAAATATTTATACTCAAAATATTCAAAAGCCTCTTGTTTGATATTTGTTTCTTTGGAAATCGATTTAGAAGGTTTTTCTCTACACGAACTCAAGCAACAAAACAACCCGATTATAGTGAAGAAACAGATGAGATCATACTTCAGGATCATCCGCCGCTTCGTTTAGTGTTTTTGTAACCTAAGTCGATTAAAATTTTAATCAGTTTTTCGACCTGATCTCCTTGGATTAAAATTTCACCATCTTTAACCGAGCCTCCAACACCGCACTTTTGCTTGATTTGTTTACAGAGTTTTTCAAGATTTTCTAGAGATTCGTCTAATCCAAATATTCGACAGACAGATTTTCCTGCCTTTAGTTTAGAATATCTTTCAACCCGGACTTTTTGAAGATGTTTTGGGTTTTCAGGAAGAGGCTCAGCCGAAGAATTCAAATCTATATCTTTATTTGTCGAATAGGCTAAGCTTAAATCTTGAAGGGAGTGGAGTGTTTTTTTAGACATCATTTTAAAGTTTGGTAATTGAACTTCCACCTAATGAGTTTTGAATTTGCAAATTCATAACTTTATGAGCAATTGGAGCAGTCAATTGATTAAATTGCAAGATTGATTCATCTATTTCTTTTTTGGAATCTGAGATCAAGGCTTGTTCAAGAGATGCCAATTGCTTTTTCATTAATTCAAGTTCATCTGTATCAAGAATAGAAGCATTCTGATTTATAAATCGTTTGGTGTTTAGAATGATATAATTTAACTCATTAATGCTGTCAAGTTTTGATTTGTTACCGGCATCTTGTTCTGCATATAGTATCGAATCTTTTAGACGCTGTTCAATTTCGGCTTCGGTTAATTTTAAAGATGAATGAATTTCAATTTGTTGTTCGACTCCACTCCGAAGCTCTTTTGCACTGACCTGTAATATTCCATCAGCATTCAAACTGAATCTGATTTCAATTTTTGGCAATCCAGCTGCCATTGGCGGAATTCCTTTAAGAGTAAATTCTCCTAATTTTATATTGTCTTTGACTAAATCCCGCTCACCCTGGTAGATGGTTATTTTCAAATTTTTTTGACCATCCATGGAAGTCGTATAATGTCGAGCTAATTGAATCGGTATTTTAGAATTTCTTGGAATGATCGTATCCATGAGACCGCCTATTGTTTCAATTCCTAAAGAAAGGGGATTGATATCTAACAGCAACCAATCTGTTCGGTTTCCTTGAAGGATTTCAGCTTGAACCGCAGCTCCGATGGCAACCACTTCATCGGGATTCAAATGGTCATTTATAGGTCGATTAAATTTATTTTGTAGGGATTTTTTAACTAATGATAATCTCGAGGAACCTCCAACTAATATAATTTCGTCGAGTTCTTGACTGCTGAGTCCAGAGTCTTTTAATGCTTTTTCGCAGGAATGGATTGTTTTTGAAATCCAGGAAGAAGCTAACGTTTCTAATTCACTTTTATTTAATTGAAGTTTAAACACATCCCAACGGCATTCAAATTCTTCATGATCCAATAAATGTATTTTAGCTTCTTCTGCTTTTGCTCTTAATAATGAAAATAAATTTTTATCTATAACCAAAGAATATTTATTTCTCCAAAAATCTAATATTTCATGATCTATATCATCTCCTCCCAACATATTATTTCCATGAGTAGCTAAAATATCAAAAACACCTTGCTCAATTCTTAAAATAGAAACATCAAAAGTTCCTCCGCCTAAATCATAAACCATAATATGTTTAAGCTGATCCGGCTGGAGTCCTAATCCGTATGCCATAGCTGCGGCGGTAGGTTCATTGATAATTCGCAATACCTCCAGTCCTGCTAATTTTCCGGCTTCTCGGGTGGCTTGCCTTTGGTGGTCGTTAAAGTAAGCAGGTACGGTAATGACTGCTTTGGTGATTTCAGAATTTAAATAATCGGATGCGGCATTTTTTAATTCCTTCAGGATGAAAGAAGATAGCGCGATTGCAGTAATTGCTTGAGATGCAACGGGAATAATGATTTGATTGGAATCCAGATCCTGACTGACAGCGTAGGATAGCTTTGCCTTAGTGTTTTCAATTTCTTGATAGGATTTGCCCATAAAGCGTTTAAAGGAATAAATCATATTGGAAGGAGCTTCCATCATGCGGTTTATTGCTTCAGGACCAACAAAGGCTTTACCTAACGGATCAAACCAAACAGCAGATGGAATACTCCGCTTCTTTTCAAGACCAATTGGTATGATTTCAGGATGTCCGTTTTGTACGATAGCAATGAGACTGTTTGTTGTTCCCAAATCAATACCTACAACACGTTCCGTGTTGGTTTTTAGTTTGCCTGTTTTAAAATCGATTGAAATTTTAGACATGGATGCTTTGTACTGGCATTTAAACCTATTATTTTGCGGATTGTTTAGGCATGAATGAAAAACCAGCATAAAAATAAGCCGACCAGGCTTTTTATTATCCTTTCTGCAATTTTTATTACCAATGCTCTTTTAGCAGAGTTTATTGGAGTTAAAATATTTTCTTTAGAAAAAACATTTGGTTATCAACCAATTTCTTTTAATCTCTTTGGGCATAAGGACTTATCTTTTCAATTAACGGCAGGAGTTTTAATTTGGCCGGTTGTTTTTGTCCTGACGGATGTCATCAATGAATACTATGGTAGAAAGGGCGTAATCCGGCTAAGCTGGTTGGCTATCGGGATGATAAGCTATGCTTTTGTATTGGTATTTAGTGCGATTCATTTGACCCCAGCAGATTTTTGGCCAAGTTCACATTTGGACTTTATTGCAAATCCGGACCAAAAAGAAACTTTGGCCAAGGATGTATCTAATTTGAATACAGCATTTTCATTGGTTTTTGGTCAGGGATTAAAAATTATTGTTGCATCTATAACTGCATTTATCGTTGGTCAAATTCTCGATGCTTTAATCTTTCATAAAATCAAATTGATTACCGGAGAAGGTAAGATTTGGTTGAGAGCTACTGGTTCAACCTTAATTTCTCAATTTTTTGATAGTTACATTGTTTTGTTTATTGCCTTTTATTTTGGCGCAAATTGGCCTGTTACATTAGTATTAGCTATTGGCACGGTTAATTATATTTATAAGGTTTTTATGGCCATTCTGTTGACCCCATTGATTTATTTAATCCATTGGGTTATTAAAAAATATTTAGGAAATGAATTATACGATGAGTTAAAATCAGATGCGATGAATTTAAATGATAATTGAAATGAAAAAACAAAGCAGTAATCGAGTATTTATGATCCGACCGCATCATTTTGGATATAATGTGGAGACAGAGAGCAATAATAAATTTCAAAAAAGATTAACTGGATTATCAGAAGAAGCAATAAGCAAGCAAGCATTAGATGAATTTGATAGAATGGTTCTTAAGCTTCGCAAAATGGGCGTGTTTGTGGATGTTTTTGAAGACCTACCTGATCCAATTTTACCGGATTCTGTTTTTCCGAATAATTGGATCTCCACAACTCATGAAGGAGTTATTTATACTTATCCGATGTATGCACCTGTGCGTCGATTAGAAAGAAGAGAAGACATCATCAATTATTTGTCAGCTCACTATCGGGTAGAAAAGCGATTTAGCCTCGAGATGTTTGAAGAGCAGGACCAATTTCTTGAAGGTACAGGAAGCTTAATTCTGGATCATCTGCATCAAATTGCTTACGCTTGTTTAAGCCCAAGAACGGATGCAAGGCTTTTAGATAAATTTGCACTGTTAAGTAATTATCGAAGTTTTTTCTTTAAAGCAGCCGATGCACAAAAGAATGAAATTTATCATACGAATGTTATGATGGCCATGGGTCAGGATTTTGTTGTTTGTTGTCTGGATGCAATCGCAAACGAACAGCGTTCTGCTGTTTTAGATTCTTTTAATCATACCGGAAAGCGGGTAGTTGACATTGGATTTGAGCAAATGGAGCATTTTGCAGGGAATATGCTATTGGTAGAAAATCTACAATCTGAGCCCTTTTTAGTTTGTTCGGAGCGAGCTTATAATTCTTTGGATATCAATCAAAAAACAAGCCTTGAACGTTCGAGCAGCTTTTTAGTAGTGGATCTTGATATAATAGAAACAATTGGCGGAGGTAGTGCCCGCTGCATGATCGCAGAAAATTTTTTAGAGCCCAAATAATTAATGCAATATATTGAAAATCAGATAAGTAATACATTTATTATTTATTTATAATTTTTTAATATATGTGTAGGATTAGAATTTTAACTTTGCTTAAATTTAATCCTTTTCCTATTAAATCAATTTTATGAAACGAAGCATTACGAAATTAGGATTCCTTGTTTTGGGCCTTTTAACCTGGAATCTACTTTTTACAAATGGTCTTTCTGCACAGGGGACTACAAATGCCCAAATATTAGGAACTGTAACGGATGAAAAGGGAGAACCTTTAGTTGCAGCTAGTGTAACAGTAACCCATCTTCCTTCAGGCTCTATCTACGGAGTTTATACCAGAGAAAATGGACGCTACAATATCCCAAGTTTAAGGGTAGGCGGCCCTTACAAAATTTTGGTGTCTTATGTAGGTTATAAAAATCAGGAAGAAGAGGGAATCTATTTATCCTTGGGACAAAATTTAAGATACAATGCCCAATTGAAAGAAGAAGCCGTTCAATTAACTGAAGTATTGATTACTGCCAAGACAAATGAAATTATGAATTCAGAACGTACAGGCGCCGCAACAAATATTAAACGCGAAGCTTTGGAAGCGATGCCATCACTTGGAAGAAATTTAAATGATTTTGTCCGCTTGACACCTCAAAGTAGACTTTCTTCTGTCTCTACGACTACGGCTCCGGGTACCTCCTTTTTAGGAAATGATAGCCGGTTTAATAATTTAAGTTTGGATGGATCTATTTTTAATAACAGCTTTGGATTAGCCTCTAACCCGGGAGGTCAAACGAATGCAACACCGGTAGGACTGGATGCCATTGAAGAAGTCCAGGTCAATTTAGGAGCATATGATGTAAGATTATCTGGTTTTACAGGCGCTGGTGTCAATGCAGTTACTAAATCAGGTTCCAATAAATTTAGCGGGACTGCATATTATAATCTGAGAAACCAGAATTTTGTTGGAAGTAAAGCAGATACTTTTAATATTACTGTATTAGATTTTGATGTAAAGCAATTTGGGGCAAGTGTAGGCGGACCCATTATTAAAAATAAATTATTCTTTTTTGTCAATGCAGAGGGTGAACGAAGAGATGATCCATTGCAATACCGTGCTCAACGCCCTGGAGAATCTGTTGGTGGAAATATTACAAGGGTGAAATCAACCACAATGGATAGTTTGCGCAATTTTCTAATTGAGAAATTCAGATACGACCCTGGAGTTTATGATGGATATGCACTTCAGACATTTAGCAATAAACTTTTAGGAAAAATTGATTATAACATTAATAAATCAAATAAATTGAGCTTTAGATACAATTATTTGAGATCGTATCGGGATGTATTAGCAAGTGGATCCGGAGCAGCAGGATTTCGGAATGGAAACTTGAATAACTTGAATTTTAAAAATACAAACTATATCATTAATAATGATATTCATTCAGGTATCGTTGAATTAAATACATTAATTGGATCTAAAGCATCCAATCAAGTT
Source organism: uncultured Saprospiraceae bacterium (assembly GCA_964389985.1). Classification (GTDB taxonomy): domain Bacteria; phylum Bacteroidota; class Bacteroidia; order Chitinophagales; family Saprospiraceae; genus Vicinibacter. Next base: position 7,159 of record CAYMGR010000105.1, read on the forward strand.
CAAATTGGATATACAGCCAATCGCGATTTTCGTGAAAGTCCGGGTTCCGTATTTCCACTTGTAGATATCCGGGAAGGCAATATCACCTACACCTCTTTTGGATATGAGCCCTTTACTCCAAACAATCGTCTCAATACAAATACAATTCAAATTCAAGATAACATTACCTGGTACTTACCCGGGCATACCATTACCGCAGGTTTTAATTTTGAATCCTTTGAATTTGAAAATACCTTTACGCCTACCTGGTACGGTAAATATACTTATGCCAGTTTAAATGATTTTTATAAATCTGCGAATGGGGAAACCGTGACTCTTCCAAACTATGAGTTAGGTTTTTCAATCTTGCCAGGGGGAAAATTACCTATAGACAAAGTACTTATTAAACAACCAGGTATCTATTTCCAGGATAATATTACAGCGATGGACGATCGTCTGAATGTAAGCTTTGGAATTCGTTTTGATCGTCCACACTACT
>CAYMGR010000106.1:0-7517 GCA_964389985.1 uncultured Saprospiraceae bacterium
ATGATGTTTCGTCCGGGTGGAAAACGCAAAATGCCACGGATCAGATAAATTCAAATTGAATGTTGAGTTTTATTGAGCATCCAAATTGTTTTTTGAATTTCATTTTATTTAAGGCCTTGTCTTCCTTATTTTTTAGGATTTGATTTCACTTATAATACTTCATTTAGGCGGAGTTCAATTAGATTGAATACGGTCGATAGGATTTCTTTTATGTTTCCATCTCTTATGAGACCAAAGCCAATTGCCAGGAGCTTCTTGTATATTTTTTTCAACAGAGTCCATATAAGCTTGAGTAATTTTTCCTGGAGCGAAAGTTTGTGCCGGATCGGTAATTAGTTCAAAATCCAAGGTATAATATCCCCTTCGAATCCGTTTAATCGTTCCGAATACGACAGGAAGTTGGTATTCGCGTGCGTATTTTTCAATGCCATGTAGACAAGCCGTATCCTGATTCATGAATTTTACCCAAATTGCATCTCTGATATTAGATGGGTTTTGATCACCCATTAATATGATTGCTTTACCTGTTGATAGTTCCGTTGCAATAAAACGAGTTTCTCTTGTAGATAATAATTGAATACTGGATAAACCACGAAGTTGCTTAATATAAGAATTTAAATATGGATTATTGATCTCTTTGTAAATACCAATACTTCTGTTTTTAAAATAATATCCGTACTGCAAAACAGCCCATTCCCAATTCCCAATATGTCCGTTTGCAAGAATGACTGATTGATTATTTGAAAGATACTGAAGAACAATTTCGACATGATTAAATACATATCGTTTGTTGAGTTCATCCTCATCCATACTCAATCCCTTAATGCCCTCTATCAAAATATCTGCCAGATTTCTGTAGGAATCGGACATCATTTTGTGAAGCACTTGTTTAGTTGCACCGGGATAACTATTTTTTAAATTATTAAAAACGACTGCTCGCCGGTATCTGAGGATGTAGAACAATAGATAATAAAATCCATCGGATAAAACATATAAAATTGGAAAGGGTAGATAACTAAATAAATTGATTAAAATCCGAACGATATAATAACTTATTTTATTCATGAATTCACAAAGGTAGTATGAAATAGTTCTGTGTTTATATTCTATAATGACGGATTCCAAATTTATTTAGAATTAAATGAAGCAGATCCTAGTGAATAAACTATATTTGACAATCATTTAAGAAAGAAGATGCATCTACCTATTTGTGGTTTTAAGCTTGCAAACAGCGGGCGTATCCTGAACTTGCTATTCATTAGTAGTTTGATTTTTGGATTGCAGTCGGATGGATTCTCTAATTGCACCTTGACTGATTTCGGATTTTTTAAGGATACCCTTCCTTCTTCAAAAGGTTCTAAAGAACTTCAAAAAAATCAGTTACTAAATCTATTGCCCTTTGTAAATCCTTTTATCGGTACAGGAGGGCATGGACATACGTTCCCGGGAGCAGCCTATCCATTTGGAATGATGCAACTCAGTCCGGATACCCGTCTGGAAGGTTGGGATGGTTGTTCGGGTTATCACGATTCTGATACGATCATTTATGGTTTTAGCCATACCCATCTGTCTGGAACTGGTGTTCCGGATTATTGTGATGTCTTGTTTATGCCTGGTACAGACCAGATGCCTTTCAATAATGGTTCGGATGGTTTAGAAGGCTACCGTTCAAGTTTTAAGAAGCATTCTGAAAAAGCCAGCCCGGCCTACTATTCTGTTAGATTAAGCAAAAACGATATTAAAGCTGAAATGACCGTCGGAAAACGAACGGGTATGCATCATTATAGTTATCCATCAGCTAAAGCACAGGAACTCATCATTGACCTTACCCATCGGGATAAATTGTTGAGAGGTGGATTTACCCATTTTAATGATACTGAAATAGAAGGAAACAGGGTTTCCATTGGTTGGGCACGTGAACAATCTGTTTTTTTTAAAGCGCGCTTTAGTAAAAAAATTCTAAATCTTCGGTTCAGTAAGGATTCATTAAAAGTAATTCTTCAATTTGCAGACAATGGATCCAAAGAGCTCTACATACATGTTGCAATTTCTGCAGTGGATGCTGAAGGAGCTGCAAAAAATCTTGAAAGTGAATTGAATGGTTTTAATTTTAAGAGCTTATTAAATGCTTCTCAAGCACAATGGAATTTGATGCTGGGACGTATAAAAGTGAGTGACCCAAAAACAAACGAACTGATTATTTTTTATACGGCATTATATCATAATCTGATTCATCCAAGTTTGTTTCAAGATGTTGATTATCGATACCGAGGCATGGATTTGAAAATTCATACGACGCTGGCTGAAGATCACTACACCGTTTTTTCCTTGTGGGACACCTATCGCTCTACACATCCCTTATATCAGTGGATTTATCCGGAGTATAATTCTAAATTTATCCGGACATTTTTAAGACACTACCAGGAATGTGGACATTTACCGGTTTGGGAACTTGCCGGCAACGAAACCTGGTGCATGATCGGAAATCATTCTATTCCGGTAATCGCTAATGCATTTCATCATAAGGTCTTTGACTTTGATACGGCGCTAGCTAAAGAAGCGATTCAGAACACCATCCTGCGCGGACAAAATACAGGAATGAAATTTATGTCAAAGGGCTTTATTCTTTCAAATGAAGAGTCGGAATCCGTTTCTAAGACGATTGAAAACAGTTTGGATTTTGCAGCAGCAGAATCGATTCATTGTTCGGGTTTAAAAGATTACCATCCCGCTTCCTATAAAAATTTGTATAATCCGGAAAGTGGATTTTTTCAAGCACGGTGGAATAATCAATTTATTGATCACTTCGATCCATTAGAAGTCAACCATCACTATACGGAAGCAAATGCATATCAATATGTATTTGGAGCCCACCACGACATTGAAGGAATGAAGGACCTGTTTATGCTTTCTGATAAAGAAAAAAACAGAAACCTGGTTTTTAAAAAACGATTAGATGATTTATTTTTTAACAAGAAGGAAATGACGGGTAGAGTGCAACCGGATATTACCGGTCTCATCGGGCAATATGCACATGGAAATGAACCCAGTCACCACCTGGCCTATTTATATAACGATGCAGGTGCTCCTGAAAAAGCACAGGAACTGATAAAAAAAATAAAATTAGAATTTTATAAAAATGCTCCAGATGGTCTGATTGGAAATGAAGATTGCGGACAAATGTCATCTTGGTATGTATTTAGTGCACTTGGATTTTATCCTGTCAATCCTTTTAATGCGACCTATGAAATTGGAATTCCCAGCTTTGCACATGTTGAAATCCGCATACCGAATCAAAAGCCAGTGCTGATCAAAACAATGAATTCCATAAAAGGAAATTATGTTCAGGCTCTTTTGAAAAATGGAAGACCAATAGAAAATAGTTTTAAAATTTCTTTTGGAGACGAATTGTTGTTTAAACTGGGCAACCATAGTTATAAAGTGGTTCCTGAAAAGGAGCAACGGGATCCATCCTATCTCATAAAACCTTTTGTGAAAACAGGTCACCGGGTCTTTAAAGACAGTACAATCGTTTCTTTTTCATCTATTCAAAATGCCACAATCGAATATACTGAAGATACTTTGTTATCCGATTTCAAAGTGGCAGATCAGCCCATTAATGTTAAACAGGATACCCGTTTTTATTTTCGATTAAAATCCAAACCCAAATCCAAAACGGATCAATGGCTTTTTGCAGATTTTATTCGCAAACCTCAAGGTATGCAATTAAAATTAATGTCGGAATATGCCAATCAATACGCTGCAGGTGGAAACGATGCTTTAATTGATGGTTTGCAGGGCAGTATGGATTTTAGAGATGGTTTGTGGCAAGGATTTCAGGGAAAAGATATTAAACTGGTTCTGGAATTGGACGAGGTCCGAGATATAAACTATATCGGAATCCGGTTTTTGCAGGATCAGGGACCCTGGATTTTAATGCCTTCTCAAATTGAATTCAGGATTTCTAATGACGGTAAACATTTTGAAACCTTGGATAAAATCCTCAATACCATTGACCAGAAATCGGAAGGTGCTATCATTCATGAATTCGGTGTTCAACAAAAGTGCTCAGCAAGATTTATACAAATTATCGCTAAAAATTCTGGACCCTTGCCAGACTGGCATAATGGCGCTGGAGAACAAGGATGGTTATTTACAGATGAAATAATAGTAAAATGATGAAAAGACGAAGTTTTATTAATACGTCTCTATTCGGTTTGGCTGGAGTGAGTGTTTCAAATTCATTTTCTGAATTATTCCATCCGGGGCATAAACTTCGAAAACCATTGGTATTGGCTACCTGGAAAAATGTAAAAGCCGTTGAAGCCGCTTGGGAAGTATTAAAAAATGGTGGACGGGCCTTAGATGCTGTTGAAGCTGGAGCAAGAATTCCGGAAGCAGATCCCTTAGATACATCCGTAGGATATGGTGGATATCCTGACCGGGATGGCCATGTAACCTTAGACGCTTGTATCATGGACGAATTGGGTAATGCAGGTTCCGTGGTATTCCTGGAACAAATTATGCATGCCGTTTCAGTTGCTAGAAAAGTAATGGAAAAAACCCCTCACGTAATTCTGGCAGGTGAAGGCGCAAGGTTATTTGCTATTGAACAAGGATTTAAGCCTGAAAATTTATTAACCGAAACAGCTCGTGAAGCTTTACAGACATGGCTTTTAAAATCAGAGTATAAACCTAAAATTAATATAGAAAGGCATGATACTATTGGCATTTTAGCAATGGATCGGAATCAAAATTTGTCAGGCGCATGTACCACGAGCGGTTTGGCTTTCAAAATGAGAGGAAGAGTGGGCGATTCGCCCATCATTGGGGCCGGACTCTATGTCGACAATGAAGTTGGGGCTGCTACAGCAACCGGATTAGGAGAGGCTGTATTGAAAAAAGTAGGTGCGTTTTCAATTGTTGAGATGATGAGGCAAGGCATGCATCCGGAAAAAGCCTGCAAAAAAGCTGCACAGCGCCTGCTATCCATCAAGACTGTTGATCCGTTTCAGGTTGGCTACATTGCAATCAATAAAAAAGGAGAAACAGGTGCCTTTGCTTTGAGGTCTGGATTTCAGGCTTCTCTGATCACTCCAGAAGGCTTTCAATTAATTGAAGCCCCTAACTTGGTTTAAATTTTTGCTGGAATTCCTTGGGACTTTAAAAATTCGATTCTGTTGGACGCAAATCCATAAACTTGACCCATTTCCTATTAATCTGAAGGTTTTGATAGCCTATTTTGCCCAATTGTAGTTAAAGTTGACCCAATCTTATTTGGAGCTGAAATGAAGAATTATCTTTAGCGCCTCATAAAATACTTCACGAAAATTTTGTCTAAACAAATGAAACATCCATTATCAAAAAAATCAAGGTTTGGAATTGTATTGCGCTATGCAATCCTCCTATTTTATTCTCAATTGGCCTTAAGCCAAACAGGTGGTACACTTGATAATACCTTTGATACACTGGGATACACGTTCTATAATTTTCCACAAGTCAATGCATATAGCAGAACAGCTGCTATTCAGGATGATGGCAAATTTATTCTGGCGGGTGAATATATAGCCGCCAATGCAGCTACAATAGCCGTCATTCGATTGACTAAAGATGGACTTCCCGATAAAAGCTTTGGAATGAACGGGCAAGTTCTGATTCCTTTTACAAATGTGAATGTTGAAGCAACAAGTACCATCGTACTCCAGGATGGCTCTATTATTATCGGAGGTAAATCAAACAATTTGCCCTTATTAATAAAAATGGACGGAAACGGAAGTCTCATCAACAATTTTGGAACAAATGGTATATTAAGTTTTGATAATGGTTTAACGGGGGTAATTGATCTGTTGTTGGATAATGGAAAAATTATTGGATGTGGTAAATCGGCTAACCAATTTTGTGTTTTTAAACGGAATGCAGATGGAACGGAAGACTTGAGTTTTGCTCAGGCCGGCTACAGTTGCCTGGATGCAGGACCCCAATCCGTTTTAACTCGAATGGTCATCCAGACAGATGGTAAAATATTATTGACAGGAAGTGCGATCAATCAATCCTTAAAGCAGGATATTTTAGTGATCAGGCTCAAAACAGATGGTTCCCTTGACAATAGTTTTAACCATGTAGGAAGTGTGTTGTTGGGTTTAGGGAATGCCAGTTCTGAGGAAATAGCCCATGCCATACGGGTTCAAAAAAATGGAAGAATTGTTGTGGCGGGTAATTTTGTTGATTCATCCAAAACAAAATTTATTGCAGCCAGAATGATGGCAGATGGGACTATTGATACATCCTTTAATACTACAGGCTCTATTATTGCTAGTTTCAGTGCAACAGCTACTAAAGATGAACTTAGGGATATGATCATTCAGACGGATGCAAAAATTATCCTTTGTGGAATGAACCTGACTATGGGGAATGGTAGCAATATTGGCATGATGAGACTCAAAACAGACGGTAAACTGGATCCTAATTTTGGTGGACTCGGAAAAATAAGTTCTAAAATCGGGACCAGGGCCAACGGAGAGGTTTTAATGCTGCAAGCTGATAATAAAATAGTGGTAGCCGGATATGCATCTAATAATAATTTAGTCCGTTTTATGGCTGCACGTTACAATCCAGGTATTATAGTTGCAACTAAGGAAACATCCAAACAGGATTTAAAATCTCAAATGGCTGTTTGGCCGAACCCGGTCCATGGGGGAGATAAAATTTATATTCAAGCCGATTTTAATTCTTCAGAAGAGATCATAATGAAACTTTCTACGCTGGACGGAAAAACACTTAAGGTATACAAGACAAATGCACCTCAATTCGTCAATCAAGCCTTGGAATTTGAATTACCGCTTAACTTGAATCCTTCCAACCTGTTATTGCAGGTGTATTCAAAGTCGCTTAATGCAAGTAAATTGTTATTCCTGGAGTAGCCAAATTTCCAAATTATTAAGCGGATTCACAGAGAAGGGTTTAATCTTAATATATTGTAATTCAGTGTATTAGATGCAAAACTAGCCTGTCTAATGCCTCTTCGGCACGCAGTTTTTATTGAGATCTTAGCCCTTTTTATTTACACCCCTGTTATGAATCCATCTGCTTATTAATTTAATGTTATTCGCTTTTTCCCTGATTTTCAGCAAATTATATATAATCAACTATAAATCAATATTTTTCAAGTATTGTTTATTTATAATGTATAAAATATTAATATACAAATAATTAAGTATTATTTTAAATTAAGATTTAATAATATCCGATTATCAATTTTATACATATTATAAAAAATTGGCATATGTTTTGTTGTTATTGCATGGGTTCTTAAAAAACCTTAATTGACCAACAAAATATTTGTTTATGAAACTGCAAATTTTTACTCGATTTAGAAACTTAAGTGTTTTCTTCATCTTTTTTACAAGCTCCCTTTGCATCCTTGCCCAGAGCACTACTTGCATTGAGGACTTTAATAATCAATCACCCGTTGGACCGGTAAGTCAGGCTGGAAATTGGATTGCTGTAAATGCAAGCCT
>CAYMGR010000107.1:0-7430 GCA_964389985.1 uncultured Saprospiraceae bacterium
ATAATGTATAAACAATTAATTAATATTACATTAAATATATTTAATTATTTAATATTATTTGTTTTGTACTTTGCTATCGCTTCCCGGATACGCTCCATTCTGTTTTCTGGATCCGGATGGGTACTCAGTCGTTCCGGTGTTCTGTTAGGCCCACTGGCTGCTTTTAAAATTTCCATGACGCCTATTAGTTCTTCCGGATTATATCCACTGTCCAACATTAATTTGACACCTATATCATCAGATTGAAGTTCCTGATCACGGCCATAGGGCATGGAGAAAAATTGATTTAACAAAGCGGCTACTCCCTGGCCTGTTTGATAATCACCGGTCGCTACTGTTGCAGCTCCGGATAAGCCTTCAAATAGTTCGGTTTGGGTGATACGTTCGCCACCATGTCTTGCAATAACGTGCCCGATTTCATGGCCAAAAACCCCGGCTAATTGGTCTTCATTTTTAAGCTTATTAAATAATGCGGCAGTGATGAAAACTTGTCCGCCCGGCAAAGCAAACGCGTTGATGACCTCTTCATCGGCTAATAAATGAAAGTCATAGGGGTATGGGGTTTGGCGGGCGATGGTATTTTGAACTAGTTTTTGGCCCACTTTTTTCACAAAATCTTGCCCCCTCTGGTCTGGATGTAAGCCTCCATGCTGTTGCATCATCGCAGGAGCTGAATTTAAGCCTAAGGCGATTTCCTGATCCGGACTGATGCCTACATGTTGATACACTCCGGTATATTCATTATAAGTCTTTGTACTACAATATTTAAAATATGAAAAACCAGCTATTATAAGTGCTAATAGTAAGGTGCTGCCGATTCTGGAATTCCCAAAATTCAGGCGGTTGCTATTGATATCATTTGACTCGTTTCTAAAAAGACTCATTCTCCTTTTTTATTCAAATCTACAAAAGCAATCCTACTCATGCACTAAATAATTTTTATTTCCGTTATCTTCTTAGTTGTAGTATCTTTACCATACAGCTCATCCTAATTCAATATTTTATTTCATGCCAGGTTTCCTTTAATTAGGAAAATATTATTAATCACTATAATTTATTTAATTTATGAAAAATTCTGCATTTGCAGGTACCATCCTTCTTTTTGGATTCAGCCTGTTTGTTTTTAATTGTAGTAGTTCGGATGATGGTCCTTCCGGTCCTTCAAAACTTATGTTTATTAATGGACTGACTGACGGTAAAGTGAGTACCGTATTAGTTAATGATTCTGCATATGTGCTAATGACTGCAGGATTTGGACTCTTTACGCAATACCAGGATATCAATAGTGGAAATCAGAATTTTAAAATTCGCGATAACGTTTCCGGAGCCATTGTGGTTGGTTCGAGTTTTAATCTGGCAGCATCTAAAAATTATAGTCTGATGGCTACAGGTAATTTGGCCATACCGGAGTTAGTAATCGTTGAAGATGATCTGACAGTAAATGATACCACCAAAACGTATGTACGTTTAATTAATTTATCTTCTAATTCAAGTCCGATGACGCTTTCAATTAGTTTAGGAGCAGATGTTGTTTCTGGCATTAATTATAAGTCTGCGTCTCAATTTGCAGCCCTGGATCCTGGAAAAACTGACCTGACCATAAAATCCGGTGCAACCGTTGTAAGCAGTATTTCAAATTTAAATATCTTGGCTAAGAAAAAATATAGTATTCTTGTCACAGGACTGATTAATCAAGCACCTAAAGCAAGCTATAATATTATTGTAAATAAATAATCCGATAGCTCAATTGACCGGTTTATTTTAATTATTCTAGAGGAACCAATTTAATCAATTGACTCAATTTAGGAACCTCCAGGTTGAGTGAAAAACAAATGCGATTCCAATAACTAGAGTGGTCCGCAGAACGATATAATGTATTGATAGAATTTGAATTGATTACCGGTAGATAGATTGAAAAACGCTTGTAAAACAACTGGAGCATCAAGCCACCGCTATAGATGATTCGGTTTTCAATTGGAATGCTATTTTGGTCAAAATATCCTATATCCATATAGGCTTTAATGAGTTTTCCAATTTTAGGAATGGGTAAATCTGAACCTAAATTAATGGCTGCAATCAATCGATTACTGTTACCAATATTATCTCGCTGCGTGGCACCATGAGCGAGCTTAAATCCTCCCTGTTCAATAAATACCTGCTGAGACCAAATTCCTTTGTAGGCTGAACGCCCAATAAATAGAAATTCATTTTCGCTGTCCAGATAATTTTGAAAACTTAAGCCACTTGATCCGGTAGCTGAATTGGGCTTGGATCGGTCTGAAATAGACGGTGAATTTCGTTCACTGTTATAAGGATAAAAAGATATAAAACTTCGAACGGTGATGTATCGATCCGGACTGTAACGAAATTCTTTTAGGTAACTACTCTGTACATTACAAAATGATTGAACTTCATTAAATGGGAGTTGCTGATTGCCAAATTTTAATTGGAAAGTGAATTTAGTTTTTCCAAAAATAGAAGCCTGTTCATAGAGATAGTCCATTTTATAAATGGATCGCCAACTATTTGAAATGATTGGAACTTGAGCTGTTGAATCCGTAAAATCCAGATATTGATTCTTGATAATAAACGAATTGAAACTCAGGGAAGAAGTTCGATTTAGATAAGCTGGATGACTAAACACAATGCCGATGTAAGGTTTGAATTGAGTATAAGCTATATTCGAGTTGAGTAAACTATTATACGTATAGTTTTTTATCTGGATTCCAGTTTGAAGGGATCGAATTTTTGTATCCGCAAAATTCCATTTATTAGAGACGTTCAGCTGTCCAATTAGGGATTTACTTTTAAGTCCAAATTGAGGTAGTAAATCCACTCTAAAATTTTGTGAAGGCAACCAGGGTTTTGAAATAAATAAACCCAATTGAAGCCCATCGTAAGCATTGTAACCTAAACAGGGACTCAGTCCAATGTCTGTTTGTTGATTCTGGTCAATCAAAGGAATGAGGTGAAAGCGGATTGGTTCTAATTTTGGCAATATTCGGTTGGGAGCATAATAATTATTATAGTCTTGAAAATCAAATGATTGGTGCTGTGGGTCTATGCTCATTTGATCAATTTCTTTGGTTTTGATTCCAAAATGAAATTTATCCTTAAAACCATCTATCCATTTCTCTTCAATAACCTGGTCTGATTTTGTAATGCGGATCTTAAGGGGTGCCGGTATCGATTTATTATTTCGCAAGGTGATGATCATGGAGTCGTTTACTTTTTGAACGCATTGAATGGAATAATCGCTTGTTTTTTCGGATGCCATTAAGTCTTTAAAAAACCATGAAAAATCTTTAGCTGTTTTTTCTTCAAAGATCCTTTGTAAATCTTCTGGATAAGGATGTTTGAATTTCCACCGTTCATAATACAGTTGCATGATTTCGCGAAAAGTTGTTGGACCCAGATAGTCCTCTAAAAACGTAAAATACCAAGCACTTCTGCCGTACACATCCAATCCATAATTTAATGAGCTGAATAATTGAGCATGTTGGTCTGGAAACTGGGCCAGGCTGGCTTTGGTAAACAATTGATATTGTAACTGTTTTAATTGGGTATTGCCTGTTATTTTTTTAAGTCCATTTAATGTTGAGTCTTTTAATTTTTTTGAATCTAAATATTTGTTTTCGTAAAAACTATTAATTCCTTCATCCAGGTAGGGATGATCTCGTTCGTTACTGGCTAATATGCCATAGAGCCAATTATGGCCGACTTCATGGACGATAACAGATTCAAGATTTTGCTTGGAATAACTTGGGCCTATGACCGTTATCATGGGATATTCCATTCCACCGCCTACCCCTAAGTTGCTTTCTACAGCTGTAGCTTGAGGATAAGGATAGGGACCTAATTGATCAGAGTAGAATTGGATGGCGTGTTGGATGGCGTGTAAGGATTCATCCCACAAGTATGGAGATGTAAAATAAGATGCACATAAAACCTTACGATCGTTAGTTAGTGTTGTATAATCTTCTAATATTAAAAAGGATTTATCAGCAAACCACGCAAAATCATGGACATTTTCTGCATAAAACCGAATAGTTTTTCGCTCTTGTGAGGATTCCGTGTACATCAAAGAATCCATTAAATTGTTATCTAATAAAACAGATTGGGTAAATTGTTTCCGCTGGTTTCTATAGCTTTGTTCAGATTCAGTCAGTAGTGTACCTGTAGCAGCGACAATATAATTTTTTGGAAGATTAATATCGACTGTATAAGTTCCAAATTCTGAGTAGAATTCACCCTGATCCAAATAAGGCATCAGGTGCCAGCCCTTTCGATCATAAACTGCCGGTTTGGGATACCATTGACTGATTTGATAACTTTGACCAATATGTCCCAATCGACTAACAGTTGAAGGTAATTTCACTCGAAATGCTGTTTCAATGATTACACTGTCGCCCGGAAGCAATAATTTTGATAAATGAACCCATGTCATGTCAATGTTCTGATGGTCCAGAGTCCAATTTAAAAGATTGGTATCCGCATAAAAATTGAGATGATCCATGTATCCCAAATCTTCAGGTTTGGAATAGTAAAAGCTTAAATCATCTTGTTGGATCTTTTGTTTTGCAAACGCCGTGTGCTGATTTTGGTAAGCATTCGGCCAAAGATGAAAACCAATTCGATCCAGTATATCCGGGCTGTTGTTTACGTATTTTAGATTTAAATTTCCATGCAAGAAATGTAAACTATCATCCAGGGATACGGATATTTTGTATTCCAATCGTTGCTGAAAATAGGCTGACTGGGCGGCGCTGAAACCACACATTAATAGGAACAAGCAAACGATGATGCCTTTTGAATAGTTGATGGGAATCCTATGCTTCCGTCCGGTTTGATGCATCAGTTTATAGAGGCGATACGGTGAATCACAGACCATTTTTAAGGTTTTAATAATCATGCAGAAATTTAAATAAAAAAGCAATGGAAGATGAATTTTATTTTGGTTCATTCAGTAACTTTAGGTCAAATAAATTATAATGATATGAATGCGTTTGATGAAAAACTTAGTTATTTGATGGCGGAAGCCTCCAAGCTCGGCTTAAATATAAATGCCGATTTATTTGCTAAAGTGGCAAAAGGGCTGGGCCCTAGTTTGTATAATGACGATGCTTCATTGGTTTCAAGTTCCGATAAGGAAGAGATGAAACGGGTCAAGGATAATTTTTTAGCTGGCAAACTGGGGATTACGGATTCGGCCGCAATGGATGAAGCTTTAGAAGAAGTAACAGCTCAATTTGGAAGCAGCAACCGAAATAAACATCGGGCAATATTTTACTATCTTTTGGTAGAAAAATTTGGAAAAGCTTCTGTTTATGCGGATTAAATTTTAATTAGATCAGCTTTTACCGCTAAGAATTTGTTTTGTATAAGCTATTCTAACTGTGCTGCATTTATAGTAAATTTGCGGTATGTCACATGAATTGTACGAACTGAAGGTACAAACTATTAATAGAGAAACCGATGAATGTGTAAGTGTAGAATTTGCAATTCCTCCAGATCTTACCAATCTATTTCAATACCAACAGGGACAATATCTTAATCTGGAAAAGGAGATAGATGGTCAACTATTAAGAAGATCCTATTCTTTATGTTCGGCGCCCTATGAAAATAAGTGGCGCATAGCCGTGAAAGAAGTCCACCATGGCGTGTTTAGTTGTTTTATTAATCAAAAATTAAAGCCGGGAGACACGTTTATGGTTCAGGCTCCTGGCGGTCGGTTCTTTACAAGATTGCAGGAAAGCCAGTCGAAACAGTATGTTTTTTTTGTTGCAGGGAGTGGCATCACTCCAGTACTTTCAATTATTAAGCAAATCTTGCACGAAGAACCACGAAGTAGGATTATGCTTTTTTATGGCAACCAAAGGACGGAGCAAATTATTTTTTTAGAAGAGTTGTTGGCTCTTAAAAATTTATATATCGATCGCTTGGCTTTACATTTTTTGCTGTCCCGTGAAGAAATGGAGGAAGAGTTATTTCATGGTCGTTTGAATTCAGAAAAGTTAAAACGATTTGCACAAGTTCTTTTTCAACCAAAGGAAGTGGATGAATTTTTTATGTGCGGACCGGAAACGATGATATTAGAATTAAGGGAATCATTACAGCAATTAGGTGTAGATCCGCATAAGATTCATATGGAGTTGTTTGGAGTCCAAATCCAAAAACCGAAGCCGGTATTCGAACATGCATCGGGTTCAGAAAATTGCCAGGTCCGTATGACCCTGGATGGTCGTACGTTTGAATTTATACTTCCTTATAATTCTGATAATTTATTAGATGCTGCACTTAAACAAGGTGCCAATTTACCCTATGCTTGTAAAGGAGGTGTTTGTTGTACCTGTAAGACAAAATTAATACAAGGGGAAGTGGATATGATGGTAAATTATGGCCTGGAAGAGGATGAAATAAAAAATGGGTATATTTTAAGTTGTCAGGCATTCCCTAAAACTGAAAAACTTGAAGTGAATTTTGATGTTTAATATTATACAGACCAAACTATTGAATCACACATATTATGTTACGAATTGATTTGGAAGGACATTTTCAAGAAAAGATTGATAAGGAAGAACGCATTGAAGCAAAAGATTGGATGCCGGAAGCCTATCGAAAAACCCTGATTCGTCAAATTAGTCAACATGCACACTCAGAGATCGTGGGGATGTTACCGGAAGGCAACTGGATCACAAGAGCTCCTAGTTTAAAACGCAAAGCCATCTTGTTAGCCAAAATTCAAGATGAAGCCGGTCATGGCTTGTATTTATATAGCGCATGCGAAACACTCGGTGTGGATCGTGAAGAATTGCTCAATGAATTGCATACAGGTAAAGCAAAATATTCTTCCATATTTAATTATCCTGCCTTGACTTGGGCCGATATGGGTGCGATTGGTTGGTTAGTGGATGGTGCGGCCATTATGAATCAAATTCCTTTGTGTCGTACTTCTTATGGTCCATACTCCAGGGCTATGATTCGAATTTGTAAAGAGGAAAGTTTTCATCAACGGCAAGGATATGAAATCATGTTGACCTTAGCCAAAGGTTCTGAGGTTCAGAAGAAGATGGCTCAGGATGCACTGAATCGTTGGTGGTGGCCCAGTATTATGATGTTTGGCCCGAATGATAGTGAATCCGTCCATTCAGCTCAAAGTTTAAAATGGAAGATTAAACGATTTTCTAATGACGAATTGCGTCAGCGATTTATTGATATGACAGTACCTCAGGCGGAGCTGATTGGATTAAAAATTCCGGATCCGGAATTAAAATGGAATGAATCCCGAAAATCTTATGACTTTGGTCCCATCAATTGGGACGAATTTTGGAATGTGGTAAAAGGAAATGGTCCCTGCAATAAGCAACGATTACGTGATCGGGTGAAAGCTTATGAAGAGGGTGCTTGGGTGAGAGATGCAGCGATGGAAT
>CAYMGR010000108.1:0-4049 GCA_964389985.1 uncultured Saprospiraceae bacterium
GATAATTTAAACTATGCCTGGTATGAATGTAATTCTCCACTTGTATTGTCAACACAGCAATGTTTTTATCCTCCTTATGAAGGTTGTTTTTGTGTCGTTATCGACAACGGTCAATGCAAGGATACCTTATGTCAAAATTATAAATGTGATTTAAACTGTTCGTTTGCATTTCCGGATACGATTCTAGTAGGTGACACCGCTTTAATTTATTATACCGGAAATGGTGGTCCCAATACCTTATTTACCTGGATATTAAATATTGATGGAAAATCCGGTCAACGATTTACTGGAGTGGATAGTTTATGGATTAAGTATAGTAAACCAGGATGTTATCCTATCAATCTTACCGTAGTTGAAGGATCTTGTATTCGTACTTGCAGTGATACCATTTGTGTAGTGAATCGACCTTGTGTCTGTGACTCGTTTGTAAAAAATGAAATCAAGCCCATTTCATCGGCTTCACCTATTGGCTGTTGTTATGAAGTGAATGGGGATGTCGCTTCTTTAGATTGTTTTAGCGGAATCCAAATACGATTGAGTGCGGGAAGTTTTTTCAATGTTCAGGCAAATGCATCACAAGGCTGGTCAGTGAACCAAACTGCTTTTAGTTTTATAAACTTTACACATAATAGCGGTTTTATTCCACCTGGAAATTTTAATGCTGGTTCATTTTGTGTGAGCGGCGCTTCAAGTTATACGGTCTCTGTCTATTATTTTTATATCCGCAATGGGTTTAATGATACCTGTTCCTTTCATTATGTATATGATTGTCAACAAGCGCCCTTTCCTAAAAAATGCGATTCAAGCTTTCATACTTATTTAGAGAAGCAGCGGACCATTCCAGAATTATGTTGTTATTCCATTCATACTGATAATCCCGTTCCGGATTGTTTCACAAAAATTCAATTCAAAATTCAATCCGGTATGTTTGATCAGGTTCAGGCAAATACTTCAGGAGGATTTGTTTTGATTCCTGGAGGAGCACAGGATTTTACAATTCAACATATTTCTGGATTTATTCCAATTGGAAAAACGATTCCGGCAACGTTCTGTGTTACAGGAGCATTTAATCCAATTAAATTAATGGTTTTATATTTTTATACAACGCCAAAAGGTCAGGATACCTGTATTTTTAATTTTATGTTTGATTGTCCGGGACAAAACCCGCCTCCGGATTGTTGTGATTCAACGACAGCAAAGCTTATATCAATCGGAAACCAAGCAGATTGTTGTTTTGATTTGCAGGCAGATAGTAAGTTAAGTAAGTGTTTTTCTAAAATATGTGTTTCAGTTTCAAGTGGAACGTTTCAAAATATTTCTCCGAATCCAGGCTGGCTTGCCAGTTCTACGCCGCAAGGAATCTGTTTTTTACCACAATCCAATTTTGTTCCAAGCGGTCCAATTAATCCAGGATCTTTTTGTATCAGTGGGTCGCTGAATCCATTCACCGTCAAAGTTGAATTTTATGACAATTTGGGATCTGTTTTACCAAAGTGCAGCAAAGAATTTGTACAGGATTGTCCGCCTCCGCCTCCGCCTTGTACCTGTGATTCATTAAAGAACTTTGTAGTGCCGGTTTCAGCAGTACCCGGAAAATGTTGTTATTCCATTCAAGCAAATGTACCTCAAGGAAATTGTTATTCAAAGATGAGCGTTTCTGTAAACAATGGGACAATTAGCAATATACAGGCAAATCCTGGTTGGAATTTCTTTTCTATAAATAGTCAAAGTTTCAATCTGATTCCAAATTCAAGTTATATTCCATCCGGTTTTATTACGCCGGGTTCTTTTTGTGTAAATGGTGCGGCTAATTATACGGTAAGCGTAGCCTATCTCTACCAAACAAATGGAATTACTGATACGTGTAAGTTCAATTATAATTTTGATTGTCCAAAGCTTGTCGATTTATGTACCTGTGATTCATTGAAAACATCGATTCAACAGAACAGTGTGAATCCGGGACTATGCTGTTATGGAGTGAATGCAAAAATTCCGACGGGAAATTGTTTTACAAAACTTGAATTAAATTTAAGCTCAGGCAGTTTTTCAAATATCCAGGCTGCAACAGGATATACAGCTACTGCAAATGGTCCACAAAAAATTACGGTCTTATCAAATAGTGGATTTCTTCCACCCGGAAACATTCATCCAGTTGATTTTTGTGTTTCGGGCTCGACTTTATATACCATACAATTGGTTTATTATTATCGCAACAATGGGATCGTCGATACCTGCATTCGAAATTTTACATTTGATTGTCCAAAAATACCTGATCCCTGTCGATGTGATTCTTTGAGTAATCAGATCAATCAAAGTTCGGTTTCGCCTGGGATTTGTTGTTATGATATTGAAGGTCAGGTCCCCTATTCTAATTGTTTTACGCATATAAAAGTCCAATTGAATGCGGGTAGTTTTTCAACGGTACAAGCTGGTAATTCCTGGACACTGTCAAATTTATCGGCACAAAGTTTTAATTTAAATCCTAATGGTACATTTATCCCTCCCGGTACAATTTTTCCTGCTAGTTTTTGCGTCACTGGTGCAACTGTTTATACTCTTACAGTGAAGTATTATTTTACAAATAATGGGAAGCAGGATAGCTGTGTCTTTCAATCTCATTTTGATTGCCCTGGTATTCAAGACAGTCTTTGTAATTCGAGCGTGTGTCCATCAGGGAATAGAAGCTGGCAAAACATTGCTAGTGGTGTTTCTTTTGTATATGACATGGTGGTATACCAATGTAAATTAATTGTGGCAGGTCAATTTGCGCAAATCGGAAATACACCGGTTAATAATATTGCAGCATGGGATGGACATAATTGGACCCCATTATTACAGGGAGTAAATGGGGAAGTTAGAGCATTAGCTGTCCATAATGGAATTTTATATGTAGGAGGAAAATTTACCACAGCAGGAACGGTAAATAATGTAAATAATATTGCCAGTTGGAATGGAACGAATTGGGCTAGTATGGACAATGGATTAACTGGTTCAGGATTGGTATTTGTTAGTTCATTACTCAGCACACAAAACGGATTAGTTGTCGGCGGACAATTTCAGAATGCCGGTCAAATTTCTGCTTTGTCTACCAATAATATTGCTCAATGGAATGGCGTGAGCTGGAACAATAATTTTAATTCAACCAATCAAGTATTCAATGGTCCAATTTACACCTTAAGAAATTATGCAAATCAATTGTATGCAGCAGGTACTTTCAGTGCTCCATCAAATAATTCAGCGAGATGGAATGGAAGCACTTGGCTCTCAAATGCAGGTGGAATTAATTTATTTAATAATCTTCCCTATAATGGGGTCGCTGCGCAATATGAATTTAATGGAAATCTTATCGTAGGTGGACATTATCGGAATGCCAATAATCTTCCTTCAACACAGAGCATAGCATCCTGGAATGGCCTCAGCTGGTCTGCGTTAGCAGGTGGTGATGTTTCAGATACTATAGAGGCGGTACATGATTTCCTTTCATATAATAATAAGCTTTATGCTGCCGGTGAATTTAGTAAAATTGGTGCCGCACTTGCAAATGGTGTAGCTGAATGGGATGGCAACAATTGGGTGTCGGTCAATCATCCTCATAAAACAGCTTGGGCACTTGCAGCATTCGATTCCTGTGGAACTCAAGCTTGTGATTTGTATGCTTCAGGAGAGGGATTCATTAATCGATATAAATGTATCACGGATGTAGAGAGTCCTATTAAAAATCATTTTTACAAAATACAACCTAATCCGGCTTCAAATCACATCCGAATTTATTTGATGGATTCAGAAGTACAGCCTATCCAGTTTAGCATAAAGGATGTTTTAGGACATGAGGTATTTAAGATGAATACGCTACTGATAGATGGCTTTTTAGATATTGATTTGAATCATTTTTCTTCCGGAATGTATTTTATTGAAGCCAGAAAAAATAGTGAAAGAGAATTGCAAACTTTGATGATATTCAAATAAAAATATAATAGAAGGAGAAATAAACTCTGTGAACTCAGTGTACTCTGCGTGGTGTATAAAAGAAGGAACCACACGGAGGGCAC
>CAYMGR010000108.1:4149-7394 GCA_964389985.1 uncultured Saprospiraceae bacterium
GTGAACTCAGTGTACTCTGCGTGGTGTATAAAAGAAGGAACCACACGGAGGGCACGGAGAACACGGAGAGGAAAGATTCACATGGAGTGCAGGGAGGATGAGTATTTAACTCTGTGATCTCAGTGTACTCTGCGTGGTGTATAAAAGAAGGAACCACATGGAGGGCACAGAGAACACGGAGAAGGAGAAATAAACTCTGTGAACTCAGTGTACTCTGCGTGGTGTATAAAAGAAGGAACCACACGGAGGGCACAGAGAACACGGAGAAGGAGAAATAAACTCTGTGAACTCAGTGTACTCTGCGTGGTGTATAAAAGAAGGAACCACACGGTGGGCATTTAAAAAACGAAGGAAAAATAAATTTTACTTTGAGGAATTAATTCTTGTTTATATTTGTAATACCCTAAATTACTATGAAACACGCTGAATTATCCAATATAATCATTGGAACTGCTATTGAAATCCACACCAAATTAGGTCCAGGATTATTAGAACATGTCTATAAAGAATGTCTTTACTATTTACTTCGAACGAAGGGATTGCATGTAATTAAAGAATTGCCTTTACCAGTTTATTATGACAAAATAAAATTGGAATGCGGCTTCAGAATTGATTTATTGGTTGAAAACCAAATTGTACTTGAAATTAAAAGTGTTGAGTCCTTACATAAGGTGCATTTTAAGCAGCTTATGACATATTTAAAACTTGGAAATTATCCTTTGGGGTTTTTGATTAATTTTAATGAGCTCCTTTTAAAATCAGGATTAAAACGAATGGTAAATGGATATTAATCTATTCCGGTTCAAATCCTAATACCAAGCTAAATTTAGCATAGTCTTTTAAAGAAGTGGACTTTGGATCCAGCCAGGGCTTATCAAATCCGATTCCATAATCAAATCCCAGTAATCCAAACATAGGTAAAAATACCCGTACACCTAATCCAACTGAACGTTTTAGGGAAAGCGGATTATATTCTTTAAATGAATTCCATGAATTTCCACCTTGAGCCCAAATAGATCCATAAATAGTTGCACTTGGATTTAGAGATAAAGGATAGCGAAGTTCCATGGTAAATTTATTGAAGATCGTTGCATCTTCGGCATCCGAGCGAATGGTTCTGCGCTCGTCTATAGTTTTTGCTTTAACATCTTCCACTTCATAACCTCTTAGAGCAAATATATCACGACCGGTTACAGTAAATGATTGGTTATTTAGACCATCGCCACCTAATACAAATCGTTCAAATGGTGGTGCTTTTAATTTTTTATCGTAATAACCGAGAATTCCAATTTTAGCATTAAATGCCAGGACTAATTTATTGACAAGGTTGACATACCATTCTCCATCCATTCTCCATTTATGGTATTCTACCCATTGGTATCTTTTATTGACACTAATGCTATCAGGATTCCAGTTAGAACGAAAAATGGAATACGGAGGTGTTAATTGCAAGGACAATGAAATGCGGGATCCAGATCTCGGAAATAAAGGTTCAGAAACCGTAGACCGAACTAGGGTCTGTTTAAACGAAATATTATAAAAGTCTCCATCATTTACTGGAATCGCAGGACTACCCACGCTAAATCCTACATATTGATTCAAACGGATTCGTTCTAAGTTAATAGCACCGGAAGTACCAAAGTTATCATCCGGCCAGGTGAGTTGTGTACCCAAGGCGCCCGATAATCGGGCAATGCTTAGACTGCCGGGAGTCGAGCCATAAGCGGAATTATCAATCAAACTGTAAATTCCTCCAATCGTTAAAGAAGTTGGTCTTTTACCTCCTAACCAAGGTTCTGTAAATGAAAAATTGTACGATTGATAATAACGTCCATTTGTTTGCGCACGAAGGGATAATTTTTGTCCATCGCCTTGTGGTAATGGACTCCAACTTGATTTTTTGAAAAAATTTCGTGTAGAGAAATTATTAAAAACAACCCCTAAGGTTCCTATTAAACCGTAGGCGCTATATCCAGCAGAAAGTTCTAATTGATCGGAAGGTCTTTCTTCTACCGCATATTCAATATCAACAGTGCCTCGTTTAGGATTAACGGGTGTATTGATACCCAAAGCTTCCGGATTAAAAAAACCTAAAGCCAAAATAGCTCGTTGTGAACGGATGATATCAGATCGGCTGAATTTTTGACCAGGACGAGTTCTTAATTCTCTTCGGATGACTTGTTCGTGTGTGCGTTCATTACCTCTGATCACTACTTTGTCAATGGTAGCAGGAGGTCCTTCTGTTATACGAATTTCAAGATCGACCGAATCTTTTTCAACGGAAACTTCGACCGGCTCTGCCCGAAAAAATAAATAACCCTCATCCATATACAAGCTGCTTACATCTCGACCATCCTGCGCAAAACTTAATCTCTTTTGCAATAATTCCTGATCGTAAACATCGCCTTTTTGAATACCTAAAACATTTTTAATGTGACTCTCCGGATAGAGGGAATTTCCTTTGATCGTGATATTTCTGAAATAGAATCGATTGCCTTCATTTAAGTCAATATGAATTCTCAATTTACCGTTGGCTTGTCTCCAGATGGAATCACCTAAAATATCGGCATTGCGAAAGCCTTGACCATTATAATAGGTGATAAGATGATCTTTGTCTTGTTGATATTTTTCTTCCTGAAATTTTGATTTGCCGAAAATTCGCCAATGACTTTTGGTTTCTTTCATTTGCTTCCTAAGTTTTCTTGCAGATACCAAATGATTTCCGGTAAAGCTGATTTTAGCAATTTTTACACGTTTTCCTTTTTGTACGTCAAATAATAATTTGATTGTGTTTGGTTTTTTATCATCTGGTAATTGATGAATAACCACTTTTGCATCCAGATAACCTTTCTCCACATAATGATCCTGCAAACTATTTACAAGAGCATCATTCAATTCATTTGTATAAACAGAATTTTTTGGAAGGTGATTGGAAATAATTAAATTCAGATCTTCATGAGCAGATTTCTTAACACCTTTGAATGAATGGGTTGAATAGCGAGGTTTTTCTTCTACTTTAATCTCGAGGCTTACCACATTTTGAACCTGATTGACAATGAGGATGTTGACCTGTGTAAAAAGCCGTTGTTTGTAGATAGCCTTAATGGCATTAGGAATATCGGTTCCGGGGATATTAATTTTTTGACCAATTTTTAATCCGGAGATCCCTATAATCGCATTGGCATCGCTGAATTGATTTCCACTTACCTGAATAGATGAAATTTCATACGTTTTATTGTCATATG
>CAYMGR010000109.1:0-7341 GCA_964389985.1 uncultured Saprospiraceae bacterium
GTATGCGGATCGTGTCACCTACTTTAACTTTAAGTGCACCATATTCATCAGGACTCAGGCTTTTTAGAGAATCCACTTCCTTAACGCCCCTATTTTTATTGACCGGAATAATTTTTAAGCTTAATTTTAAATCTTTACCCGCTAATTCCAGATTCCTGATAAAGCGTCCTTTGGTAAATGTTTTAATTCCGTCTGCAATGCCCTTATAAAAAATAGCTGGAGTGTTACGCGTATCCATACTATCCAAAATAAAACCATCTTTTGTTTTTATATATATAAATTTTGAATCAATTGGAGATTCTTCAATGTATAAATCTGAAACGCCCTCTGTCCATTCAATAAATGAATAGGCTGATAACTTTTCAACTAATTGATTTTTTAATACTTCATTTTTTAATGCAATTCTTAAGCTAACTTTAATTTCACCCAAACTTTTTTCTGTAATATAGATCCAGGCATTTTTTAATATTTCCGGATCAACCAAGGTATCTAATTTAACTTTAGAACGGGCGGCTTCACTTTTTATCACGGTGCCTGTAACTATAGCTGTAGCATGTTCATAGTCCCGGGTATCTACCGGATAGAATCCAAGTTTAGAGCCTTCAAATAAACTATGTAATTGGCCTGCATTGATCCATACCTGATCCGGAGCGATGGTTTGAATCACTTTATAATATTCAACATTGGCCAGCGCTTTTCCATTTAAGACTTCCATATCCAGATCCCCTTCTGCTTGCGGACTTTGCTGGGGCGCAATACTGGCCATTTCATTTCTGATTTTATCAAACAGACCCCGATAAGAACTTTCCTGAGAAATTTTTACTAAATTTTTTGAAAGTGCATACGTTAATGAGCCATAACTTACTTTATGCTCATCTGTCATTTCATAATTTAATTGATTTTGAGCGGCTCCAAAAAAGGCAACATAGGGCGCTAATTTATTTTTTGCATTTGCAGTTAGTTTCTGTTCACTTTGATTGTATTCCTTGATTTGAATATGATTAGCTTTCTTTTTTAAATATTCAGGGGAAGCCATGACCTCTGTAGTTCCTCTGGCTAAAGCAGCACCTCTTGTACCTGTACCTGAATGACAAGCATCTAAAACAACAATTAAGTGCCCCTCAGGACCCAGTTTTTGTCGAACACTTGTAAAAGCACTATTAAGTTCATCGTCAGTAATTAATTTTTCACCTTCATATACTCCGGGCATATATTTTTTAGGAGAGTCAAATGGAACAATACATTCGTCTAATCCATCCGTCTCGTCTCCATTTTTATCAACTGTTTGCTGGCCATGTCCGGAAAATTGAAAATAAGCGATATCACCTTTGTTTAATTTGGAACTAAACTCATTTTTTATAGTCGCCAGGATACCTTCTTTTGTAGCTTTTCCTTCAGATAATTCAATAATATTATCCTCCGTAAAACCTTGAGATATAAGAGTAGATTTGATTAAAACCAGATCATTCGCGGAATTAATACTAGCCCATCCACCTGCCTCAGGATACTTGCCGATGCCTATAATCAAAGCCTTTTTATTAGACTTAGATGCCTGTCCCTGAGCACTAAACACCCAGAAAAAACCAAGCAGGAAAATCATAAAAGCATTTCGACAAAGGCCATTAGCCATAGGTTTGTATTTTATAAATGGTGCCATTATTTCTAAATTGGTTATCAGCCTTGTTTCTAAGAATCGGATAAATTTAATATCAGTTATTTGAATCAGCTCAACTATTTAAAAACTAGTTCCTTTTGATAAAAATAGGCGATTTTGGGCTAAAACCATATAAAAATCAATTAAAACTAGCTATCAATCTACTTGTTTTAAAGGAATTTAGCTTTTTAAATTCCATACCTTCGCGGGGTAAATTATATGAAAAAAAATATCCTTATCCTTGGTTCAGGCGGACGAGAACATGCATTGGCTTATAAAATTAGTCAAAGTCCATTATTAGCGCAACTATTTATTATGCCCGGGAATCCCGGAACAGCCGCATTGGGCTTAAATTTACCAGGAAATCCATCTGATTTTGAACTGGTTAAGCAAAATATCCTTGGCTTTGATATCGATATTGTGATCTGTGGACCAGAAGTCCCCCTTGCAGACGGATTGATGGACTCTATTTTGGAAACTGACTGGGAATTTAAACCTATCCTGGTTGGACCCTGTAAACGTGGAGCTCAACTTGAAAGCAGTAAAGCATTTGCAAAGGAGTTTATGAATCGTCATCAGATTCCAACGGCTCAATACAAAACCTTTGTGCAATCAGAATTAGAGCAGGCTTTGGAATATATTCATCAGTTAATTCCACCCATAGTCTTAAAAGCTTCCGGCTTAGCTGCCGGAAAAGGTGTAGTAATTTGTGAGGACCACATCCAGGCAGAAATGGAATTAATTCAACTCCTTAAAGGTCGCTTTGGGGAATCGTCAGAAACGGTAGTGATTGAAGAGTTTCTGACCGGAATTGAATTTTCAATGTTTATCCTAACCAATGGAAGTCAATACATCCTGTTGCCTGAAGCAAAAGATTATAAGCGAATTGGAGAAGGGGATACAGGACTCAATACAGGAGGTATGGGCGCTATTTCGCCGGTGCCTTTTGTGGACAACGAGTTACTTCAAAAAGTTACTGAACGGATTATCCAACCCAGTATAAAAGGATTGCAACAAGAAGGAATTCCTTATTCTGGGTTTATCTTTTTTGGCCTGATCAATGTAAATGGTGACCCTTTCGTTATTGAATACAATTGTCGTTTGGGGGATCCAGAAACGGAGGCGATTATGCCGCGTTTAAAATCAGATTTAATTGAATTGATTTTAGCGATGGATAACCATCAATTAGACAGGATCCAGTTGGAAACGTATCCAGAATATGCTGCTGCCATTATGATGGTAAGTGAAGGATATCCTGGAAATTACAAAAAAGGCCTTGAAATTATACTACCAACTCAAGTCGAAAATAATTGTTTCATTTTTCATGCTGGTACAAAAGAAAGTGACTTTACTTTAAAAACAGATGGCGGTCGTGTATTGGCAGTTAGTTCGTTGGGAGATACCTTATCAGGTGCCATTTCAAAAAGTATAAACGGGGTTGAATCCATTCTTTTTGAAGGCAAGTATTATAGAAAGGATATTGGAAAAGATTTAGAGCGCTATTTGACGAAAAATGAGTCATGAAATATAGTGTTCGACAGCTTGCTGAAATTTTAGGTGTCAGCGATTACAACCACAAATTAGCTGATCAGATTCTACAGTTCCCGGAAATCGATAGTCGTTATATCATGCATCCTGAATCCTCAGTTTTTTTTGCATTGCAAGGGATTCAAAAAGACGGACACAGCTTCATCCCAGAATGTATTGAAAAAGGCGTGCGGGTTTTTGTTATTCAGGATCCAACGGTAGCTTATCAGGATGCAGTTTGTTTTTTAATGGTTCCCAATGTATTGAGAGCGCTGCAAAAATTAGCCTGTTTTCATCGATCCAGATTTTTAGTACCGGTAATTGGTATTACAGGAAGCAATGGTAAAACCATAGTTAAAGAATGGTTGTCGAGTATTTTGCAACATAAATTTTTAGTTTGTAAAAATCCTAAATCTTATAATTCTCAATTAGGTGTAGCGCTTTCTGTTTTAGAATTAAATGAAGAGCATGAAATCGGTATTTTTGAAGCAGGCATTTCCAGAGCTGGAGAAATGGATTATTTGAAAGAGATGATTCAGCCCAGCATAGGGATTTTAACGAATATTGGAGATGCCCATCAAGCCGGCTTCTCCGGAACAGATGAAAAGACCCGTGAGAAATTAAAACTTTTTGAAGGCGTTCAAAAATTGATTTATTGCAAGGATTACCAAAGTATTGACTATCATCGTAAAAACCACTTAAATAATTTATGCTGGTCTCAAAAACTTGAAGCGGATCTTCAAATTCAACGGATTGTCAAAACGGAAACAGGACTTCAATTGACTATTCAAGTGCGGGAACGATCTTTTAGCTTTCAACTTGCTTTTAGAGATGAAGCTTCTTTGGAAAACGTCCTGCATGTTATAACCACATGCATTGAACTACAACTGTCGCAGGAAGAAATTCAAAACGGCTTGAATCAATTGCACAATTTGAGCATGCGGCTTGAACAAAAAGAAGGTATCAATGGATGCATATTGATTAATGATAGCTATAGTTTAGATTTAAAATCACTTCAACTTGCCTTACAATTTGTCGATCAGCAGAACCAACAATTATCCAGAACTCTGGTCTTAAGTGATTTTGCGGAACAAAAAAATCCCATTGAATTGTGGCAGTCAGTTTCTTATCTGATAGAAAAATATAAGATTCAAAAATTTATTGGCATAGGAACGACTATTCGTTCTCTCCAAAAATTCTTGCCTCGGGAGCTATCCCGGTTTTTTGTGGATTCCACGCAGGCTTTAATGGATCAGGCAAACACCTTTAATTTTCAGAATGAATTAATTTTAATAAAAGGAGCACGGGTGTTTAAACTGGAAGAGTTTTTTTTGCATCTCAGTTTATCAAAACACGACACAATTTTAGAAATAGATTTAAAAGCTTTGAGTCATAATTTACAGGTTTATAAATCCAATCTTAAAGCAGAAACAAAAATAATGGCGGTTGTCAAAGCGGCTGCTTATGGAACCGGACATTATGAAATCGCTCGTTTTTTAGAACACAAAAAAATTGACTATCTCGCCGTTGCTTATCCTGATGAAGGTATTTTATTACGAAAAAAGGGAATTCAATTACCTATCCTCGTAATGAATACAGGAACGAGCGATTTTAATAGCTTGTTTGATGCCCGGTTGGAACCGGAAATTTTTTCGCTCAAACAATTGCACCGATTACTTCAGGAAATGGGTAAAAATCATCCGGTCAAAATTCATTTGAAATTGGATACCGGAATGCATCGTTTAGGATTTTTAACTCAGGATATTCAATCCCTTTGTGATTTATTAGAGCAAAACAAACAGTTGGAGATTGTTAGCATATTTTCTCATCTGGCAGCAAGTGAGCAGGCTTCGTTTGATTCATTTACCCAACAACAGGCCCGGTTATTTCAATCTATGGCTGACCGCATCATTCAGACCTTAGGATATAAACCGCTGCTCCACCTGTTAAATAGCGGAGGCATAGCGCGTCATCCGGATTTGCAGTTTGATATGATTCGTTTGGGGATCGGATTGTATGGAATAGACAGTGATCCCGTTTTAAGTAAACAGCTTGAAAAGGTCCATACCCTAAAAACGAGAGTGGCCCAAATAAAATCATACGAATCCGGGGAAACCATCAGTTATAACCGTTCAGGATTAATTACTAAACCCAGCAAAATTGGAGTGCTTTCTATAGGATATGCCGACGGCCTCCCCAGGATAGCGGGGAGTAAAAATTATATCGTTCATTGTGACCGGGTTGGCGTTCCATTAATCGGGGTCGTTTGCATGGACATGTGTATGGCCGATCTAAGTATGGTGCAACAAGCCTATGAAGGAATGGATATTGAGATATTTGGTAAAAACAGCCCCATTGAGGATTTGGCAAAAGCCGCAGACACCATACCCTATGAAATCCTTTGCGGGATATCGGCACGGGTTAAACGCGTTTTTTTGCAAGATTAGATCGAAATTTTCATAAAATTTTAAGGTTTAAGGCCGGTTAAAGCGAATTTTGGCTTTTATAAAGATCAATTTCGGGCAATTAGCCTATCAGAGCCTTAATATTACGTTAATAGGCTATTTCAGCACCCTATAAAAACAACTTTAAACGTATCTACTGCTTAATTTTGACCGTTTTTAAAATAAAAATTATGCGCCTTATTCAGTATGTCCTTTTATTGTTCATCCCCATTATTGGTGGAGCCCAGGAAAAAGATCCCGTTTTATTTACTGTATCCGGTAAAGAGGTACGGGTATCTGAGTTTGAATACATCTACAGTAAAAACAACCAAAAAGATGCTGATTTCAGCAGAAAGTCTCTGACAGACTATTTAAATCTGTACACCAAGTTTAAATTAAAGGTTCAGGCTGCCCGTGATATGGGCGTTGACACCATCCCGGCTTTAATAAAGGAACTTGAAGTTTACCGGCAACAGTTGACTACAAATTACCTGAATGATCGGGAAGTCACCGATCGCCTGGCTCGTGAAGTTTACGAACGACAGAAAAAGGATGTTTTGATAGATCATATCTTATTTAGTTTGAGTCCCAATGCAACGGGAGCAGACACGTTGAAGTCTTATGAATTGGCTAATAATACCATTAGAACGCTTAAAAATGGAGTTCGCTGGGAAGATGCTGCCAAAGTTTCAAATGATATGAATTCAGCTCAAAAAGGGGGTAAATTAGGATGGTTTTCATCGATGTTTCCGGATGGATTTTACGATTTGGAGAATGCAGCTTATTCTCTTAAACCGGGAGCCGTTTATCCAATACCTATTCGAACCAAATTGGGATACCATGTTTTAAGACTGGAGGCAGAACGCCCAGCTTACCGCCGGATGGAAGCTGCTCATATTTTGATAAAAAAAGCTTCCCGATACAATGCGGATTCAAAAGCAGAGGCTAAAGTGGATAGTATCTATAAATTAATAAAGGGAGGTCAAAGTTTTGAAGAGTTGGCGAGAACGCTCAGCGATGATAAAACAACTGCCCCTCAGGGAGGCAACATCGGCTATTTCGGAATCAATCAATTTGAGCCGGCTTTTGAAGAAGCCGCTTTCAAATTAGAAAAAGATGGAGATATCAGTATGCCTGTCGAATCCAGTATTGGTTGGCACATCATTAAAAGACTACATAAGGATGAAGAAATTCCTTACGAACGTGCTAAACGGAAAATTCAGGCAGATATTCAAAGAGACCAACGATTTACGATTGCACAAGCTACTTTAATTGAAAAAATTAAAACCGAATCCGGTTACAAAGAAAATAAAGAAGCCTTTATGCGCTTTTCAAATTTGATGGATACCAATTTTTATACTTACAAATGGCGTATTCCGGAAAATTTAGTTGAAGAAACCTTATTTAGTCTGGGTAACCAGAATTTTAATACAAGGGATTTTGCAGAGTACGTAAAAACAAACACCCGTCAACGCTTACAAGGTGGTGATCAAAAAGATATTAGCACGACCTTAAAAAGCATGTTAAAAGAATATGCTTCACAAAAATGTCTGCAATTTGAAGAAGGCAAATTAGAAGATAAGTATCCCGATTTTAAAGCCCTCATGCGGGAATATCGAGAAGGGATCTTGTTGTTTGAAGCCACAAAAAATGTCGTTTGGGATCGTGCTTCAGAAGATACAACCGGCTTAAAATTGTTTTATGAAAAAAACAAAC
>CAYMGR010000110.1:0-7319 GCA_964389985.1 uncultured Saprospiraceae bacterium
TGTTCTTCAGAATAAAATACTTCAATTTAACTATGACTCAGAAGTTCCGAAAACGCTTCTTTTCTACAATTACTTAGGACTATCCTTTTATATTAGATCTGACTCAAATTCTTTTAACCTGCAAAATCTTCCAAGCGGTATCTATTACTTTAAAGTTAATCTTGAAAAAACTCAAGCTATCTTTTTAGAATAAGGAAATTAAAATAGAAATTCCTACAACTAAATACTTACTTTAATCATTCGCGTGTTGCTTTCCAGATCCTGCTTTAAACTGATGGCATGAATATTAGATTCTCTAAAAATATTTTCGATTGCAGCATGTTGAAGTGCATTCATCTCTAAATACAAACTAATTGGTTTCGTTTTAAAGCTTCTTGCCATTTCTGCAAACCTTCTATAAAATATAAGCGGATCAGATCCAGTTGGAAACAAGGCGATATGCGGTTCAAAATCGATAACATGTGAATCCATATGAGGCTGTTCCTCTTTTGCTATATAAGGAGGATTCGAAACTACCAGATTCATATGTTCCAAAATGCCTGGCCATTCTGCTAAAATATCTGCTTCAATAAATGTAAGTTTCAAATCCAGATTCTCTGCATTTTCTCTTGCTACTGATAAAGCTTGGGATGAACAATCCAGTGCATAAATTTCCCATTGAGGTCTGAACTTTTTGAGAGCCAGGGCAATGCAACCTGATCCTGTGCCAATATCTACGGCACGAATGGGAACATGTGCCGGAATATCTTCTAAAATCCATTCGACCAAGGACTCCGTTTCAGACCTGGGTATTAATACCGATGGAGTCACCTTGAGATCCAGACCCATAAAATCAGCTGAGGATAAAATGTATTGTATCGGTTTTCTGCAGTTCAGATCTTTTTGAAGTGATTTCATAAATGAATGCTGCATTAAATCATCATAACTCAAATGATGAAACTCTGGATTTTGATTAAAATAATACCAAATATGATTACATATATTATTGATTTCATACTTATTATACATATGTATATTATTTATATATAATACTTGGCACAATTCTTGCTTTTTTAAATACATATTATAATAAATCTTAATATGAAAACTCAAACACTCTGTGGTTCATCCTTAAAAGCAAAGTTACAACATACCTCTCTTGCTAAGATTTTTCTGACGGTTGCAGGTCTCTTCCCTTTGAGTTTGGCTTCATCTCTTTTTGCCCAATCCAATGATCCATTTAAAATAGAAAAAATACTAGAAAATCAAGTTGCCAGCAAGCTTCCGGTTTTCAAATCTATTCATTCTAATACAATTAAAACGGACAGCGCTACAGCTTCAGTTTATATTCACGCTAAAAGTTTAAAGGAAATACAACATTCATATCATGAACTTATTTCCATTGATCTGCCAGATTTAAATGGCAAAACCCATAGTTTTTATTTTACAGAATACAATTTTTATAGTCCGGACTTTGAATTAAATCTAATAGAAAACGGCTCCACAAAATCTGCTCAAAATATAGACCGAGGAATCCATTTAAAAGGAATACAATCCAATCACCCGGAATCCTTTGCCAGTTTTAGTATTTTTCAAAACTCTTTATATGGAACCGCTTATAACTCCAATGGACTCAAATTAAGTTTTACCCCCATTCAACAATCTAATACTGAAACCCTAGAATGTTTAATAACAGATGAAAATCAAATAGACTATTCGCGCTTTTTACTTCATTGCCAAACGGATGATTACAGAGATTACATTGGAACGGATGTCAAAATTAGCAGCAGATTAAATGACAATTGCAAAATTTTAGCAATTTCAATTGATGTTGATTATGCTTTGTTCACCAAATTCAAAGGAGACATTCAAGCTATTAGCAATTATATTACTGGATTATTTAATAATATTCATACATTATATAAAAGAGAATCCATATCCATATCCTTAAGCCAAATCAATATTCATACAACAAATGACAGCTTTTCACATACCTCGGCTAGTGAAGATTTAGAGAGGTTTAGAACGCGCTATCCCAACACAAAGAGAACTGTAAAACTTCTTTTATCAGGATATGAAAAAAATAAAATTGCTCCTTTGGGAGGAATTGCATATATCAATACCTTATGTACACCCAGTTATTCATATGCATTTATAAATGTAAATGGAACCTACCTGGATGCTCCACTTTATAGTTGGGATGTATTTTCAATAACGCATGAACTTGGACATATCATGGGATCAAGACATACCCACGCATGTGTTTGGGGTCCTAAGAAAAATATTGCCTTGGATAATTGTGCTAAAGTTGAAGGCAGCTGTGGCAATCCTGGCATTCCGGCAAAAGGGACTATTATGAGCTATTGTTTTCAAAGCGGCATGCCGGGCATTGATTTAAATTTAGGCTTTGGTACTGAACCCGGTAATTTGATTCGACAAAAAGTAGCCAGTTCCAGTTGCCTCGTTTCATACACACCGGGGACAAAAACATTAAGCAAAGAAAATACTCGCCTTGAAGCTAATGTGGAATGTTTTGATGGAATATATACCCATTATTACTTTGACAATAATACGATTGATCCGCTAGATGATATTTTAATTTTATCCATCAATAAAAAATCAAATGATATAGGAACGCTAAAAGATGGAAGTTTAAAAATTGCATTAATTACCAATAAGGATTATTCAAATTATAAATTAACGTCCATCACAGCAGCTTATGTTGAGCCTAAGACAAGCTGGAATGTACTGAATAAGTATGTAACCATAGAATCCACAAAGAAACCAATCACTCCAATTAATATCGTTTATTATTATAGTAAGTTGGATATAAAAGCTTTCCAGGATAATGGCTTGATTTCGACTCCTGCAGAACTCAGCATGTATCAACTCAATTCAAGCTGCAATCCAGCTCCCGAGACCAACCATTCGGGTGCTACGAAAGAATCCATCAACTATTACGTATCAGCTAGTAAGTCTGCTGGTGGCTTTAATTATTATGCAATAGACACCAATACATATTCCTTTGAAGTATCAAGTCCTAATTTGATGAATTCCGGATTAGGCGTTCGCAATAATATTATTACTGCCGTTCAATTTAGTGAATTATTATACTCTTATGCAAAAGGCATTCAAAATATATCTTTTACGGTCCGTAATGAAACGAATATCAAACACTATAGAATCGAAAAAAGTTATGATCAAATTCATTTTGATTCAATAGGATACACCCCGGCAAAATTACCTAGCACTACATCCAATACTTATTTAAACAGTCAATTGAAGGCCGAGGAAAAAAATCTAACTTACCGCATCAAAGCAGTTACTAAAAATGGACAGTGGACCTATTCTCCATTATTTACCGCAGCAAGCTCGTATAAAACAGGTTCAAGTTTAGCGGTTTACCCCAATCCTGTAAAATCAGGTATATTATATGCTGAGTATCAAAATACTTCGATTTCACAAGATGTAACAATTTCAATTTCTGATATTTATGGTAGAGTTCTGGAAGTGTTTAAACAACAAGCAGCTGCTGGACAAAATACACTTATTGTAAATACCAGTCGTTTAGCAGAAGGACTTCATTATTTATCTATTAGCAACAAGACAGGAACCGCGAAAATTAGCTTTTCTGTGAGTAAATAATTATGACAAAAGAACAATTTAGTTTTCAGTACTTAAAAGCAATCAATCACTATGAACTGAGTTCCGAACAATTGAATCTGTTGGAAAACGCTTCCAATGCATGTCATAAAGCTTACGCTCCTTATAGCAAATTTTATGTTGGAGCAGCCTTACTATTGGAAGATGGAAAAATATTAACAGGCGTCAATCAAGAAAATGCTTCATATCCCTGCGGAATATGCGCAGAAAGGGCGGTTTTACATGAATATGGAAACCAGTACTCCCATATCAAAATATCTAAAATTGCAATAACCGTTTCTAACAGAATTCATACGACTGAATACCCCATTGCACCCTGCGGTTTATGCCGCCAAGTTTTATGTGAATTTGAACTAAAAAATAATGCTCCGATAGAACTTATCCTGGGTCAGATGAATCAAGCCTGTTATGTCATTGAAAGAGCGTCCTTCTTATTGCCATTTACCTTCACAATGGACTTTTTGGTAAAACCAAATTAAAGATTATGTGTCCTGGCATAATGAATGGCTTCTAAATAATCTTGCTCCGTGTCAATACCTATTGATTGTTTATCCACAATTTCAACATGGATTTCATAACCATTTTCTATCCAACGTAATTGTTCTAATTTTTCAAATTTCTCTAAATTGGAAACTTCCAATTTAGAGAGATCGATCAAGACTTCTTTTTTAAAACCATAAATTCCGATGTGCCTGAACCACTGATACTCCATCTGGCTGGTGGCGGCATCTCTTAAAAATGGAATAGGAGCCCGGCTAAAATATAGAGCCCGACCCTGTTTATTCATAACTACTTTAACAAAATTTGGATTCTTAATATGTTCCGTATCAGAATGGCAAACTGCAAGAGTTGCGATATTCGCATTTGCATTCTGCAATAAAAAACAAAGCTGGTCAATATGATGCGGATCAATAAATGGTTCGTCACCTTGAAGGTTTATAATATAGTCCACATTGTTTAATCCTGCAGCAATTTCAGATATTCGGTCCGTTCCGCTTTCATACTGTTTCGAACTTAAAAAACATTCTGCACCAAAGGATTGGGCATGATTGAATATCGTTTCATGATCTGTAACAATTATAATCTGATTGAGTTTTTTAGATTTTTTAGCCTGCAAATAGACTCTTTCTAAAATAGATTTCCCTTCAATTTCCTTTACTAATTTTCCCGGCAACCTGGTACTTGCAAAACGGGCTGGAATAATTGCTACAAATTCAACTTGCATCGGGTTTTAGTTAATATTCATATTAAAAATAATTATAATATATTTGTATACCATATTTTACTATCATGATGCATAAAATATTCATTATCAGCGCCTTATTTATTAATGCATTTGCTTTATGCGCGCAAAACACTTCAATAGAAGAAATTAATAATGGCTTAATCATAGAAACCCTGTCAGATCAATCCATGTATTTCAATTACAAAGTAAAGAAAAAGGAGTCTCTTTACAGAATTGCAAAATACTTTCAACTTACTACCAATAGCATTTTTGATTATAACAGCTTCAACGAGCAATCGATCCTTCACGAAAACACAATAATTAAAATTCCTTTTAGCACTAAGCTATTAGTATTTCAAAATGATAACCAAGCTCAGAATCTCTTACCAGTCTATTATAAAGTATTATTAAAAGATAATTTATATGGACTAAGCAAGCGAAAATTATTGATTGATAAGAACAAATTAAAAAAATTGAATCCGGATTTAAACAAATTGTTTCAAGAAGGCAAGCTCATTCTGATTGGTTATTACTCTACTGCTCATTTTGAAGAACCTGAAAAGCAAGAACTTGAAAAGCAAGAACTTGAATTACCCCAGGAAGTCGTTGAGTATCTTTTTAATAAAGAATCGAGAGGAGTAGCGATCAGTGAGAGTCAGGTTATGGGAGAAGGTCGCTTGTTTGCTTTGCATAATGAAGCCAAAATGGAATCCATCATAGAAATCAATAATCCCATCTTAAACAAAAAGGTATTGGCAAAGGTAATTGGGAGAATTCCTCCGATTTATGAAAAAGAAGTCAAGGTTCTGGTTTCTGCCGAGGTGAGCCGCCAACTTGGAGTGATTGGTAAAAGATTTTTTGTCCATATTCGATACCGCTGATAGAATCCTTTAGCTTTGCACAAAATTTTAACATGCAGTACTTTAACAACATCCTGGAAACGATTGGAAATACCCCTTTAATTAAATTAAATAAGGTCATCGATGATATTCCTGCATTAGTTTTAGCTAAAGTGGAGACATTTAATCCAGGACATTCAATTAAAGACCGGATGGCAGTAAAAATGATCGAAGATGCTGAGAAAGCAGGCAGGATAAAACCGGGTGGAACGATAATTGAATGCACCAGCGGAAATACCGGTATGGG
The DNA here is from genome assembly GCA_964389985.1 of uncultured Saprospiraceae bacterium. Classification (GTDB taxonomy): domain Bacteria; phylum Bacteroidota; class Bacteroidia; order Chitinophagales; family Saprospiraceae; genus Vicinibacter. Next base: position 6,014 of record CAYMGR010000110.1, read on the forward strand.
TCTAGCAATTGCCGCTTGTGTCAAATCTTATAAATGCATTTTCACAACTTCCGATAAACAGTCCAAAGAAAAAATAGATCTTTTAAAAGCGCTAGGAGCTGAAGTGATCGTTTGTCCTACAAATGTGGAACCCAAAGACCCGAGGTCCTATTATTCAGTGGCTGAAAAATTAAGCAAAGAAATTCCCAATTCATTTTGGTGCAATCAATACGACAATCTTTCAAATACTCAGGCCCATTATGAAAGCACCGGACCTGAAATTTGGAATCAAACCGATGGCAAAATTACCCATTTGGTAGTTGGTGTAGGCACCGGAGGTACTATTTCAGGAACCGCCAAATATTTAAAAGAAAAAAATCCGGCAATTAAAATTTGGGGGATCGACACATATGGGTCCGTCTTTAAAAAATACAAAGAAACCGGAATTTTTGATGAAAAAGAGATCTATCCTTACATAACTGAAGGGATCGGAGAGGATATTTTACCCCAAAATGTTAATTTCGATCTAATTGATCTTTTTGAAAAAGTGAGCGATAAAGATGGCGCCATTATGGCTAGACGATTAGCACGTGAAGAAGGCATCTTACTTGGTTATTCTGCAGGTTCTGCCATGGCAGGGCTTCTACAGCTAAAGAACCAATTGACCAAAGACGATGTGGTGGTATTGATTTTCCATGATCATGGTAGTCGCTACATTGGTAAAATTTACAATGACGAATGGATGAGACAAAGGGGCTTTTTGCAAACAGAACTCTTAGTCGCTGATCTTATTAAATTAAAAACAGATAAAAGTTTTTATAGCGTTTCAGCTGATGAAAGTATCCGAAATGTTTTATCCATTATGAAATTGCATGATATCTCTCAACTTCCGTTGATGGAAAACGATCAAATTGTAGGTACCATTTCAGAAAGTACCTTATTGAATTTTATTATTGAAAACCCATTAAATAATCCGGAGAAAGCAGCCAGATCTATCATGTCAGATCCCATGCCACTGGTGTCCTTGCAAACACCTCTCAGCACCTTAAATAAATATTTTTCTGAAAAGATACCTGGTGTAATTTCAAAAGATCCTATAGGGCATTTTCACGTATTGACTAAATACGATATTATCAGAGCCCTCTAAATCGCTTAACGCTATTTAAATAGTGGGTGTATTTCTTAAAGAACTGATTATAAATACCCTGTTCATCGTAATGGTCTAATCTTACAAAACCAGATGCATGAAGGATTAACGTTTCATCCATCACAATCCCAACATGGCTAATTTTACCTTGATCGTTTTGATAAAACATCAAATCACCTG
>CAYMGR010000111.1:0-7266 GCA_964389985.1 uncultured Saprospiraceae bacterium
TATGGTCGGATGAGACCTTTGCATACCAATGCAGTCATTTTTGCATTTGTTGGTAATGGAATATTTACAGCAATGTATTATGCCCTTCCCAGATTATTAAAAACCTCCATGTGGAGTTCGAAACTTAGCAAAATTCATTTTTGGGGTTGGCAAACGATCATTGTTTTGGCTGCAGTTACCTTATTATCCGGTTTTACTACCGGGAAGGAATATGCCGAATTAGAATGGCCTATCGACATTCTCATTACTTTGATTTGGGTTGTATTTGGGATTAATATATTTGGCACCATTTTAACCAGAAGGGAGCGTCACCTGTATGTGGCCATCTGGTTTTTTATTGCTTCATGGGTGACTGTAGCGATGCTGCACATTGTCAATTCAATGGAAATTCCAATCGGCTTAATGAAATCCTATTCCTGGTATGCGGGCGTACAAGATGCCTTGGTACAATGGTGGTATGGTCATAATGCAGTTGCATTTTTTCTTACGACACCCTATTTGGGATTGATGTATTATTTTTTACCGAAAGCAGCCGACAGACCTGTTTATTCATATCGATTGAGTATTGTGCATTTTTGGTCATTGATCTTCTTATACATTTGGGCTGGTCCGCACCACTTATTATATACTGCATTGCCGGATTGGGCTCAATCATTGGGTACCGTTTTTTCAATCATGTTGATTTTACCAAGTTGGGGTGGGATGTTGAACGGATTGTTTACGCTTCGTGGAGCCTGGGATAAAGTGAGAGAAGATCCAGTTCTTAAATTTTTTGTAGTGGCTGTCACCTGTTATGGGATGTCCACATTTGAAGGGCCTATGATGTCCTTAAAAAATGTAAATGCCATTTCGCATTACAGCGATTGGACAGTTGCACACGTGCACATTGGAGCATTGGGCTGGAATGGCTTTCTGACATTTGGAATGATGTATTGGCTGATTCCTAAAATGTATAACGTAAAACTTTATTCTCGGAAACTGGCTTCCACTCATTTTTGGATTGGAACACTAGGAATTATACTTTACGCTATTCCCATGTATTGGTCTGCTTTCCGGAGTTATTTTATGATGAAAACGTTTACACCTGAAGGACAGCTACAATATCAATTTATGGATGTAGTCCAAACGGTTATGCCATTTTATTTTTTGAGAGCACTTGGAGGTACGATCTTTTTGGTTGGTGTATTCATCATGATTTATAATCTCATTAAAACAGCACGTTCTGGTCAGTTTGTTGAAACAGAAACGATTGAAGCTGCTCCATTAAGTAAAAATTATGTTGCTCCAAAATCATCATTTTGGCATAGCGTGATTGAACGCAAGCCTGTATTATTATTGACCTTAAGTTTAGTGGTTGTTGGGATTGGAGGTTTAGTAGAATTAATACCTACGTTTCTGGTGAAATCAAATGTACCAACGATTTCAAGTGTAAAGCCTTACACACCGCTAGAATTACAAGGGCGGGACATTTACATTCGGGAAGGTTGTTACAATTGTCACTCTCAGATGATTCGCCCATTCCGATATGAAGTGATGCGTTATGGTGATTATTCCAAGGCAGGAGAATTTGTTTACGATCATCCATTTCAATGGGGTAGCAAGCGAACCGGTCCTGATTTAGCGCGCGTTGGAGGTAAATATCCAAATAGCTGGCATTTTAATCACATGCTGGATCCAAATTCAGTTTCACCGGGCTCAAATATGCCAAGCTATGTCTGGTTGTTTGGAAAGGATCTGAATACCAGTACCACGCCTTCTAAAATAAGTGCCATGCGTAAAATGGGAGTTCCCTATGCAGACAATTATGAAGCTATAGCCAATGAAGATTTAAAGAAACAAGCTCAGGAAATCTCCAATAATTTACGAGACGATAAAATTGGCATACCACCTGAAAAAGAAATTGTTGCTCTGATTGCTTATTTACAACGACTTGGAAAGGATACCCGGGTCAACCTAAAACGATAGACACATGAAGTTTAATTATTATTTGGAAAAAATTGTAGGGATAGAAATCTATCCATTGATTTCATTATTGTTATTCGTATTCTTTTTTATTGCGGTTACAATTTATGCCTTTAAAGCAAATAAGGACATGATTCAGCGCATGGAGGAATTACCATTAGAAAAATCAGATACCAATTCATTATGAAAGAATTACATCATTTTAAGTCGCTGTTATTATTTGGTTTATTCAGTCTTGGATTTGGATTAGACATACAAGCTCAAACAGCCAATCCGACACCGGCAAGTCCTTCCACTGGAATGCACCTCGATATGGATACTGCTTTGTTTTCAATAGCATTCACTTTGGCTATCGTGATCATTGCATTGCTTGGTGTTCTTCGATCTTCAATTAAGTATTATTTTAATACCAAAAGCAACTCCAACACACTGAAAGCCATCCTTTGGATCATCATGTTGTTTTATACAAGTCAAGAGGCAATCGCTCAACAAGCTGCAGCCACTCCTGGGGCTGCTACCAGTTTTAAATTTTTATTGAGTGTTCAGGGATGGATTTTATTGATCGTCATTGCAATTGAAATCTATGCATTAATCCTGATCAGAAAATGGATTCGTTTTTACACCGGAATTGAATCGTATGAGAAAATGAATGTGCAATTAGAGAAGAAGCCGAGTTGGTGGGAACGAATCAATGCTTTTAAATCAATCGATAGTGAAGGGGATATTGATACCGGTCACAATTATGATGGAATCCGGGAATTGGATAACATCACACCTCCCTGGTTTACTGCAGCGTTTATGGGGACGATTTTATTTGCGGCGGTCTATTTATATCGCTACCATATTGCCCAATCTGCTCCATTACAAATAAAAGAATATGAAGCAGCAATGAAAATTGCAGAACAGGAACAAGCACTTTATCTAAGTGAAAAAGGAGATCAAATAGATGAAAATAATGTCCAGTTGTTAGCTGAAGGACAATATGAAGAAGGTAAGTCCATTTTTAAATCTGCCTGTGCGGTTTGTCACGGAGATAAAGGGCAAGGATTGGTGGGTCCCAATCTTACCGATGATTATTGGATTCATGGTGGATCCGTCAAAGATATTTTCACGGTCATCAAATATGGTGTTATGGATAAAGGAATGCGGACCTGGAAAGATGAATATGGAGCGAGTCAAATTGCACAATTGACAACGTTTATTAAATCTTTAAAAGGGACCAATCCTCCGGGTGCAAAAGCAGCTCAAGGAACTTTGTATGTGGAACCTGCAACAACAAATCAAGCTGGTGCAGATACAACCAAAGCCAAATAATTCATGAATCTTGAAGACTTACAGGAAGGATCCGGATTTAGAGACCGAATCAGCTCGGTGGATGAACAGGGCAGTCGGAAATGGGTTTATGCCAGTAAGTTAACGGGCAGGTATTATACCTATCGGAATTATAGCTCTCTCGTTTATTTAATTTTATTTTTCGGAATTCCATTTATATGGGTTCACAATCAACCATTGGTATTATTTAATATCCTGGAAGGTAAATTTATTTTATTCAGTAAAATATTTTGGCCAAACGATTTTTTCATTTTCGCAGTGGCCATGATCAGCTTTATTATTTTTATTGCGCTGTTTACGGTAATTTATGGTCGGTTGTTTTGTGGTTGGGCTTGTCCGCAAACCATTTTTATGGAAATGGTTTTTAGAAAAATAGAGTGGTGGATCGAAGGTTCTCCCGGTCAACAAAAAACACTCAACAATCATATTGGTACTCCGGAATGGTGGATTAGAAAAAGTATAAAACATAGTATCTTTTTTGGATTTTCGTTTCTGATCGCTAATACATTTTTGGCCTACATCATAGGAATTGACAAATTATATAAAATGATTCAAGAGCCCATTTCCGATCACCTGGCTCTTTTGAGTGGTTTGTTAGTTTTTACAGTATTATTCTATGGCGTTTTTGCATTTGTCAGAGACATTATTTGCACAACCGTATGTCCTTATGGCAGACTGCAAAGTGTTTTATTTGACAAGGACACGATGCAAATTGCTTATGATTATATGCGGGGAGAACCTCGGGAACGCATTCATAAAAATCAAGCACGCACACAAGGCGATTGCATAGACTGTATGAAGTGTGTTCAGGTGTGTCCAACAGGAATTGACATCCGAAATGGCGTGCAAATGGAATGTGTGGGATGCACAGCTTGTATCGATGCCTGTGACGAAGTCATGTTAAAAGTAGGGTTTCAGCCCGGTCTGATTCGGTATGCTTCTGAAAATGAAGTTTCAGGTAAGGGCAAATTCCATTTTAACAATCGGATGAAAGCCTATACGGTTTTATTATCCATACTCGTCATCCTGATGGTGTATTTAATATCTACCCGACGTTCCATTGATGCGTATGTTCAAAGGGTACCCGGACAGCTTTATCAGGAAGTTGCGGAAAACCAAATATCCAATTTGTACCTTTTGAAAATGATCAATAAAACAAGGGATACGCAGCAAGTGAATCTGAAGTTAGCAAATCAGCAGGGTGAAATTCAATTGATAGGTAGTCAGGAAATCAAACTCAATCCAGAATCGGTATCGGAATTTGAATTTTTCGTAAAACTATCAAAGGATCAGGTGGTGAAAAGAAGCAATGAAATCTATTTGGATCTCAGTATGGGAACGGAATTGCTGCAATCGGTTAAAACAAATTTTTTGGGACCATTTAAATAATCTGTATGAACTGGGGATATAAAATACTTGTCGTACTCGTTTTGTTTTTTATCATGATATTTAGTTTTTTATTTATCGCAATGAAGCAAACGAATGAAATGCTTGAAACCAATTATTACGATAAAGAAATCAAGTTTCAAAAAATACTAAACGGTGCGGAAAATTTGAATCAGCTTTCTGAGAAACTGGATATTCAAATCTTGAAGGAGTATATTGAAATTCAACTTCCCTCAGAAGGAATAAAAGATCAGCCATCCATTCATGTGGAACTAATTAAAATGTCAGATGAATCAAAAGATTTTACGGTTGATCAACAGGCGGATGATCAAGGTAAGCTCAAGATACCTTCTGGTAAATTTACTCCGGGCTACTATAGGATTCAAATTCAATGGGAGTCGGGTGGTAAACCCTTTGTATTTCGTGATCAAATAAAGTTTGCTCTGCCATGAATTTAATTGAAGCATCTTTGGCCGGATTGATCATGGGACTTATGGGTAGTTTTCATTGCATTGGAATGTGCGGACCACTGGCTTTAGGTGTCATGGGTTTACAAGATAATCCAAAACAAAGATTGCAAACTGCTTTACAATATAATCTGGGTAGGGCTTTATCCTATACCATTATGGGTGCCATACTTGGGATGGTGGGTAAACAAGTTTCATTGGCAGGGTTTCAACAATATTTATCTATATTAAGTGGAGTAATCATTCTGCTTTTCTTTATTTATCCTTATGTCAGTCAATCCAAAATTGGAATATTCAATGTATGGAATCAAAAGATTCAATCCTTGCTTTCGACTCAATTGACTAAAAGACAGAGTCCCTTGTTTCATTTTGAGTTAGGATTGATCAATGCCTGGCTCCCATGCGGACTTGTATATTTAGCATTAGCAACCGCCCTGGCATCTGGTAATCTGCTTAGTTCTTGTATCATCATGTTTTTATTTGGTCTAGGGACCATTCCCTTAATGTTAGGCCTGCAGATGGCAGGAAATTTTATCAGCATTCCTTGGCGGCAACGAATCACCAAAGTAATTCCTGTTTTTGTTTTGGTTTCTGCCTCTCTTTTGATCCTGAGAGGAATGAATCTGGGTATACCAATGATTAGTCCGGTGATTTCAGAAAGTGGAAGTTGTATTCACCATTGTTGTAAACATTAATTAAAACGAAATCTAAATAGTATGAAAATAATAGCAAAAGAATCTAAAGTAGGGGAAGTGGTCGCTTCCAACTTTAAAGTTGCAGAGGTATTTGAAAAATATGGGATTGATTTTTGTTGCAAGGGAGGCATGAGTTTGGCGGCTGCCTGTCAAAGCAAAAATATTGACCCGGATCTATTTATTAAAGATTTGCAAATATCACTCCAGCATAAACAAGATCCAACATTAAATTTTATTGATTGGCCATTAGATTTATTAGCGGATTATATTGAAAAAAAACATCATCGGTATATTCGGGAAAAAGCACCTATGATTCAAACCTATTTGACCAAATTAGTACAGGCACATGGGACCCGCTATCCGGAATTATTGTATGTTCAGGAGTTATTTGAACAATCTATCCTGGACCTACACACCCATATGCGTAAAGAAGAAAAAATACTCTTTCCTTATATCAGAAATAGAGTTCAATCGTATCTTCAAAATTCAGCGGATACTCTTTTTTCAAGTATTCAAACACCTGTCAATATTCTGATGGAGGATCATCAACTGGAAGGCTCCCGATTTGAAAAAATTGCAGAATTGACAAATCAGTATCAACCACCAACAGCTGGGTGCATCACCCATAAGGTTTGTTTTTCTATGTTGAAGGAATTTGAAATCGATTTACATCAACATATTCATTTGGAAAATAATATCCTGTTTCCAAAGGCCCTTTCCTTAGAGCATTGAACAAATCATTACTGGCAATTGGAATTTTAGAAAAAAGCTCCTTGTATTGTTTTCGATTTGTTATCGCTTAAGTTGTTTAGGGAGATGCAATTGAAATATGCCGTTTTAATCAAACGAGTAGATGGAGTAATAATTTGATTTTTGCTGTTTTAATGATGCTTTTAACAAGAATAAGTGAAAAAGCATGAATTTACCTTATTTCTAAAGTTATTTAACTTCTAACACTAAGTTATGAATTAAGGACTCGCAAAATGAACGAGCATTTCAATGCGATGCTTTAGGATAAGTTAGTGTATCCCTGTAGAAGATTATTATATTGTATGGAGTTGGTTTAGCTTTACTGTTAAATGACCTTAATTTAAAAAAATGAGCAAGCAAAAACAACTCGTTGCAACCTATATGGATGGTTTTAGATCATCTGATCATGAAAAAATTTTATCTTGTTTGACGGATGATGTAATTTGGGAAATGCCCGGATATTTTCACCATGTAGGAAAAGCAGCTTTTGACCAGGAAATAGAACACCCAAACGCAGATGGACATCCTGATATTCATATCACCCGGATAATAGAAGAAGCAGAATTTGTTGTTGCAGAGGGGAATGTAAAAGCAAAATTTAAGGATGGAAGTATTTTAGATGCAGTATTCTGCGATGTATTTCATTTTGCCGAAGATCGAATATGCAAATTGAC
>CAYMGR010000112.1:0-7231 GCA_964389985.1 uncultured Saprospiraceae bacterium
GGAATTTCAAGCAGGGTGGCTAATTCTTCTGCAGACGGCTCGCGCTCAAATTCCTGCTCAAGTTCAGAGAACGCACGGTTAATTTTATTAAGAGATCCAACTTTGTTGAGAGGTAATCGGACGATCCTGGATTGTTCGGCCAAAGCTTGTAAAATGGATTGACGAATCCACCAAACGGCATAAGAGATAAATTTAAAGCCCCGGGTTTCATCAAATCGCTGAGCAGCCTTGATTAAACCAAGGTTGCCTTCATTGATTAAATCCGATAAGGATAATCCTTGGTTTTGGTATTGTTTCGCCACGGAAACCACAAACCGAAGGTTCGCTTTAGTGAGACGCTCTAAGGATAGCTGATCACCCTGTTTTATTTTTTTAGCTAAGTCCACTTCCTCCTCCGGAGTCAAAAGATCTACTTTTCCAATTTCCTGCAAATATTTTTCTAGAGACTGACTTTCTCTATTGGTGATGGATTTGGTGATCTTTAACTGCCTCATGAATTGTGGGTAATTTTATAAATTATTAAAATTCAACGAATTATAAAAATAATTAATGAAAAATTAAAACAGAGGGCGAAAATAATGCCAAGCAGACAATAATGGGCCCATCACGAATTAATGTTTTGTGAATAAAAAAAGTTCATGATTTAACAAAAAAATATTCAAACAATTTTAATATTGCCGCTTCTTCTATGTTTGTTCGTTAAAAAAGTATCAGTTTCAATGGCTAGAGTTCAATTTCAAACCGAGTTTATGTTTAAGTCATCGCCGGCGACCCTGTACCTTTTTGTAACAGAGCCTACCTGCATCATAAGATGGTTTTGTGACAAGGTAGATAATATTGGCGATCAATATACCTTCGACTGGGAAGGGGACCATGAGGAAGCTACCCTGGTTGAAGATATTGAAGAGGAATTGGTAAAATACCGCTGGAATGACCGGGAGGATGAGTTTTTACAGTTTCGGATCTATAAAACCGATATTACGAACGAAACCATCATGGAAATCACTGATTTCTGCGACGATGACGAAGTAAAAGGCCAAAAAGACCTTTGGGAGGTCAATGTCAAAAAGTTTAAAACCTTTTGCGGAGGTTAAGGTTTTGCCGACCTGCTTTTCAAGCAAGCCCTGGTATTAGCGTATCCATATGTATCTAGAGGAAGCTGATTTAATTAGCCTGAACCTTCCTGTTCAAGATCTTATATTTGCCCTCCAAATGATTTCATTCAATCCAATCAATCTATGCTTTTATTAGACGGTAACCAGTTGTCCACGATGATCCGGAAAGAAATTGCAGCCAAAGTCATGCAATTTTGTCAAAATGATATTCGTCCACCTCATTTAGCTGCCGTCCTGGTTGGAGATAATCCAGCGAGTCAGTCCTATGTTAGAAATAAAATGAAAGCGTGTGAAGAAGTCGGCTATGCATCCAGTTTAATTAAAAAACCAATAACGACGAGTCAGTCTGAATTGCTCGATACAATTCATAAGTTAAATCAGGATGAAGAATTGGATGGCTATATCGTCCAGCTTCCATTGCCACGTCATATTGACGAACATGCCATCAATTTGGCGATCAATCCGATAAAAGATGTTGATGGTTTTCATCCCAATAATTTTGGTAAGATGGCTCTGGGATTTAAAGCGTTTCAACCTGCCACCCCAATGGGAATCATGATGATGCTGGATCGCTATAAAATTGACACAGAAGGGAAGCATTGTGTGGTATTGGGAAGAAGCAATATTGTAGGGACGCCGATCGCTTTACTGATGTCAAAAAAAACCAGACCTGGAAATGCAACCGTAACCATAGCGCACAGTCGTACCGCCAATCTTAAGGAAATTTGTCTGAGTGCAGATATTCTCATTGCAGCTTTAGGAATTCCAAAATTTGTAAAAGCAGATATGGTCAAAGAAGGTGTTGTGGTAATAGATGTTGGAATCAACAAATATGAAGATGCAAATACCAGTCGAGGATACCGTTTGGTCGGCGATGTTGATTTTGAAGCGCTTTCCGGAAAAGCCAGTGCAATGACACCCGTACCCGGAGGAGTTGGACCCATGACGATCACGGCCTTGCTTGAGAATACCTGGAGTGCCTATACAAAAGTGTTTCAGGGATGATCCATTGTTATTCCTATCTAATTAAAACCAGTCCTGAAAATTTTGAGATTCTCATTGCTGAATTGTACCTCTTAAATGCAGATGCTTTTCAGGAACACGAGTTGGAATTAGAAGTTTTTATTGAAGGGGAATTGGATTCTGTAAAAATGCGAAGTGAGCTTATTGAGAATTATCTAAATGAAAACTCATATCCCTTTCAAAAAATCATTCATGAAAGAAAAGATTGGAATACAGATTGGGAATCCAATTTTAAACCGTTTCAGATAGGACACCAGCTATTAGTGAGGGCACCGTTTCATCCGCAAGATCCCAGTTTTGAACAAAGCCTGATTATTTTCCCCAAAATGGCCTTTGGAACCGGACATCATGAAACCACCTCCATGATATTGGAATACCTGATCGGTCATACCTATGATGGAAAAACCATTCTTGATTTTGGTTGTGGTACGGGTATTTTAGGCATCCTGACAGCTAAGAGAGGCGCTTCCTCAGTTTGCTTTATAGATAATGATCCACTTTGTGTTGAAAATACGCTGGAAAATATTCAATTGAATGCCTTGACTGATTTTCCGGTATTATTGGGTTCCACAGAAGTAATTCCTGATAAACTCTACGATTGCATCATTGCAAATATTACACGTAACATTCTCCTGGAAACGTTGCCCATTCTAAATCTGAAACTGAAGCCGGGTGGGGAAATCATCTTGTCTGGTTTTTTGCTACAGGACTTTGATGAAATGCTTCATTCACTGAATGGTCTTGGATTAAATCTTAAATATCGTTTGCAAAAAGGGGATTGGCTGTGTCTTATTGCGGAAAAAGAATAGCAGATTCAAAATGCTTCAGCCCTTCATAAACCAAATCGATTGGTAAGCCCATGATGTTGGCATAACTTCCGTGTATGTGAGAAATTTTACAAAGTCCTATCCATTCTTGAACGGCATAAGCACCGGCTTTATCAAAAGGTTTAAAATTTTTAATATACCAATTGATTTCTTCATGGTTGAAGGGTCGAAAATAAACTTCAGATTGGCCGGTAAAGCTGTGTTTTCTAAACGCATCCTGGAGACAAACTCCTGTATAAACCATATGTTTTTTGCCTGATAAATGGGCAAGTGTATGATACGCATCTGCATAATCTTTGGGCTTCCCAAAAATTTTATCACCAACTACAACGATAGAATCTGCGGTCAGTAAAATTTCATCCTTGGTGATGCAATGTATGGCCTGATCTGATTTTTTTTCTGAAAGAAATTGGGCTACCCGATAGGGAAACAGCTCCTCTGAATAAGATTCATCAAATTCAAAAGCGCGTTGTTCAAACCAAAATCCTGCTTCTTTCAGAAGTTGAAAACGTCGGGGGGAAGCAGATGCCAATATGATTTTTCGGTTATTGATTTTAGAATTCATAAAGTAGACTATATAGTATCATTCCGTTAAACATAAATAATTTTAATAGGCGACTTAATTTGTTAAATTCAGGAATAGACTGTGCATGTATTGTCTTGATTAAAATATAAATGTAAGGTAGCAAAAGGAGAAAACCATTGTAAAGACGATTTTGTAAACTCGTTTGAAAATAGAAATCAAAAAAGATCAATAAACCCATTGCGATCATACAAAACAAGACAAACCATTTAGTCTGTTTTTGTCCATAAAAGACAGCTGTACTTTTACAATTCTGGAGTCCATCTGCTTCCTGGTCTTCAATGTCTTTTACCAACTCCCGGATTAAATTTACGAGAATAGCAAATACGCCCAAGACAATAAACCGATATTGGATGACTGCCCATAGCTTATAATCCAATTCTTTTAATTGCACTAGATTTTCAAAGAAGGCGAAAGGAATAAATAAGATACTCATTCCAATAAAGAAAGAGACCAGCAGATTCCCTAAAAGTGGAAAGCATTTTAATCTAAACGAGTAAAACCAAAGTCCGCCTACGCTGAGTGGATACATCCACCAATACATTAATTGATTTAAGCTGATCGCTAAATAGAGGCTGATTAACGCGCCTAATAAAATAAAAGCGGCATAAAGACGAATACAAAATATTTTAGAAAAGTAATCTGGAATAATCGATCGATCCGGATGGTGTTGATCAATTTTTATATCGTAAATTGCATTGATGACATTACCAGATGCACAAACTAAACAAAACGTAAATACCAGCAAGCCAAATTGGAAGCCATTCAAAGCGACCTCCTCTACATGAAAAAAAGGAAGAATTAGAAATCGATATAAAATAAATTGACAAAAAGCTAAAAGCACTAAATTAGGTAAACGCAGCAGGCGATTCCATGCATTGATTACCATTTATTCTGAGCTTGTAATATTTTTTCAATGATATCGCGAACGCAGGCATTTCCACCCGTTAACGGAGAAATATATTTGGAAATAGTGAGAATTTCTGGCACAGCATCGGAAGGGCAGCAGGGTAAACCTACTTTTTGCATGGGTTCAAGATCGGGCAAATCGTCGCCAATATAGCAGGCCGTTTCATGGGGAAGATTCCAATCTTTTAAAACTTGGTCCATTACGGACATTTTTTGATCAACACCTAAATAAATGTTGCTGACTCCAAGCAGTTCAAAGCGTTTTCGGGTTCCTTCTGACCGTCCACCGGAAATGACTCCAATTTTGAGTCCGGATTGCAGGGCTCTTTTGATAGCATATCCATCTTTGACATTCATGCTCCGGAGAAATTGTCCGTCATCCGTAACGAGAATTTTATTATCGGTGCAAACGCCATCGATATCCATTACAATAGATTGGACTTTGGCTAATAATTGAAACACATTCATGGTTTAAAATTAGGCATTATTATCTCGCCATTCATATACCCATTTAGCTTGAATTTGTTCGAGGTGAGCTTCCGTACAATCTTCTCGTTTGCCTTCAAAATGGTCTAATTCCAAGACCCATTCAATGAGATCGGTAAATCGGATTCGGTAGATTTTGCCTTCATTAAAATCGGGTCCAAAGCGAGCATATAAACCCATGGCAATATCTTCGTGATCTGACCAATGGATTGGTAAATTTTCAATTTCGTTAAACGACATAATAATTCGTATTAATGTTCGTGGCCAATGATCCTTTTTTGATCTGGGATTTCCACTTGAATGACTGCTTGTTCATCTAATAGAATACATTGGCATGCCAGTCTGGATTCCAGACGCGGGTTTATCGCACGGTCAATAAAATCTTCTTCCTTTTCTGAAATCGATTCCAAGAAGCGATCTCCTGAATGAATATAGACGTGACAGGTAGAACAAGCGCAAACACCCCCACAATTGTGGTTCAAATGCACATCTTGTTCTTCTGAAATCTCAAGAATAGACTTATTCAGACCTTCACAGTCTATAATCTTATCCGTAAGATTCTTATCCTCAAAAATAAAATGTATTCTGGCCATTATAAAACTGAATGCAAAACAAGAACTATTCCTAAAAGTTCAAAATTGTTTTAATTCCTGAATTGAATAAAAAATGGGATATACAAACTCTATTTTGGGAAATGTGTTATATTTATTGTTGAAACAGGTAGACAAGGACATGGAAGAAGAATTGAAAATCCCCGAAACCAAGAAGTTTAAATTCAAAGAACTTAAGGTTTATGCATCGACCGAGTGGCTGGCCGAAAACAAGAAGAAGTACCGTCAGGTCTTTGATCGCTTTGATACATCCTATATCTATGTAGAGTTGTCTTTTATTAATAAGTATTTTGATAAAGAATCCTGGGAAACGGATATTGAACTAAAATGCTTTAGCCTCATCAAAACAAAAAAGGAAGTATGTAATCTGAGTTTTAGACGAAAAATATCAAAATTTGATCATACGGTTTTTATCCGGGAAGGATGGGGTAATAAAAAAGAGGGCTCATTTTGGAAAAAGGGGACTTATTATTGGGAAGCCTGGATGGATGGAGAAAAGATAGGCAGTAAATACTTTTATATAGAAGACCCGAGAATTTCTAAATCTGAAAGTCCGCAGCCCTATCTTGAATTACAATCTTTAAAATTATACGAGGGTCCGTTTGAAGACGTGAGTCAGGAAGATCGAAATTATGTCAAAACCTTTCATGGTGAAGAGACCCGATACATTTACGCAGAATTAATTTTAGATAATAAAAGTTTACAAGCTCACTGGCAATGTGAAATTTTTATAAAATTTTTAAATGAGTCCCGGGAGTTAAAAGGCCAGGTTACCCGGCTTGTACCTGTCAGACGGGAAGATGAAAAAATTTCTATTACAGCAGGTTGGGGTTCCAATGTAAAAGGTTCCTGGTGGGAAGGGCTTTACACCGTAGAAATTGTATTTATGGAGCACTTACTGGCAGTCATGCCGTTTGAAGTTGCGTTTGATTTTGTGGAAGGCATTGCTCCAATAACCTTGCCTCATGTTTCGGATCCTATTGTATTGCCGGGTATTGAACAGGATCAATCTAAATTAGAAGATATCCTTTCCGAATTAAATCAATTAATCGGATTAAAAGATATCAAACGTAAAGTGAGCGAACACGCGCAATACGTTAAATTCTTGCAACTGAGACAAGACAAAGGGATTCGGGAAGAAGAAAAATTATCCTTGCATTCAGTATTTTATGGCAATCCCGGAACAGGTAAAACGACCATTGCCAAAATGATGGGTCGCTTATATCGTAAAATGGGTGTCTTGTCTAAAGGCCATGTATATGAAGCCGATCGCGCTGAGTTGGTTGGAGAATATATTGGTCAAACGGCTCCCAAAGTTAAAGAAGTGATTGAAAAAGCACGGGGCGGAGTGTTGTTTATTGATGAAGCCTATGCATTGGCCAGAACAAACGATGATAGTAAGGATTTTGGACGGGAAGTCATCGAAATTTTAGTAAAGGAATTGTCAAATGGTCCCGGTGATCTCGCAGTCATTATGGCTGGATACCCAAAGGAAATGCGTTATTTTCTGGATTCAAATCCTGGATTAAAGTCACGCATTAAATTATATTTTGAATTTCAGGATTATCTCCCACAAGAATTATATGAAATTGCAAACTTTGCAATGAAGAAAAAAGCTGTTCAGTTTCATCCGGATGCGAAAGAAGAATTGCATCATTTTATCCTGGAAGCTTATCG
>CAYMGR010000113.1:0-7201 GCA_964389985.1 uncultured Saprospiraceae bacterium
TAATGAATTTTTTCATGGTGTTTAAATTAGAATAAGTATTCAAATTTACAATTAATTCTTAGATTTTCTTCTTTTAGAATCATTATAATTACAAGGCCTTCAAAACTATCTTGTCATCTTAAAAACTCAATAGAACGAATACGTACACAAAAAATATCTATTCAGTTTTTATCTACCCGACTTCATTGAATGAATCCATTCAAAACATTCATTTATGCAAATTCAATTAACGATCATAAAAATAAACACTTAATTCTGTTTGGGTACTATTCCAATCAACAGATTGGAGTGATTGCACTTTTACATTGCCTTGATTGTCTTTGGTCGTTACCTTCCAGGATAATTGCGTGACTTTTGACTGGGCGTCCTTGCCCGTAAGCGCTTTCCCGTAAATAGAGCCGGGTATATATTCTTCCAAAGGAAAATTTTGAATAATAATTGCAGCCTGATAATTCCAATCACCTCCTTCCAGGATTCCGGTATAAATTGCATTCAGGAAATTGATCTTTTTAAAATCTTCTGATAGGCTACCAGAAATCCTGCATGTGTAAACAACCGATGCCAGACTGTATTGAAAATCTGTTTCAAAATTAGTTTTATTCCAGCTTAAATTGGGGGCTGTGAGGATGTTCTTATTGGCCCATGCAATGGAAGGTATATCGGTACCATCGTCTGCCTTGATGGTGCTGGGAGGCGTTGCATCCATCCCTTTCAGAACGATAGCAATACGGGGATAAATACTGACATGTACTTTAGTCTCTACTTTCGCAACTTCCTTTTGATTGCTTAGGTCAACAACCCGTAAAGTAACATCGTAATCCCCAGGATCCTTATAAATATGCGTAATGGTACTATCTGTTGCATTCTCCATTTTCCCGTCTCCAAAGTCCCAAGTAAATCGAACATTTTTTGGAGCGGTTCCATTGTGTCTGGCGATTAAAGTCAACTTAGAATTAATTGAGACTGTTGTATCCATAGGTTCAATCCAAATAAATTGAATTTGAATTTTATACCAATTGAAATCAATCCATTTATCATATGATTGTCCGGCAGGTGTTGCTTTCAAATTAAGTCCAAGCAGGGTATCCTTTTGTTTCATTTTAATCGTCTGAGCTGGTTCTGTTTTTGCAATACCACTTCCAGGTAAAAAATCATAGGCTGCTAACTTAAGTCCTACAGAAGCATCGATCCCTTCAACCACAAAATTAAATTCATCAAAAGGAATATAATTCGTAATCGATTGCTCGTCCGATTTTAATTCGACCCGATCAAAATTGTTGTCAGTTGGAACCGCATAAACCTTGTAAGGAAAAAAGATTCCTTGTCCAATAGTATTGTTTTTTACCCTTTGCAATAAAAAATCCATATCATCCGAATGAATGGTTGATGAAAGAGGAACAAATGAAATTTTATCACACACAAAAACATTCCCTTCTTCCAGAGCCTGAGCATTGGCTGCAGAAGTATAGGGCTTAAATGTATGAGTGGTTAAATCAAACTCTATGGTGCTTTCCTGAGCCGGATAATTTGGATCATAAACTTTTATCTCGGCAATATTTCCATTGAATCTGTAACTAAATCCAACGATCATGTGAGACGTATCTTTACGACTATCCTGGACGACTATTAACTGTGCTTGCTTGTTGAGTTGCATGCTATATATTAAATTCCAAAAGCGATCCTCCTGGGGTGCATTCAACATTTCGGAAATATCAATATTGTCGTTTGTCCAATAGATTTCCTGAGCCTGGTGAATTTCCGTTGCAAATTTTAATCCTTTGCTGTCATCTTCCCAAAAATCATTGGTCGAAAACCATAATTGCTTATTTTGAAAATAACTATACAAGTTTACACTCGATTTATAATTTTTATAGTAATAAGCTGCTCCAATACTCATCCCCGCACAAATTCCGTCAGGCTCTGGATAAGTCCCCCAGTTTCTGAAACTAAATCCATTTACTGCCGGTTGAAAACCTGTTGAAAAACCACCTTGTTTAATCAGCGAATCTTTTCTTATTTCAGAAATGACAATTAATGAAAAATGTCTCAACAAAACGGTAATAAAATTGGATTCCTGCTTTAAAATGGTAATCCCTTCCAATTCTCCACTTTTACGATCATAATAAAAAGCATTTCGGATGACATCAGGATTTGCTGAAACTGGAATTTTCAATTGCATCATGCGATTAGCCAACTGTCCTCCATTTGATATTTCGATCAACGGCGTTGCCGGATTAAAATAACTGCCTAAACGATGCTCAAGGATGTTGGAATAGGCAATTGTAAATTCTTGAGTGGCATCATAACTTGATTGGGGTACCGTAATTTTCAAACCTTCCAAAGGGGATTGAGTGCCTAAGAGCTCAATCGTGCCACCTTCAGAAGGAATGGACTGTTTGGTAATTAAAATACTTTGTTCGGTCCGAATCATTCCTGAATCTTGTATCTCCTCTTCCTCTTTTTTACAGGAAGCCAAAGCAAATAATCCAAACGTCAATAAAAACCAGAATCTATACATCTGTTTCATCATTCTATTTTCTTCTAATGTACTCTAGCGATATAAGATTAATTATGATCAAAATCTCATCATAAATTGATTTAAATCATAGTCTGAATTCATATTCAATACAATAAATTTGGGACACTCCAAATGTCATTTGGAAACCTGGATTTTAATCCGGCATGTTTTTCTAAAATCAAAATCAATAAAATATATATAATATATTACTAATATTTATTACTCTATTTATGAATGATTTATTTGTTTTTATTGTCTAACATCTGTTCAAAATAAAGTGGCTTATAAGCCCAATTTGAAGGTCTTTCATCTAAACTGCTAGGATTTTATTCTGGCTTACTGTCTAAAACCAGTCAAAAGACCCTGTCTGGAATTTAATTATCCCTAACTTTACACCCTTACCAAGCACCAAAACCATGTCCTCTTTTGTCCATCTTCATTGCCATACCCAGTACTCCCTATTGGATGGGGCAACCGATATCGCTTCCCTCATGAAAAAAGCAGCGAGCGATGGTCAAAAAGCGGTGGCTTTAACCGATCACGGCAACATGTTTGGCTGTTTTAGTTTTGTCAAGGAAGCCAAAAACAATGGAATTAAACCGATTTTAGGATGTGAATTCTATTTGGTTCCAGATCGTCGAAAACACAGCTTTGCAAAAAGTGCGGGTGAAAAAGACGAACGCTATCATCAACTCCTTCTAGCTAAAAATCAAACGGGCTATGAGAATATTTCTAAACTCTGCTCTTTAGGATATATCGAAGGGCTTTACGGCAAATTTCCTCGCATTGATAAAGAACTTTTGCTCCAGTATCACGAAGGAATCATTGCCACCAGCTGCTGCGTAGGAGCAGAAATTCCTCAAGCCATAGTAAAGGGCGATCTCGCACTGGCCGAACAAAAATTAAAATGGTGGATGGATCTTTTCGGTGATGATTTTTACATCGAATTGCAACGACACCGGGGTTGTGAGGATATTGACGGTTCTGGAGTGAGTCAGGAAAAAATTAACCAGACCTTGTTGGGATTTGCTCAAAAATATAATTTGAAAGTCATCGCAACCAACGACGTTCATTATTTGGAAGAAGAAGATTTTGCGCCACATGATATCCTGCTTTGTATTAATACCAACTCCAATGTGGAGGAAACAGATCGATTTCAATTTCCAAGTTCAGATTTTTATTTTAAAACGACTGAACAAATGCAGCAGCAATTTAAGGATGTTCCTCTCGCTGTTGAGCAAACAGTAGAAATTGCAGAACGTTGTTTTTATCCCAATCTTGAACGCGATGTATTGCTTCCAAATTTTCCACTTCCACAACCCTTTACCACACAAAATGAATATTTGGAACATCTCGTTTATACGGGTGCAAAAAAACGATATGGTCATCTGGATGAAAAATTAGAGAACCGACTCAAATTTGAATTATCGGTTATCGAAAAAATGGAATTTGCCGGCTATTTTTTAATTGTTCAGGATTTTATTCTGGCCGCACGCAATTTAGGGGTAAGCGTAGGACCCGGCAGGGGCAGTGCCGCTGGTTCAGCTGTTGCATACTGTCTCACCATCACCGATATTGACCCGATTAAATACAATTTACTGTTTGAACGATTTTTAAATCCTGAACGGATTTCATGGCCTGATATTGATATTGATTTTGATGATCGGGGTCGTCAAAAAGTTTTGGATTATGTGGTTCAAAAATATGGTAAAAATCAAGTAGCTCAGATTGTAACATTTGGCACGATGGCTGCAAAATCATCCATTCGGGATGTGGCCCGTGTAAAAAAATTGGATTTATCGATTTCGGATCGGATCGCCAAATTGGTTCCTACCAGACCCGGTATCAGTTTACGAAACATCCTGGATGAAAAAAATGGCAATCTGGATGAATTGACTCCGGATGAAAAAGCCAAGGTACAGGAATTGCGAAATATCCTTAAAGGAACTAATTTGGAATCCGAAGTATTGGAAATGGCGCTGAAAGTAGAGGGTTCCGTTCGAAACACAGGAGTCCATGCAGCTGGAATCATTATTGCACCAGACGATATTACGAAGTTCATTCCGGTTTGCACTGCAAAAGATACTGATCTACTGGTAACCCAGGTTGAAGGAAATGTGATTGAATATACGGGCCTTCTTAAAATGGATTTTCTTGGATTAAATACCTTATCCATTATTCAGGATACGATGGCCAATATTATCAAACGACATGGTCCAGAAAAACAAATATCCCTGGATGAGATTCCATTGGATGATGCCCTTACATTAGAAATTTTCCAAAAAGGGAACACAACAGGCATTTTTCAATTTGAAAGTGAGGGAATGAGATCTAATTTAAAAAATCTGAAACCCACAGATATTGAAGATATCATTGCAATGAATGCACTCTTTCGTCCCGGACCAATGGCATTTATCGATGAGTTTATCAATCGAAAAAATAAAAAACAAATCATTGAATATCCCCATCCATGGTTGGAAGAATTATTAAAACCAACTTACGGGATCATGGTTTATCAGGAGCAAATTATGCAAGCAGCGCAAATCATGGCAGATTATTCCCTTGGGGAAGCCGATGTGTTGAGACGGGCAATGGGTAAAAAGAAACAAGATGAAATGGACAAACAAAGTAGTTTGTTTGTCGAGCGTGCCAGTAAAAAAGGAATTGATAAAACGAAAGCAAGGGACATTTTCGAAGTGATGGCCAAATTTGCTTCTTATGGATTCAATCGTTCTCATGCCGCAGCGTATTCCATTCTTGCCTTTCAGACGGCTTATTTAAAAGCGCATTATCCGGCAGAATACATGGCGGCTGTTTTAACTGCCAACAAAAGTAATGTGACCGATCTTCGCGTATATTTGAATGAATGTCAACGAATGAAACTTACCGTACTGGGTCCCGATATCAATGAATCAGAAATGGAATTTACTGTAAACGCAAAAGGACACATTCGCTTTGGTTTGTCGGCATTAAAAGGAATTGGAGAAGGACCCGTTACTGAAATTTTAAAAGATCGATCTGAAAAAGGTATTTTTATTGATTTTGCTGATTTAGCCAAACGCCTTAATTCAAAAGTATTCAATAAAAAAGTCATTGAAAGTTGTGTTTATGGCGGTGCCTTTGATTGCTTTTCCAATATGCATCGCGCCCAATATTTTGCTCCGATCGATAAATTTGGAAGCTATATCGAATGCATGATCCGTTGGGGAAGTCAATACCAAAATTTCATATCGACCCAACAAGAATCTCTATTCGGTTCGTCCCTTAATACAGAAATCTCAGTACCCAAACCACCTGAATGTGCACCCTGGACTAGTATGGAAAAACTCATCCATGAAGTAGAAATTGCAGGAATTTATTTAAGTTCTCATCCTTTAGATGATTACCAGATTGAAATTAGAAACATCAATGCGATTCCTCTTGATAAACTAGATGCTTACATGGAAGATTCCAAATTAGGCAGTCGGATCCGAATTTGTGGAATCCTGGCCGAAGTACAGCATCGCACCACACAAAAAGGAGCTGGTTTTGCCATGTTTAAATTACAGGATTATTTTGGAAGCATCAGTTTACGCCTGTTTACGGAACAATATTTGCACTATAAGGGTCTGTTGGAAAACGGTATCGTTGTAATGATCGATGGCTATTTTGAAAAATCAAAGTTTAAATCAAACGATGAAGAAATCGTTTTTAAAGTCGTCAACATGATGTTGCTTTCTTCTGCCATTCCCTTCATTACTAAACAATTTACCCTTTTCCTGCGCTTAGAAAGTATTACGGATGAGTTGATAAAAAAAATGGATAAATCTTTAAAATCTCATAAAGGAAATCTTCCATTAAAACTAAAAGTCATTGATATGGCTCAAGAACAACAGCTGAATTTTTCATCTGCAAAAAAAGTATCTGTCAGCAGTGAACTCTTGGCTGAACTGGAAGAGCTTGGTTTAAATTATAAATTAAATTAAACATGACCTTCCTGATTCGATTCATACTTCTCATTTGTGCCGGTTTGAGCTTGAATTTACAGGCCCAGTCATTTGATGAATTTACCTTAGATAAGGAAGTATCTATTTTCCTAAAAAACACCTTTGACGAACTCAAAAATTTTGATCTTGGAATTAAATGTCCCGAAGAAGAAAACCAGTGGTACTTAGATTCGCTGGAATATTCTCCCTGGTTTGTTGGAGATTTTAATGGGGATGAAATTCCAGATTTGTTTGTAACCGGCCATAAGAAGAAAGAACAAGCAAGTTATTTGATTTTTGGAAAAGATGAATTGGATGAAGAAAGTAATTTTAGTATGATTTCAGTTTATCCACCAAAGGATCGTGGAAATTTAATCATCCCATTTATTGAAGAAAAGCGAAAAGAGTTATGGATCCTTTTTCGACATTTTAAGACAGAAACAACGACTTCCGTCAGAGATGGTCAGGAAATCAGGCTTCCCAGAACGTATAACGATTACTATAAAATGGGTTTGATTAAAAAGGATACGCTCATTTATAAATATGGAAATATTATTGAGTATAATCCCAAACCAGAAAAAAAAGAGATTCGGTTTATTCAATTGCATTCTTATTGTCAATTTGGAGGTTGTCCCGATTACAAACTAAAGATTGATAGTGCTTCAAATATGATTTTAGCAAATATTAAAAATAACGAAGAAGAAAAAGGGAAATACGC